>CACBKA010000005.1 GCA_902539745.1 uncultured Pelagibacteraceae bacterium
ATTCCATAAAATGGCTTATTATATTTATAAAGTTTTTTAACGGTTTTAAGCATAAAACCATCTCCTCCAGCTACAACAATGACATCACATTTAGAAATAGAATAATTTTTATATTTTTTAAATATAATTTTTTTAAAAACTTTGGCTTTATTTGTTTTGTCAATAATAAAGTTTAGTTTTTTCATATTTTAAGTTTGGCAACTGGTAATTTGAATAAAAATATAATTGACGAAAATAATGAATATATAAGGAAAAAAGGAATTAAAAATTTTGATCTATATTTAGTTAAGAATATAGAGTCAAAAATTTGTGAGAAAAAAGATTTTAGGTTATTTGATCTAAAACGTAACATTAAATTTTTCTTAAAAAAAATAAACTCATACCAATAAGGAATATTTACATTAAAGTTTTCATTTTTATTATTGTCTATAAACATTTTTATTTTATTAATATAATTACTGTCTTCAAATGTTGAGCATTTTTGTCTGTACTTTTTTGTAGCGGATATTAATTTTGTTTCATTTTTTAAAAAATCTTTAATCAGGTTTAAACAATCGATCTCATTATAAAAGAATGGAACTTCATTATTGCTAAAAAGTAGTTCATTTGGAGGGGAATACTCAGAAATACACAAAGTGTCACAAAGTCCAGTAAAATAAACTCTTCCTTTCATTTCATAAGAATATTTGAAATGAGAAATTGGATTGTTTTTTTTGCTAGTATTGTCAGACTCAGTAAAGTTTAAAACAATTTTTGATTTATTTATAAGTCTTGCTAGTTTTTCTGGTGTATCACTTATTTTATCGTATGGTCCACACTCAATAATGTTAACACCATTTTGTTTTAAGTAATTTGTGATTTTGCTTCTATTATTTTTTACTCTTCCAAAAAATAATACGTCATGAACCTTGTTTTCACCATAGTCCTTAAAGATTTTCCCGTCTGTCTCTACTGGTAAAAAAAAGGATTTGTATCCCAATTCTTGAAATTTCAAAACTGACAATGGACATCCAGAAAGAACAAAATCACAAGCAGATGCAGTTATTCTATTTATATAATGGTACATGTAATCGTCTTGAAGAAATAAACCTTTTTTTACTTTACTGCTTATTAATTTAATAAATTTTGAATCAAAAATAGATATGTGATCGCCTTCAAATAACACTATAGATATTTTCTTCTCTTCTATAATTGTATTTATAATTTTAGCAATAGCGTTATTATTTTTGTATAAATAATCTGAAATATAAAGAATACTTGTATTATATTCTCTTGAGAATTTTCTTTCATAGAAGAAAGAATTTGGTGTTTCTTTTTTTCTTTCCTTAAATAAAAGTAAAATAGATTTTTTATTTTCTATCATGTTTAAATATTTGGTGCCCTCGGACAGACTCGAACTGTCACTCCCTTGCGGGCAAGGATTTTAAGTCCTTTGTGTCTACCATTTCACCACGAGGGCTTTTCCGCATATATATACATTAATTTGTAATTTTGGCAAAAATAAATTGTTTTATCTCTTTTCGCTCAAGTCTCGCTCAAGTTCTCCCAGAATATCCCGCAATGTTTTATTCTAAATCTAGAAGAACGTGAGTATATTTTTTATCTCCCTTTAATCTATTGTATGCCGTTCTAGTATTTCTGCATAACAACTGTATTGTTGCACTATTTCCAAGTTCTGCTAGTTCGGTGTTAGAATACTTTCCTCCAAATATTCCTGATGATGAGTACTTAATTTTTTTATTCTTTAAAATATTTACAACAATTGGTGCAGCTACAGCGAAGTTAACATTCTCTGGAATATATTTAGCTTCTTTAGCCATTAATAATTTATTTAACCCTGCTGAAGCTATTCCTATCATTTCACCTTTTTCATTTAAAACTGGCCCACCACTATTTCCAGGTTGAAGAGCTGCATCTATTTGAATTTGACCTATGTTATTATTTATTCCGCTCAATGAACTTACAATCCCTCTTGTTATCTTAACACTATCGCTTAATCTTCCTGCTAAAGGATATCCTACGGCAACAATGTTTTCTCCAAGCTTTGCTCCATCTTCATTAATTTTAATATAATTTCTTGTTCGTTTGTCAGTTTTTAATATTGCAACATCATTAGTTTTATCAGTTGCCACTACTCTAAATAAAATTTCTCTACCATCTACTTGTGCAACAGATTGTTTACAAATATTTACAACGTGGTTATTTGAAAGTGCGTAACCTTGGCCGTTAATATAAAACGCACTACCACTGCCAATAGTTATAAGTGATGTATCTACTTCTGTAGGCTTTATTGTTTTCACTCCAGGTTTTTTTATAATTTTCTCAGGCTTTTTAACTATTTTTTCAGGTTCTTTTTTCTTTGGTTTTTTAGCTATTTTAATTTTACTTTCCTCAGTCCATGAAGCGTTGAGAAATATTGGTGTACCATTAAGTTCAGCATTAAGATCTATTGAATAATTTTTTATAGATCCCTCTAGAATAAAATCATAGAAGTTATTACTATAAATATTACTTTTTGCCTTGAAACTTCCATAATTAAACTCGAGAGTGTCTGCAATTTGTTTCCATGAACACTTGGCGTCAACTAGTTGTCCTTCTGGATAAAATTCTCTAATAGCTCTTACTTCACAATTATTATTATTTGAAAAACTTACTTTGAATTCATTTTTGTCTCCTGCAAAATAAACAAATCTCCATCTGGTATTTACAAAATCATTTTCTTTTGTGGATTTCTTGGCTACTTTTTTAGTTTTTAACGATTTTTCAAATTTAGATTCTTCTTCAGACCAAAATATCTCTTCATATTCTTTACCAGTTATAGTTTGAAGTGCTGTACGAGATTGAAGTGCGTAAAGCAAACAACCATCTGGTTTTTTAGATCTAACCTTACAATGGTCAAAAGCTTTTTTCTTTGCTTCATCAAAGTTTTTTTTACTATTTCCATAATACATATCATGGTCATAGTAATTTTTTACGGTAGCTTTAAAATTTTTAGCATAAGCGTGGTCACTAAATATAAAAAATAAAGCTACTACCCATAAAAGTTTTTTCATAAATCCAGTCTATTATTATATCTCTTTTCGCTCAAGTTTGGCTCAAGTTTACACAAATTTTTTAAGCCTTATTTTCCAATGAAAATAATCTTAAATTAAAAAAAATAAATGATTTTAAGGGATGTAGACTGTCAGAGACTATCAGAGACTGTTATTATTGTGAATCCAAAACCTTTTAAGTCCTTTGTGTCTACCATTTCACCACGAGGGCTTTTCCGCATATATATACATTAATTGATATATTTGGCAAAAATAAATTCTTTTATCTCTTTATGCTCTAGTTTAAACAAATTTTTTTCATTTAGAACCAACTTTATATAACCTAACCATGTTGGTCATACCAGCTTTACCAAAAGGTAAACCTGCAGTTATAATTACAAAGTCATTCTTTTTAACAAATTTAAGTTTTTTTATAATTTCCTTAGAAATAGACATCATATCCTTCCATCCATTTGCATCTCTACTGTTTATAGATTGAACACCCCAAAGCATTGATACCTGTCTGCTTACATTTATGTTGGGAGAAATGGTTACTATTTTTGCAGCAGGACGCATTGCTGATACAAGTTTTGCGGATTTACCAGAATTAGAAAATACTATTATAGCTTTTACATTTGGATTATAAGCGATATCCTTCACAGAGCGAAGAATAGATTTTACTGGATCTTTATTAGTTATAACAGAATTTTTAAAATCTTCTATGTGCTCTCTTTTATATTTTTCAGCAGATCTAATAGTTTGGGTCATAGTGGAAACAGCTTGAGTAGTAAATTTGCCAATAGCTGTCTCCGCTGACAACATTACTGTATCTGCACCTTGAAATATCGCAGTTGCGATATCATTTATTTCTGCCCTTGTTGCTGTGGTATTTTTAATCATACTTTCTAACATTTGAGTAGCAACAATTACAGATTTTGAAAATTGAGAACTTTTTTTTATAAGACTTAATTGAACTTTTGGAACTTCGCTATGACCAATATCAACTGCCAAATCTCCCCTGGCAATCATTATTGAATCTGTCGCTTGGATAATTTTTTCAATATTTTTAAGAGCATGTTTATTTTCAATTTTTGAAATAATACCCATATCTTTCTTTATTAATCTTCTAGTCTCTTGTATTAGCTTTTCATTTTGTAAATAAGATAGAGCAACCCAATTACAACCAAGTTTAACTGCAGTCTTAATATCTTTTTTGTCTTTTCCTGTTAGTTTATTGAAAACAATATCTAAATTTGGAACATGAAAACTCTTATTGCTTTTTAATATACAATTTTGACTTTGACATTTTGTGGTTATTGCATTTCCCTTTTTACTAATTACTGTGAATAAATACTTTCCATCATCAATTAAAATCTTATTACCTTTTTTTAATTTTTTAATTATCTTTGGATGAGGAAAATTTACTCTTTTTGAATCACCGGGAATTTTTTTACCATCAAATGTAAATCGTTGATTATATCTGATTTGTTGGTTCTCATTTTTAATTTTGCCAATTCTAAGTTTTACACCTTGAAGGTCAGCTATCAGAGATAATTTTTTTCCATTTTTTTTTTCAACTTTGCGAATTTTTGAAACTATCTTATTTATACCACTAGTGTTATGACTAAAATTAATTCTAAACGCATCTACGCCGAGATCCACAAGCTTTTTTAACTTATTTTCACTATGTATTGCTGGACCTAAAGTGGCTATGATTTTTGCTTTTTTTTCCATTTAAAGATTTTTATGTTATAACACTTCTTCCTATAAAAAAAAATATTTAAGAAAATTTAATTTTAATGAGCAGTAAAAGAATTGGAGTTTTAACTAGCGGTGGTGACTGTGGAGGTCTAAATGCAGCTATCAGATCAATATTTTATAGAGCAAAAAATAAATATAACATGGAAGTATATGGAATTAGAGATGGCACAGCTGGATTAATTAAACGTCCAGTAGATGCAATACAATTAACATATAAAACTTTTGCAGGATATCTTTTAAGACAAGGTGGAACCTTTTTGGGATCAACAAATAAAGGAAACCCCTTTAAAATTCCCACTGAGGATGGCAAACATGTCGATAAATCAAAAGAAATAATTGAAGGGTATCACTCAATGAAACTTGATGGTTTAATTATTATAGGAGGAGATGGAAGTATGCAAATCCTAAAAAAACTTGCAAAAGATGGCGATATGAAAATAGTAGCTATACCAAAAACTATTGATAATGACGTAGGAGCAACAGAAAGCTCAATTGGTTTTCATACTGCAGTAGATGTAGCAACACAAGCACTAGACAATCTTCAATCTACCGCTGCTAGTCACAGAAGATCAATGATACTTGAGGTTATGGGTAGAGATACAGGACACATTGCCCTTAATGCAGGAATTGCAGGTGGAGCGGATATTATCTTAATTCCAGAAATTAAATATTCGATAGATGGAATAATCAAAAAACTTAATTCAATGAAAAAACATGATGTTCAACACTCATTAATAGTAGTTGCTGAGGCTGTTAAAAAAGAAGATGGGTCTCAAGTGGTCCACAAATATATTGACGGTGAACAAAGACTCGGTGGTATAGGAGACTACATTGCAAAAGAACTTATGAAAAAAACAGACGTTGAATGTAGGGTTACGTCACTTGGTCATGTTCAAAGAGGAGCGCCGCCAATCGCAAGCGATAGGATACTAGCAAGTGCGTTTGGTGTTTATGCTGTTGATTTATTAAATCAAAAAAAATTTGATCGTATGGTTGCTTGGAAAGATAGAAGAGTTATAGATGTTCCAATTGATGAGGGAATTAAAACTTATAAAAATGTCGAGAGAAAAGATTCTTTGGTAGAAACAGCTCTTTCACTAGGAATTTACTTGGGAGATAGCATATAATGAAGAATAAAAATTTATTATACAGTGAATTTTTATAAACCAGATAATTTACCACGATTAATGGTTGCACCCAATGGCGCAAGGCCAATGAAAAAAGATCATGCGGCAGTTCCTATAACTATAAATGAAATTGTTAAAACAGCAGAAGCCTGCTTCAAAGCTGGAGCAGAGGCGATTCATTTCCATACAAGAAATAATAAAGGTGAGCATGTTTTAGATAGTGGTTTATGTAAAGAAACTTTGAGTGAGCTTCAAAAAAAAGTTCCAAAGATGCATTTGCAAATTACAACTGAGGCTATTGGAAAATATTCTCCAGAGGAAATGCGAAAGCTTGCTTACGATGTTTTACCTCCTGGTATTTCAATTGGTATAAGAGAAATGATTCCATCGAGATTACCAAAAAGTGAAGACATAAAAATTTACCAAAAATTAACCGAAGCTGGTACTAAAATTCAACACATTTGTTATGAACCAGAAGATATAGATCTATTATCAAATCTTTTGACTCAATGTAAGATTTCTAAGGATGGTGTATGGTGCATGTTTGTAATAGGACATTACACTGGAAAAATAAGTAATCCCAAAAAAATTTCTTTGTTTACTCAAAAACTTAGAGAAAATGAATTTAATGCTGACTGGGCAGTATGTGCATTTGCAAAAGAGGAGATTTCTTGTCTAGAAACTGCAATAAAACTTGGTGGTAAAATCAGAGTTGGTTTTGAAAATTCTTTTTTATTGCCAGATGGAAGTATAGCTCCTAATAATGAAACAAAAGTTAAAGCGGCAAATAATTTATTCGATTAAAGTCATTTGCTGAATTACATGTTTTAAGAATAAACCTATCTGGGCGAACAATTAATGCTTTAGCTTTATAGGTTTTTAATAAGTTGCTAAGCCCCCTAATGTCTTTGTCTGTAATTGACTGTATTTTTAAAGAAACTTTTTTTGCTAATTTAGATGATGTGAGTAATAAAGGGGATTTTGAAAATTTTTCATCTAAAGTTTTACCATTTTTCATTCTAAGTTGAGGAAAAATTTTACCCCTATTTTTATCTTTGTTGCTTCCAAGACCAATTCCCAATTTAGGTTTAATCGATTGCATACTTTTTGTGCCATCAGGCCCAGAAGAGATATTGTCAGTAATATTATCAGACCCTACTGCATTAACAAACTCTCCCATTCTCATTGTTGTCTCGATATACTCTTTTGCGTTTGAAAATCTTTCTGTTTGATAAGTGTCTAAAAATTTTTCATCATGTTTGTTATTAATACACCAACTTATTTTCCAAGCCAGATTTGATGCATCTCTGATACCGGCACACATGCCTTGTCCCATAAATGGTGGCATTAAGTGCGCAGCATCACCAGAAATAAAAATTCTACCTTTTCTCCACTTTCTAGCTATAGCAGACTGGAAAATATAAATTGCTTTTCTTTCTAAATAAGCTTCTTTTTCGTTAAGCCAAGGTTTAAGAAAATTCCAAATGTATTCGTCAGATAAAATTTCTTTCTCATTTTCATTATCCTGAATAGCAAACTCCCATCTTCTTCTTTTACCAACATTTCTACAATAGGTTGCTGGTCTTTCTGAGTTAGAATATTGAATAGTTCTATCTGGTAATTTATTTTTATTTTTTCTCAATATTAAGTCAACCACAGCCCACTTTTGAGTAAAACCTAAATTATCCAAAACTGAACCCATCTGTTCTCTTGTGGTAGATCTTGCTCCATCACAACCAATTACATACTTTGAAGAAACCTTTTGTGTTTTATTTTTTCTTTTGAAAAATAAATCAACAAAGTTTTTATTATTTTTAATTTTGATTACTTCCGTATTTTGCAAGAGTCTAACCTTTTTAAAAGTCTTGAGTCGATTACGTAGATGTCTCTCTAAATCTGGCTGGTGAAACCTATAGCTTGGATACCATCCATTTTCAGTTATTGCTTTTGGACGCGGCCAATCAAGTAATATTTTTCCTTCGGAATTAACAAATTTTGTGCCTTTGTTGATAATAGTATTTTTTAAAAATTTTTTTGTGATACCTATAGTTTGAAAAACCCTCATAATTTCATCGTCAAAATGAACTGCTCTAGGTAATGCGTATAAATTTTTTTCTCTTTCTAAAATTAAAATTGAAAATCCATTTAGAGCTAATAAATTTGCTAGGGTACCACCTGTTGGACCTAAGCCTACAATTATAACATCGTAATGTTTCATTAATTAAAATTAATATTATTTTTTCTTATTAATTTTTGAATATAGCCAGGGGCAGTCAACTAACAATGGTGCCTGCTTCCCTTTTGCAGCAGTATCTAATCTTTTATTTCTAAACTTCATCCTTTCGTCATCTGGAAGATAAAGTCTTTCGTGCCCCCAAAAACTTGGGCCTTCAAAAGTTTCGTGTGATTTCCATGTACTTGGGTCAATAATTCTTCCTCCCCATCCATTTTCTACAAAAAAACCAGATGGTGTTATAGAATAAAAAGATGTCATGTAATCATTTGTATGACGACCCATTGTGTATGCGATAGCATTATCTTTATATTGTACTAAATCATAACCTTGCCCAACATCATCCAGACTATTGTACTCAACCATAAAATGGTGAAAACCAATTTTTCCCGAACCAAATAAAGCTAGGCTGTGGTGACGACCATTAATGTGAAAAAAACATAATGAGATTGGTGTATTACTGTAATCACTAATTTTGAAACCAAGAATATCTCTATAAAAAGGAACCACTTTCTTAAAATCTTTGACATGTAAAACCACATGGCCCATACCCAATGCTCCTGTTTTAAATCCAGAAATTGGTCTTGATGGTTTAAATGGTTCAGTGTCTTTCATTGGATTAAAAACTAATTCGACTCTGTTACCTTGTGGATCATTAAAATGAATTAGTTCTTGAACAAATCTTTTATCTGAATAGGAAGAATTACCTAAAGTAACTTTTATATTTTTAGACTCTAACTTCGCTGCATAAGTTTGAAGATCTTCTTTTTTATCAACCTCAAAGCCTACGAAAGCCAAACTGTCTCCGGTGTCACCAGTAATCGCTAGTCTTTGTTTGTGATCGTCCATTCTAAAAGATAAAGACCCTTTGCCTCTATCAATTTTTTGCATACCCAAACATTTTTCAGAATAGTCAGACCAATCGTCAAGTTTGTCTGAGTTTACACCTATATAGCTTAATGCCGAAACTGCCATAATATTATTATACTAGAAAAAGTATGAGCCCGCTATATATAACGCGGGCTCATAAGATTTTTTATTATTAGCCGTCTATTTTCTTAATGATTTGTCTGGCTCTTTTTAGCACACCAGCACCATCAAGACCTTTGCCTTTCATTTCTGCTAACCAATCTTTTTCGATAGGTTTAAGTATTTTTTTATACTTGGCAATAACAGCTGGAGAAGCAACTGCAATCTCATGACCTGGAGTATTTGCAACAACTTCTTTCATTTTTTCATTTTGTCTATCAATTAAATTTGAAGCCCAACCACTAAAGGCATGACCACTAAACTTATCAATACATTTTTTTTGTACCGAGTCTAAACTTTTGTATTTGTCTTTATTCATTATCAATCCAAAAGTAGCGTTAGTGATATTCACTTCAGTGTGATATTTCGTAACTTCAAATAATTTAAATGAACCTACAGCTGTATAAGGAAAAGGTGTTCCGTCTAAGACACCTTTGTTAAGAGCTTCGTAAGTACCAGGCGCTGGAACTTTTACTCCAGTAGCACCTAAAGTCTTAAGAATAGTTCCTGCGATTTTACTAGGAACTCTCATTTTTTTTCCTTTAAAGTCTGATGGATCCATAACTTTAGTATTTTTCATATGAATTTGATAACCAGGATTTGAATGTAACCCGATCAAATGAATTCCTGACATTTCTTTATCAAGATATCCTTCATCATATAATGTATTTAAAGCAGTTGATCCTGCTGCAGATGTTCTTGTTAAAAATGGAAGTTCTATTACTGAACTTAAAGGGAACTGACCTCCAATGTAACCTAAAACAGTCCATGAAATATCAGCAACACCTTTTGTAACTATGTCGTATTGCTTAGGTGGGCTACCTAGAACTCCACCAGCATACATTTTTACATTTAGTTTACCATTTGCACACGTATTAACTTTTTCAGCCCACGCTCCTAGTATTTTACTAGCGATGAAGGCTTTTGGTGGTTCGAAAGTTGCCAATTTAAGTTCAGTAGCAGATGCTGAGCTAAATAAACTTAAAGAGAAAACTCCAAACAAAAAACCAATAAGTTTTTTCTTAATCATTTTTCCCCCAAATAAATTAATTTATTCTTAAAGCTTAGCTTTAATTTTAGATTTTTTCATCCTTAATTATGTTTGAAAGTATCCCAATTTCTGAGATCTCTACCTCAACTTTATCCCCATCTTTCATAAAAATAGGTGGTTTTCTCTTAAATCCTACTCCTCCAGGAGTTCCTGTTACTAGAACATCCCCTGCTCTCCAAGGTATAGCCTTAGAGACGTAAGTAATTAAGCTAGGTATATCAAAAATTAATTGGCTCAATTTTGCACTTTGCATAACTGTTCCATTCAAACGAGTTTGAATTGATAATTTTGTGTAGTCTGAGATGTTCTCAGCTAAAATCATATGAGGTCCAAAGCTTCCTGTTCTTTCAAAATTTTTACCCATTCCAAATTGTCTTGTATGTTGTTGCCACTCTCTAACAGTACATTCATTATAACAAGAATAACCCACTATATGTTTAAGAGCGTTTTCAGGTTTTATGTGTTTACCAGCATCACCCATTATTACAGCCATCTCACACTCGTAGTCTAAGCTTTCTGAGACCTTTGGTCTTTGAATTGGTTGTTTGTGTGCAGTTTGACTTTCAGGAACTCTTAAAAAGATTACAGGGTTTTGTTCTACAGTTCTTCCAGTTTCTTTAACATGTTCACTATAATTAAGGCCAACACAAACTATTTTTCCAGGATTTGGAATTACTGGCAGGTACTCGATTTCATTATGATTTATTTTTCCTGGATTTTTTTTTGAAAAATCTTTGGCCTCTTGTAATGATTTATTCGATATAAGCTCTTTTAAAGTCTGTGCTCCTTTAATTTTACCTGTTAGATCTGTGATATTATTTCCATCAGAAATACCGAATTTTGGCTGGCCTTTAAGTAAAAAAGAAACAAATTTCATAAATTATTATATGTGCCTTTATCTATTAATCTCTGCTAGGCTACAATATTCTTATGCAAATTAAAATAAATAAAATTTTTGACTATGCAGCAATAATATCTGGACTGATTTTATTCTCTTTAGCTATACTTACTTTTTGCGATGTTTTTGGAAGACGTTTTTTAAATTCACCCGTTGCAGGTACAATAGAAATTGTAGAATTTGGTATTGCATTAGTTGCATTTCTTGCAATGCCTCGAGCTTTTTTTTTAAATGATCATGTATCAGCTGATTTTATAAAAAACATTGCTATTTCTAAATTACAAATTTTTATTAAAATTTTCAGATTTATTTTGATGTTAATAATAATGTCATTTGTTGCATACGGTACCACAAAAGAAGCATTTGCTTTTTTTGAAAACAAGAGAGTTACAATTGATCTGGAATTAAGTTTTTATCCGTTCTATTTCGCAACAGCTATAGCAATGTGGTTAAGTGTTTTAGCAATAATACTTTGGTTTATTCAATCTATAACAGAGAGAAATAGTAAATGAGTTTTGATCCAATAGTAAACGGTGCTTTAGCTTTTTTAGCTGTTCTAATTTTAATGGCACTTAATATTCCAATTGGAATTTCAATGCTGATAGTAGGTTTCACTGGATTTGGTTTCATAGTTGGTTTTGAACAAGCTTTTTTTATTTTAGGAACGGCACCATATGAAGCTGTATCAAAATATAGTTTATCAGTTTTACCTTTCTTTGTTTTAATGGGTAATCTTGCAAATAGAGCAAACCTTTCTAGAAATCTTTATGACGCTGCATATGCAATAGTTGGTCACTATAAGGGTGGCCTTGCAATGTCAACTGTTGGTGCCTGTGCTGGATTTGGAATGATTTGTGGTTCTTCAATTGCAACCGCAGCAACAATGTCTCAAATGGCAGCCCCAGAAATGAGAAGACATGGTTACAGCGATGCGTTGATAAGTGGATCGATCGCATCTGGTGGGACTTTAGGAATAATAATCCCACCAAGTGTCATTTTAGTTATATATGCCTATCTAACAGAACAATCCGTTCAAAAACTTTTCTTCGCTGCATTAATACCAGGTTTAATAGCTGTTGTACTTTATATGGTTGCTATACGTGTTTATCTTTTAATTTATCCTGACCAAGGTGGTTACGGAAATAAAATGCCATTTAAAGAAAGAGTAGCTGCTTTATGGAAAGTTTTTCCAATATTTTTAATTTTTGCAATTATCATGGGTGGACTTTATTTAGGATTTTTTACCGCAACAGAGAGTGCTGCGGTGGGTGTGATACTTGTTTTAATTTTTATTTTTTTAAGACGACAATTAACTTTGGAAATGTTGAAAAATTCAGTCTGGGATACAATTAAAACTGTTGGTGCACTTTATCTTATAGTAGTAGGTGCTGCAGTATTTAATGTTTTGATAACTGTTACACAATTACCTTTTACCGTGGTTGATTTTATTAACGACTTACAATTAAGTCAGGTTGGAATAATTCTTGTTATTTGTGCAATATACTTAGTGCTTGGAACAGTAATGGATTCTCTTGCTATGTTATTTTTAACAATACCAGTTTTTTACCCTGTAATTGCTGATGCAGGAATAGATCCAATATGGTTTGGTATATTCGCTGTTATAGTTGTTGAATTTGGTTTAATTTCTCCACCAGTTGGAATGAATTTGTTTGTTATTAAAGGTGTAATGCAAAAAACTCCTCTTCAAACAATTTGGTTTGGAACACTTCCTTTTTTATTTACTGATATGATTAGACTTGCACTTATTATTGCATTTCCTGCAATATGTTTGTTTCTTCCAAGTTTAATGATGTCTTAGTGTTCGTGTTTCTCTATACCGTGTTGCTCTAATAAATCGTGCATTCTTTCGTGTTCTTTATAAGTTAAGCTATAAAAAACTGCAGCAGTCACAAATGATCCAAGTACAACACCTTGTATAAATCTAAAAATAGTTTTTCTGTTCCTAGCTTTAGTTTCATCATTCATTTTTAAACCTCTTTTTCGTGACTCATAGAATTTATAAACTGCATATAATATCAAAATAATACTTATTGCCCACGAAATAGGATGATTTACTACAGCTATCATTGAGCCTCCAAGTAATGCAGCTATAAAACCACTAATCCAACAAATTGGGCACATAATTTATTTTACGAAAGTTCCGCTATGATAATCTTCTATAGCTTGCTGAATTTCAGCTTTTGTATTCATTACAAATGGTCCACCTCGAGCAATTTGTTCACCAATTGGTTTACCTGATATCAATAGAAATTTAGCTTTTGAAGTTGCTAGAACTTCTAACTCATGGCCTTTATCTAATAAAATTAGTGTAGAGTCTTTTGTTTGTTTATGTTCCTTGTCTCCAATTTGAATTTCTCCTTCAATCAAATAAATAAACGAATTATGTGTTTTAGGTAATTTAAATTTAAAATATTTATTTTCATTTAATTCAACATCAAAATATATTGGTTCAACATTATGTTTTTTGACTGGTCCTTCTGCTTTTTCAAATTTACCTGCAATAACTTTTACTTGTTTATCTTCATCTTTGTGAATACTCATTTTTTTTGAGTCTATATAAATATATTCAGGTTTGTTCTTTTTAAATTTTGCTGGCATATTTATCCAAAGTTGAAAGCCATGAAGTTTACCTTCTTTCATTGCAGGCATTTCTGAGTGAATTATTCCGCTTCCTGTTTTCATCCATTGAACATCGCCTGCTGTCATTCGTCCTTTTCCACCGGTGCTATCTTTGTGTTCAAATTCACCAGCTAACATATATGTAACTGTTTCTATACCTCTGTGTGGGTGAGCGGGAAACCCAGCAACGTAGTCATCTTTATTTTCTGATCCAAATTCATCTAACATCAAAAAAGGATCAAAATAGTTTGGTTCAACACCAATACTTCTTTTTAATTTAACACCAGCTCCGTCTGAAGCGGGTATTGGATCAATAATTTTACTAATTTCTACTTTACTCATTATTACCAAACTCCAATCATTATATCGTCCTCTTTTGTATAATCTCTATCCTTTAAAACAAACTCATCAGAAGCTGCAACTCTATTTTTCCTACTCACTAATTTTTTAAGTAATAACTCTTTCATCTCATTTCTTACTTTAGAATAATCTTTGGACTGACCTAAATCTTCAAATTCCTCTGGATCATTTTTTAAATCAAATAGCTGAGGTGGAAAACTTTTAAAATAAATATATTTCCATTCGTTATTTCTAATCATATATCCTCGCGCGTCTGAAGCACCTAAATTAAGTATCTTTCTAGCTTCATTAAATGAATAATCAATTTCACTAAATACCGCATCTTTCCAATTAGCAATTTTATCAGAATTTATTAAGGGTATTAAAGAATTGCCTTCTAGTCTGTGTTTGCTTTCTTTACTTTCGACCGCATCTAGAAAAGTGGGTAAAAGATCAATTGCTTCGACAAAACGTTTTTCTTTTTTCCCTCTAGTTTTGTTAGCCATTTCCCTTGGGTCATAAATAATCATTGGAACTTTTACTATTTGTTCATGAAATAGTTCTTTATCTCCTAACCAATGGTCTCCAAGATAATCACCATGATCAGATGTAAAAATTATCATTGTGTCTTTCATGTTTCCTTTTTTTTCAAGGAAATCAAAAAGTCTACCTAGGTTATCATCAATTTGTTTGATTAATCCCATATAACCTGACATAACTGTATTTCTAACCTCGTCTTTTGAAAAAGTTTTCGAGACTCTCGTTTCTACAAAAGCTTTATAAACTGGATTCATATTTTCTTTTTGTTTCTCATTTCTTTGAACTTGATTAAACTGATTTTGAGAAAACATATTGTGATATGGGGCTGGGGCAATGTAAGGCCAATGTGGTTTGATATAGGATAAATGTAAAAACCAAGGCTTATCAGAACTGTCCTCTATAAACTCCATGGCTCTATTGGTCATGAAAGCAGTTTCAGAATGTTTTTCTGAAATTCTTGCAGGTTTATTTGAGTTTCTTAATTTCCAGCCGCTAAGTAATTCGCCATTCTTTCCTTCAGCAGAATTAGCCCAACTGTCCCATGGATTATCTCCATCGTAACCAAGTTTATTCAGCCATTCATTGTAGGATAATTTTTTTTTATATTTTTTAACATGGTTATTTGGGTGAAGACCATCGTCTCTTTCATAAGGCTCAAAACCTGGTTCACTTACAATCAAACCAATTTCTGTATCTTTATTAATACCAAGACGTGCCATACCTTCTGCATCAGGCTTCATATGTGTCTTACCAACAATTCCAGTTCTTATTCCTGATTTTCTTAAGTAGTCACCAATTGTTAACTCTCCAATTGGAAGGGGAACTTGATTCCAAGTTGAACCATGACTGAAAACTGTTCTGCCAGTATAATAAGAAGCTCTTGATGGACCACAAACTGGTGATTGCACGTAAGCAGATTCAAATAACACGCTTTTTTTAGCTAGACTATCAATGTTTTTTGTTTGTAAGTGTGGATGGCCATAACATGAAAGATAATCCCATCTTAATTGATCAGCCATAATAAATAAAATATTTTTTACCTTCATTTTTATTTAATTCCAAATCTGAGACTTTTATCAACTGTTTTTCCATCTAGTGTTTTTAATTCAATTTTAATATCTTTATTAAGTCTCATATCTTTATTATTCTTCCAAAGACCAGCTGCCAAATGAATTATGCCAATTCTGTCATTAGGAAGATAAGGTTCAACAAAAGTGTCGTTCTGAATATCGTATTTTGGTAACAAATGACTTGTAATCCAATTGCATTTTAAAGGTAGGAACTCAACTGGTACATTATCGTGATAAACAGCAATATTAATTGCTAAACCTTCTGATCCAAAGACTTTTCCTTTTGATAAAGTTTTTTCTAAATTTTTTTGCCAAACTTCCCAACATTTAGAATTTTTTTCTAAAGAAAAAACACCAATATTAATATGTGGTGCAAAGGCTAATTTTCTTGAAATTTCATCTTCAATTCCTGAAGCTTTAGCATGTTTATAATTCTGTGATTTTATAATGGCTACTTTTCCTAATAACCATTTAACTTTTGACATTATTCTATAACCTGGACCAATACTTTGTGTTATTCCCAATTTTCCATTATCACATGCTTTAAAGTAAAGCTTTACTGCAGACCAAGAATTTATCCATGCATCGCAGTCTATCCAAAGATATTTTTCAAATTCTGGAAAATATTTTGGAAGAAAAGCTCTAGAGACTTGGCTTTTTAACCATTCTTTTTTTAAGACTTTGTATCCTGGAACTTTAATATCCCACTCAGCTTTTTTAATTGCGTATACCTTTCCTTTCAAATCTTTTCTTTGTTGGTCAGTTAAACCAGCATCTAAAACACAGATTGAAATACTTTTGCTATCGTCATGTTTATTTATAGAATCAATTAATTCATTTAATAATTCAAAATAATTGGAGTCTGCTAGAGTTACGATAGCCTTAGAATTCATTTAGTTTTTAAGTATCCAATGATTAAATTTTTCTTTATTTGTTTGAATGTAATTAGGTAACTCATTTAAATCTGTTATTTTGAGTTTTGTATGGCTTCTATCTTTTGACTCTTTTGAATTTGCCATTAAATCATATACAGGTTTTTTTTCTTTAATCATTTTATCAATATCTTTTGGTCCTATATTGCTTTGGTCATATTCAGGATGATGTAGATATGATCTTAATTTTTTATCAATTTCTTCAGGTGTTTTAATATTTGTAAAATGCCATCCGCCATTATCCACAAAATAAATACTATTATATTTTTTTTTTGAAAAGTAAGTATCGAGTCTCCACATAGGATATTTTTTATCTTTAACCTCTCTTAACCATTGTGGTGAAATAAGATCGATTTTTTTACATGATTTTGATCCACACCAAATCATCTTGTCTAATAATAGGTTAAATTTATAGTAAAACATTTTCTGTTTAAATAAAATTAACTTTGTTTTAATATTTTTAAAATTGACTTTTTCTAAATTGGGAATTTCATCAACATCAGAGATAATTATTTGGTCATTGGCATCAGCAGATCCTAATAAATTATTAATTGCATTTCTCTGTGAATTTTCAAACCAGACTGCATTCATAATGGTTTTATTTTCTTTTACGTGATCAGTATCATATGAATTAATAGTTTCAACCATGTCAGGTTTTTTTTCAACTACATAATATTTAATTTTATCTTTAAATTTTTTATATTTTTGTAAATCAAAAACTAAGTTTCTTTTTTGACCACTGTGGGTAAAAGTACTTTCAACAATAACAAATTGATCAACGAACTTATTCAAAATATTTAATCTAATATCTAACAACATTTCTTCGTCATAAAACATAAAACAATCAAATATTTTCATTTTACTTTTATTTTTTTATTTTTTGAAATCACTATGTAATTATTTCTATAACCACAATCTTTATAACCCTGTATAATTAAATTTAGATACCTTTTGCTTGGAAGAATGTGCTTTGTTTTTTTTGGCATATAATAAAACATGACCTTTTTGCCAAGTAATCTAAAATACTTTTTAATATATGTTTTTGGAAAATCTTCATAAATATCAAGTTCTCTCTCATCTTTTTTTGAAATTTTGTATATTGCTCCTAAAACACTACTGTTGTTTTTTTTTTCCACGTCAGCTACACCGCCGCCCAAAAAATAATTTCTAAAAACGAGTTTATAGTTTTTAAGACTGTAGCAACCAATATATTTTGAATCTCTACATCGTCTCTTCATTTGTTTCTGATTTAAATTACTACCGAAAGCAAAATATAACATCATTAACCTTTAAATATCTTTATTTTTTTCCTGTTTAACATTTTAATAATTGTTTTGTGGCAAGATTGTAGTCGTAATTTATTTGATGATCTAATCACAATTGATACACCTATTTTGCCCAATCTGAAAAATGGATAACTCCCGATATCTACATACTTTTTGTATTTTTTTTGAGCCCTCTCCAATTCTCTAGCTATACTACTTTCAACAGTAACTGTAGAAATACTTGTGCTATATATTTTTGATCCTGGTTTTAAATATTTTTTTAAATTATAAACCATTGACCTCAATATTGATGGCACACCCGGAAGGCAAATAACATTTTTGATCATAAAACCAGGTGCGGCACTAGCTGGGTTTAAAATTAATTTTGAGCCACTAGGCATTTTCGCCATTTTCTTTCTAGGATCATTGAAATCTTTATCACCATAATATTTTAATAAAATATTATAAGCTTCATTATGATAAATATATTTTTTCTTAAATGCTTTTGATATTGATTTAGAAGTAATATCATCATGAGTTGGTCCTATTCCCCCTGTGGTTAAAACATAGTCGTTTTGTTTACTTAAAGAAAGAGCGTTCTTTATAATTTCTCTTTCTTCATCTGGAACTATTCTTACTTCTTTAACTTTAATTCCTAAATTATCATTCAACCATAGAGCTAAAAATGAAATATTTTTATCAATTGTTCGACCAGATAAAATTTCATTTCCAATAACCAATATACCAGCAGAAATTTTTTTATTTTTTTTGTTCATATTTTGTTAATATTACAAAAATGGATTTTGAAAATAAATTAATACCAGGTGTTCTAATAAAAAGATATAAGCGATTTTTTGTTGATATTAAATTAAAAAATAAAACTGTAACTGCACACTGTCCTAATCCTGGATCAATGATTAACTTACTGGACAAAGGAAACCAAGTATGGATAACAAAATCTACAAATCCTGATAGAAAACTTCAATATACTCTTCAAATTATAAAAGCCAATAAAATTAAGATTTGTATAAATACACATATAACAAATAAGATAGTTCAAGAGTCAATTAACAATAAGCTTATTAAAGAGATTAAAGATTTTAATATTATTAGACCTGAAAAGACATTCGGCAAAAATACGAGATTTGATTTCCTTTTACATAATAATAAAACTGATAAAAAAGCATTTCTTGAGGTAAAAAGTGTTTCATTACAACGACGTAAAGATCATGCAGAATTTCCTGACTCTGTAACAAGTAGAGGTAAAAAACATTTAGAAAATTTAATAAATGCATTTCAACAAGGTTATGAGAGTTATCTTATGTTTCTCATTCAAATAGAAAAATGCAAATCTTTTAGTATAGCTGCAGATATTGACCCAGAATATTATAAAGTTTTTAACAATGCGTTAAAAAAAAATGTAAATGTTATTTGTTATGATTGTAAATTTACAAACAAAGGAATAGAAATAAATAAGAAAATTGATTTATTTAATGAATGATGAAATTTTAGAGTCCTTTGAAGGTACAAGAAAAGCTGGTGCTATTGCAGCTGGAGCTTTGGACGAGTTAAATTCAATTATTAAACCCGGGGTAACAACTGAAGTTATAGACAAGTTTTGCTACGAATATATTAATGACAACGGAGCTTATTCTGCGCCACTATTTTATAGGGGTTTTCCAAAATCTTGCTGCACGTCTACAAACCACATTGTATGTCACGGGATACCACAAAATAAATTATTGAGGGATGGTGATATAATAAATGTTGATGTCACGGCAATTAAAGACGGATGGCATGGTGATACAAGTAGAATGTTTTTAGTAGGAAGCGTATCAGTAAAAGCCAAAAAATTAGTTAAAGCTACTTATGAATCAATGATTAAGGGAATCAAAACATTAAAAGAGGGATCTTTTACTGGAGATATAGGATCTGCAATACAAAGTCATGTGGAACAAGAAGGTTTCTCAGTAGTAAGAGACTTTTGTGGTCATGGTCTAGGTAAAAAATTTCATGAACCTCCAAATATTTTACATTATGGAGAACCTAAAACTGGAAAAAGACTGTCTGCAGGAATGTTGTTTACAATTGAACCAATGATTAATGAGGGTGAATATAATACAAAATTGCTACAAGATGGTTGGACAGCAGTTACTAAAGACAAGTCTTTGTCAGCACAATTTGAACACACAGTTGGAGTAACTAGTAATGGTTATGAAATTTTTACTTTATCTAAGAAAAAATTGGATCTACCTGAAACATTAAAATGATAGAAAGATACTCTAGAGAAGAAGTTAAGAAAATCTGGCAAGATCATAATAGATATAAAATTTGGTTAGATATTGAGCTTGCAGCAGCTTTGGCAATGGAAAAATACAAACTAATACCAAAGGGTGTTTATAAAAAGGTTAAATCTAAATCAAAAATTGACGTAAAAAAAATTTTAAAAATTGAAGGCAAGGTTAGACATGATGTGATTGCTTTTCTAAGTTCCATAATGGAAAGGTCAGGAAAAGAGGGAAGATTTTTACATAAGGGAATGACGTCATCAGATGTATTGGATACTTGTTTTAATTTACAGCTAAAACAATCTGGAGAAATACTCCTTAAAGATATTGATAATTTATTAAGCGCAATTAAAAAACAATCTATAAAACACAAATTTACTCTTTGTATTGGTAGAAGCCATGGTATTCATGCGGAACCAACAACATTTGGGCTTAAGCTTCTTACTTATTATGCAGAATTCTTGAGAAATAAAAAAAGACTTGAAAGAGCTATTGAAGATATTTCAACTTGTGCAATTTCTGGGGCTGTTGGAACGTTTGCAAATATAGATCCAAGAATTGAAAAGTTTGTTGCGAACAAATTAAAATTAAAAATTGAACCAATTTCAACACAGATTATTCCAAGAGACAGGCATGCTCATTTCTTTTCAGTGTTAGGTATAATTGCAAGTTCTATTGAAAGATTTTCTGTCGAGATACGAAATTTACAAAGAACAGAAGTTGCAGAAGTTTATGAGTTTTTTAAAAAAAAACAAATGGGTTCATCTGCAATGCCTCATAAAAAAAATCCGGTCCTAAGCGAGAATTTAACCGGTTTAGCAAGATTAATAAGGTCAATGGTAATACCCGCGATGGAAAACGTTGCATTGTGGCATGAAAGAGATATTTCACACTCAAGTGTTGAGAGAAATATTGGTCCAGATGCAACTGTAACTCTAGATTTTGCTCTAAACAGAATGAATGAAGTAGTTAATTCTATGAAAATAAATAAGAATAATATGAAAAAAAATTTAGATTTAACAAAAGGATTATTTTTTTCACAAAGAGTAATGCTTTTTCTTACTGAAAAGGGACTTAAAAGGGAAGTTGCCTACAGAATTGTACAAAAATGTGCTCTAAGAGCAATTGACCAAAATATATCTTTTTACGATAGTTTGATGGAAGATAAAAAAATTAGGGACATAATAACTGTTAATAATTTAAAAAACTTATTTGATTTTGGTTATCATACTAAGAAAATTAATGTAATTTTTAACAGAGTGTTAAAATGAATAAAGGTAAAAAACTTTACGAAGGAAAAGCCAAAATAATCTACGAAACTAAAGAAAAAGGCTTGGCTATACAACATTTCAAAGACGATGCGACAGCTTTTAATAATAAAAAAAAAGCTACAGTTGAAGGCAAAGGTGTATTAAACAATCGAATATCAGAGCACATTTTAAATAATTTAAATCAAGTCGGTATTAAAAATCATTTGGTAAAAAGACTTAATATGCGAGAACAACTTATAAAGCTTGTTGAGATCATACCTATAGAAGTTATCGTAAGAAATATCGCTACAGGGTCCCTTACTAAAAGATTGGGTGTTACTGATGGAACCGTTCTTGAAAATCCTTTAATTGAGTTTTGTTACAAAAAAGATGAGCTTGATGATCCCCTCATTGCAAAAGAGCATATATTTGCATTTAATTGGGCAACTGTTGAGGAAATAAAAATAATTGAGGAAATGACTTTTAGAATTAACGATTTTATGTCAGGAATGTTTCGAGGTATAGGCATAAAACTTGTGGACTTTAAATTGGAATTTGGAAGAATTTGGAATAACGATCAGAAAGAGGTCATACTTGCTGACGAAATTAGCCCTGATACTTGTAGACTTTGGGATATTAAAAGTGAAAAAAAATTAGATAAAGACAGATTTAGAAAAGATTTAGGAAATATAATTCAAGCTTACCAAGAAGTTGCTAGAAGACTTGGTATAGTTCCGGAAACAACCAATGTTAGTGAAGTAAATTTTAAAAAACCTACATCGATAAATATAAAAAAAAGATAAATTGAAATTTGCAGTAACAGTCACTTTGAAAAAAGATGTACTAGATCCTCAGGGTAAAGTAGTGAGTCAAACTTTAAAAAATATGGGTATGAATAATCTAAGTCAAGTTAGACAAGGAAAGTTTTTTGAAATTGATTTAAAGGAAAAAGACTCCTCCAAAGCACATAATCAAGTTAAAGAAATGTGTGAAAAACTATTGGTTAATCAAATCATTGAGGATTTTAAAATTAGTAAAACAGAATGAAATCATCAGTTATAGTTTTTCCTGGATCAAATTGTGATAGGGACGTAGCAGTTGCATTAGAAAAATTACAATTTAAAAACTCTATGATATGGCATAAAGAAAACGTCCTGCCAAAATCAGATCTTATTGTTGTTCCTGGAGGTTTTTCGTACGGTGATTATCTTAGATCTGGCGCCATAGCTGCTAAATCAAATATATTAAATGAAGTAATAAAGGCTGGAGAGCGTGGGTCTTTAATACTTGGTATTTGCAATGGTTTCCAAATTCTCATTGAATGTGGTCTTTTAAAAGGCGCACTTTTAAGAAATTCAGGTTTGAAATTTATATCAAAAAATATTTTTATAAAAATTCAATCAAATAAAAATAAGTTTTTTAACAAATATAAAAAAAATGAAATATTAGAACTCAATATAGCTCATAATGAAGGTAATTTTTTTACTGATAAAAAACATTTAAATGAGTTGGAAGACAATGATTTAATACCTATAAAGTATTGTGATAAAGAGGGAAATATAAACCAAAAAACAAATCCAAATGGTTCTATAAATAATATAGCTGGAATTTTTAATAAAAATAAAAACATTCTAGGTATGATGCCTCATCCCGAGAGAATGGCTGATAAAACATGTTCTAATGAGGATGGTCTTCCACTTTTTTTGAGTTTAATGAATTAAAATGAAAATTAATAAAGAACAGATTGAAAAACATGGTTTAAAATTAGAAGAATATAATAAAATTAAAGAACTTTTAGGAAGAGAAGCAAATTTATTAGAACTTGGAATTTTCTCTGCTATGTGGAATGAGCATTGTTCTTACAAATCCTCTAAGATACACCTAAAAAAATTGCCCACAAAAAATAACATAGTTATCCAGGGACCAGGTGAAAACGCTGGTGTCATTGATATTGGAGATGATGATGCAATTATTTTTAAAATAGAAAGTCATAATCACCCTTCGTTTATTGAACCTTATCAAGGAGCAGCTACTGGGGTTGGTGGCATTTTAAGAGATGTTTTTACAATGGGAGCTAGACCAATAGCTTTGATGAACTCAATTCATTTTGGCTCACCAACAAATAAAAATACTCAAAACTTATTAAATGGTGTCGTTTCCGGAATTGGTGGTTACGGAAACTCAGTTGGTATACCTACGGTTGGTGGAGAAACTAAGTTTAATAGCACTTACAATGAAAATATTTTAGTTAATGCAATGGCTGTGGGACACGCAAATAAAAATAAAATTTTTTACTCAAAAGCAAAAGGAATTAATAAACCAGTGGTTTATGTTGGCTCAAAAACTGGTCGAGATGGAATTCATGGAGCAACTATGGCCTCTGCAGAGTTTGATGAAAACTCTGAAGAAAAAAAACCAACTGTCCAAGTAGGAGACCCGTTTACTGAAAAGCTTTTGCTTGAGGCATGTTTGGAATTAATGAGGGAAAACTCGATTATATCAATTCAAGATATGGGTGCAGCTGGTTTGACATCATCAAGTATCGAAATGGCATCAAAAGGCAAACTTGGGATTGAGTTAGATTTAAATAAAGTTCCATGTAGAGAAAATAATATGTCTCCTTATGAGATGATGCTATCAGAAAGTCAGGAACGAATGCTAATAATACTTGACGAAAAAAAAGAAAAAAAAGCAAAAAAAATATTTGATAAATGGGACTTAGATTTTGTAGTAATTGGGAAAACTACAGATACTAATCGTCTAGTTTTAAATTTTGATAACAAAATAGTTGCAGATATTCCCATACCAGCACTAGCAGATAAAGCTCCCCAGTATGATAGGAAATGGAATAAGCCTAAAATTAAAAAAAATAATTTGAAAAAATATGATCTGAAAAAAATTAAAATTGAAGATGCTTTAATAAAAATTTTATCCTCTCCAGATCATTCAAATAAAAGTTGGATTACCGATCAGTATGATCAAGTAGTAATGTGTGATACAATACAAAAATCAGGTGGAGATGCTGCGGTTGTGAGAATCCATAACAAAAATAAAGCAATATCAATATCAGTAGACTCTTCAGCAAATTATTGCAGCTCTGATCCTAAAAGTGGAGGAAAACAAATTGTTTGTGAAAATTGGAGAAATCTAATTTCAGTTGGTTCAAAACCATTAGCTATCACAAATTGTTTAAACTTTGGTAGCCCGGAAAAACCAGACGTGATGGGAGAATTTGTTGAATGTATAAATGGTATGAAAGAGGCCTGTGAATTTTTAAATTTTCCAGTGGTTTCTGGCAATGTATCTTTTTATAATGAAACAAACTCAAAAAGTATTTTTCCAACTCCTGTGATCGGAGGTATAGGCTTGTTAGATAATTTAAATAAAATTATCAATATGAAAACAAAAAAAGTTGGCAATTTAATTATTGTAGTAGGAAAAACATTTGGACATTTAGGTCAAAGTTCTTTTATGAGAGAAATCTATTCAGCTAATGAAGGTGCACCTCCTGAAATAAATTTAACTAATGAGAAAAATAATGGAAATTCCATTTTAAATTTAATTAATCTAAATTTAGTATCATCATGCCATGACGTCTCTTCTGGTGGAATTCTAATTAGTTTAGCAGAAATGTCTATGGCCTCTATGTTGGGGTTAAAGATACTGAAGCCCAAAAAGTTTACAAATTTGAATGAATATTTTTTTGCAGAAGATCAAGGAAGATATTTAGTAGAAATTGAAGTAGATAATCTTAAAAAAGTTGAGGGTATACTAAAAAAAAGCAATATTTTTTATGAAGTTGTTGCTGAAGTACAAAATGACATATTTGAGTTAAGTAAAACTTTTAGTATAAAAACTCAAGAGCTATATAAAAATAATAATCAGTGGTTTAAAAAATTTAATGCCATTAACTAAAGATGAAATATCAAAAATGATAATGAGCGCTTTTCCAGACGCATCTCTTGAGTTGAAAGATACAATGGGAGATAACAATCACTATTCAGCAAAAATAATCTCAAAAGTTTTTAATGGTAAATCTAGAGTTGAACAACATAAAATGGTATATAAAGCCTTGAAAGGTAAAATGGGTAATGAGCTTCATGCCTTAGCATTAACTACTGAGGAACAAAAATGAGCGATATAAATCAAAAAATAAAGGATATAATTTCATCTAATGATATAGTTCTATTTATGAAAGGTACACCTGATGCACCACAGTGTGGTTTCTCTATGGCTGTTTCAAATATTTTAAAACATTTAAGTGTTAAATTTGAAGGAGTTAATGTTTTAGTTAGTGATGAACTAAGACAAGGAATAAAAGATTTTACAGACTGGCCAACAATACCACAGCTCTATGTCAAAGGAGAATTCGTTGGAGGATGTGACATTATAAAAGAAATGTTTGAAAAAGGTGAGCTCAAAAAACTTTTTGAGGAAAAATCTTTATTATCTTGAATAATATTCGATTACTAGTTTCGGTTCCATTACTGTTGGATAAGGAATATCTGCAAACTTGGGCACCCTAACTAATTTTGCTGTTTTGTTTTTACTATCATGCTGAATATACTCTGGCACATCTCTCTCTTTACTACTTAAACATCCCTCTATAATTGTAAGAGTTTTTGATTTATCCTTTACCTCGATTAAGTCATTTTCTTTAACTGTGTAACTTGAAATATTAACTTTCTTTTTATTTACTTTGAAATGACCATGATTGATGAGCTGCCTTGCAGAAAAAACTGTTGGAGCAAATTTTGCTCTATAAATGACTGTGTCTAATCTCGTCTCTAAAAGCCCAACTAAATTTTCTGTTGTATCGCCTTTCTTCTTTAAAGCTTTTCTGTACACATTTCTAAACTGTCTTTCGTTAATATTGCCGTAATAAGATTTTAATTTCTGTTTTGCGTTAAGCTGAATACCATAATCAGTAGGTTTGCCTTTTCTACTTTGCCCATGTTGTCCTGGTGGATAATTTCTTGTATTAAAGGGACTTTTTGGTCGACCCCATAAGTTGACTTTAAGTCTTCTATCTACCTTATGTTTTGCATTTATACGTTTTGTCATAAAAAAAATCTTTATAATCGTTCTTATAAATTTGTCAATTAGTCTTATAATTTACTAAAAACACTTGATAAAATCCTTAATTCTTTATTACTTAACTCAATTCTTCCAAAGATATTTCTAAGATTTATAAGCATAGTTTTTTTCTTTTCTTTTGGAACAAAAAAACCCTTTTTTTCTAATCTTGTTTCTAGGAAATCAAAAAATACGTTAAGTTTTCTTTTGCTTGCAATATCGCCCAAATGCTTTTCTTTTTTAAAGAAACTTGGTTTAAGCAGTTTAAAAATCTCAAAACATACAATTATTAAACTATGTGATAAATTTAATGACTCAAATTTTTTATGTGCTGGGATCTTAAATATATAATTAGAGTATCCTATATCTTCATTAGATAAACCTGATGCCTCAGGACCAAATAAAATACCAATCTTTTTATTTCTATTCTTTTTTATACTTTTAATAAATTGTTTAAATGAAAGATGTTTTTTGTTTATATCTCTTTTCCTTGCTGTTGAGGCATAAATAATATCATATTGGTTTGATGCAATTTTTAAAGAGGAATATATTTTAGTTTTATTGAGAATATCATTTGCTCCCACTGAAGTGGCAATAGCTTTTTTGTTTGGCCATTTTTCTTTTGGATTAATTATATCCAATTTTTTAAACCCAAAGTTCTTTAATGCTCTAGCGCAAAAACCTATATTTTCTGGAAGCTGTGGGTTAACAAGTAAAAAGCCAACGCTTTTAATCATTTGCAGGAGCTTTTTCTTTATAAAGTTTATAATCTAAACTATCAATTAATGCTTTAAAAGATGCATCAATAATATTTGGTGACACACCAATTGTGAACCAGTTTTTTCCTTCTTTATCAGTACTTTCAATTGAGACTCTCGTTGTTGCATTTGTGCCAGTATTTAAAATTCTAACTTTATAATCTACCAGTTTTAAATCTTTTAAATATTTTGAATATTTACCAACTTTATCTACATTTGATCTTATCGCATTGTCTAATGCATTGACTGGTCCGTTACCTGACCCTTCACAAATAATTTCTTTACCGTCAACTACCAAATGCGCTTTTGCAAAAGAATTTATTTTATCTTTCGAATCTCTTTTAACAGAGACATCGTATTTAGAAATTGTTAAGTATTTTGGTATTTCACCGAGAAGACGTCTTGCTAACAATTCAAATGAAGCATCTGCGCCATCATATGAATAACCAGCAAATTCTCTTTCTTTTACTTCATCAAGTAAACTTTGAACCTTTGGATCATTTTTATCTATTTTAATTCCATATTTTTCTAATCTAGAAATTATATTAGACTTACCTGACTGATCGGAGACAACTATATTCCTAAAATTTCCAACTAAATTAGGAGTTATATGTTCATAAGTTTTAGGATCTTTTGTAACCGCAGATACATGAAGACCGCCCTTATGAGAAAAAGCTGATGCACCAACATATGCCGCATGTCTATTTGATTTTCTGTTTAAAATTTCATCAAGTAATCTAGAACATTCAGTTAATTTTTTTATTTTTTCTTTTTTAATACCTATCTCGAATTTTTTTGAAAAGGATTCTTTTAGGACTAGTGTCGGAATTACTGACATTAAATTTGCATTACCGCATCTTTCGCCAAGACCATTAATTGTTCCTTGTACTTGTCTTGCGCCAGATAAAATTGCAATTAATGAGTTTGCTACTGCATTTTCAGTATCGTTATGTGCATGGATACCTAAATTTTTACCAGGTATAACTTTGGATACTTTTGAAACAATTTCTCCTACTTCATGTGGGAGAGTACCCCCATTTGTATCACAAAGAACAATCCATCTTGCCCCCTCGTTATAAGCAGTTTTTAAGCAACTTATTGCATAATCTCGATTATTTTTGTAACCATCAAAGAAATGCTCAGCATCAAACATAAATTCTTTTTTATTTTTGACAAATAATTTTGCTGACTCTTTTATGTTTTCTAAATTTTCTTTTTTGGTTATACCTAAAGCTACGTCCACATGGAAATCCCAAGATTTTCCAACCAAACATACCGCGGGTGTATTAGAGTTTAAAATAGCAGATAAACCTGGATCATTTTGTGCACTTCTTCCACTTTTTTTTGTCATTCCGAAAGCAGTTAAGACTGTATTGCCGAGACTCGGAGGTTTATTAAAAAAAGTAGTGTCTAATGTATTTGCTCCTGGCCACCCGCCCTCTAAATAGTCTACACCAAGTTCTGAGAGAGATTTAGCAATTTTATTTTTTTCATCTATAGAAAAATTCACGCCCTCTGTCTGGGCTCCATCTCTTAAAGTTGTATCAAAAATATATATTTTTTCCTTACTCATTTATATTTCCATATCGTTTTATTATTTTTATCCTCAATTGAAATCCCGTTGTCTTCTAACTCTTTTCTTATATCATCAGCCAATTTATAATTACCTTTTTTTCTAGCATTTTCTCTTTCCTTAATTTTTAGTTCAATTGTATTTTCATCAATATTTATTTTTGTTTTTTTAAAATTTTTCCAAGATTCCTGATTTTCCTCCATTAATCCAATTAACTTACAACCTTCAAGAAAAAGTTTTTTGGAAGACTTGTCGCCTTTTGAAGCTTTTTCGTACAATAAATGAAGTTTTGCAATAAACCCAGGTGTATTTAAATCCTCTAGGAGTGGACTTACTAAATTATCATCTAAATTACTATCTTTGACTGGTTCGTATAAGCTATACCATTTATCAAGGGTACTTTGACTTTCACTAACTAACTTTTCGTTCCAATCTAATGGTTGTTTATAATGAGAGCTCAATAATGCCAAACGAATAACTTGACCATTAATTTTATTTTTCATTTTTTGCATTGTGACTATATTACCTAATGATTTGGACATCTTCTCTTTGTTATAAGTAACATAACCATTGTGTAACCAATAGTTTGCAAATTTATCTGTTTTATTTGCACAACAAGATTGAGCTATTTCATTTTCATGATGAGGAAAAACAAGATCTAACCCACCACCATGAATGTCAAAATTTTTTCCTAAATATTTTTCACTCATAACTGAACACTCGAGATGCCAACCTGGTCTACCCCGACCCCAAGGAGAATCCCAGCCAGGATCATCTGTAGAAGATGGTTTCCAAAGAACAAAATCTAATGGATTATTTTTTAATTTTGAAATCTCTACTCTTGAACCTGCCTCAAGTTCACTAGGTTTCTTATTAGATAACTTTCCATAATTTTTAAAAGAGTTTACTGAAAAATAGACGTGTTTGTCTTTTTCATAAGCATGTTTATTATTCAATAAATTTTCTGTCATACTAATCATTCCTTTAATATGTTCTGTAGCTCTTGGTTCAAAATTTGGTTTTAAACAATTTAAATATTTACAATCGTCGTGAAAGTTTTTTGTAATATCATTTGTAAGCTTATCTATTGAAATTTTTTTATTTTTAGATGCTTCGATAATTTTATCATCAATATCAGTTATATTTCTCACATAAGTAACTTTATCATTACCATTAAGTTTTTTTAGCAATCTAAACAGAACATCAAAAACAACAAGTGGTCTTGCGTTTCCAATATGTGGAAAATCGTAAACAGTTGGTCCACAAACATACATCCCAACCTTACCTGTATTAATGGGTATAAATTTTTCTTTTTTTCCTGAAAGAGTATTAAATATATTTAATTGTTTATTCATCTTTCATCATACAAACGGGTATAGGATTCATCTTGTGTAGATTTTTTTTTCTAATTTCAAGATACTTGCTATAACCTTCACTAGTTTTGTCCATCATAGCTTTTTCAAGCTCGTCATAAGACATACCTAACTGATTTGTATCGGTTCTTCCGTCGTCCCACAAACCATCAGTTGGTTCTGCCTCAATTATTTCTTTTATGATGCCTAGTGATTTTCCCATCTCCCAAACTTGTGTTTTTGTGCAGTCAGCTATTGGAGAAATATCAACTCCTCCATCACCATATTTTGTGTAAAAACCAACGCCAAAATCTTCTACTTTGTTTCCAGTTCCCACAACTATACCATTGTTAGATGCAGCAACTTGATAAAGTGTTGTCATTCTTAATCTTGCTCTAGAATTAGCTAATCCATGATTATTTTTAAAGTTTGATAAACTATTTTTAAAATTATCAAAGACATTATCAAGTTTAATTATGTGTCCTTCTACATTTTTAAACTTATTTTTTAACCATTCCTGATGCTTAAGACTTAGATCATGTTGATCTTTTATTTGGTTGATAGGCATTGAAAGTATAATCGTTTTTTTTCCTGTAAGAGCACAAAGTGTGCTTGTCACTGAGGAATCTATGCCTCCTGAAACACCAATTACTAAAGTTTTTGCCTCTATCGGCATATTTTTACAGTAATCAATAATCCAGTTTTTTATACGATTTATTCTTTCAGTAGTTTGCATAATGTTACTATCATCTTATTAATAGACCTTAGTAATTGTTTTTCAATTACTAAGATGCCGCTTGAATAATATTTTTTGAATATTGAGAATTTTTCTTAATTTCATCTGAGATTAAGAATGCAAGCTCTAAAGCTTGGTTTGCATTCAATCTAGGGTCACAATGTGTGTGATATCTGTGAGATAAATCTTTTTCAGATATTTTTTGAGCTCCACCTGTGCATTCTGTCACATCTTGTCCTGTCATTTCTATATGTAAGCCTCCTGCATAAGAACCCTCGGATTGATGAACAGCAAAAACTTTTTTGATTTCCTTAACTATATTATTAAAAGGCCTCGTTTTAAAACCTGTGGTAGATACAAGAGTATTTCCATGCATTGGGTCACAGGACCAAATCACATTTAATCCCTCTTTCTTCACTGATCTTATCAATTTAGGTAAAAATTTATCAACATTATCTGCTCCGAATCTAGAAATTAAAGTTAATCTTCCGGGTTCATTTTGTGGATTCAGCTTATTGCATAATTTTATTAATTCTTCGGGTTTAAGTGTGGGCCCACATTTCAAACCTATTGGATTTTTAATTCCTCTACAAAATTCGACGTGTCCTCCATCTAATTGTCTTGTCCTGTCTCCGATCCAAACAAAATGTGCTGACGTATCATGATATTCTCCAGTTGTTGAGTCAACTCTTGTCATTGCTTGCTCAAATGGTAAAAGAAGAGCCTCGTGGGAAGTATAAAAGTTCACTGTTCTTAATCTTCTGTTATTGTCAGCATTTATCCCGCATGCTTCCATAAATGCTAATGCATCACTAATTTTGTCCTCTACTTCTTTATATTTTTTTCCTTGAGAACTGTCCTTTACAAAACCAAGATTCCATAAATGAACCTGACGTAAGTCTGCAAAGCCTCCTTGTGAAAATGCCCTTAATAAATTTAAAGTTGAGGCAGATTGTGAGTATGCTCTAAATAATCTCTTAGCATCGGGTTTACGAGCCTCTTCAGTAAATTCAATACCGTTTATATTGTCCCCTAAATAAGTCGGTAATTCTTTGCCATTCTTATTTTCCACAGGAGAACTTCTTGGCTTAGAAAACTGTCCAGCTATTCTTCCTACTTTAACCACGGGTAGAGATGCTGAGGATGATAAAACTAAAGCCATTTGTAAAATTACTTTGAAAGTATCTTTTATGTTGTCAGGATGAAATTCAGCAAAACTTTCTGCACAATCACCACCTTGTAATAAAAAAGCTTTTCCATCACAAACATCTGACAGTTGTTTTATAAGAGATCTAGACTCTCCAGCAAATACTAATGGTGGAAAACGTTTAATCTTATTTAGTACAAGATTAAGCTCATCCATATCATCATATTTAGGTATATGCTTGACAGGGTAATTTTTCCAACTATCTAATTTCCATTTTTTCATATTCAACCTACAGTCTATATAAGGTATACAGTTAAAAAAGTTAAGTAATAAGATGGTTAAATTTACAAAGAAAATCGTTGAAAATAGTGAAAATTTTTTAATTAAAAAATTTATTAACCAATTTAAAAGAAAAATCAAAAATAAAGGGGGAGCACGATTTTCATTTGTTCTGACTGGAGGGAAAAGTCCAATTAAACTTTATAAAAATTTAGCAAAAGAAAAAAATATACCATGGCGAAATATAGACTTTTTTTTTGGTGACGAGAGATGTGTGAATAAAAATTCTAAAGATTCAAACTTTAATATGTGTAAAAAAAATTTACTGAAAAAAATACCTATTCTTAATAGTCAAATTTATGAAATAAATATTAAAAACAAGAAATTTAAAAATATTGCTAGAGAATACGAAAAAAAAATCAAGAAATATTTTAATGGAAAAAAAATTTGTTTTGATTTAACTCTTTTAGGAATTGGTAATGATGGACATATTGCTTCTCTTTTCAAAAATAACATAAGTAAAATTAATAAAAAAGATGTAGATTTTGTAATTAGAAAAGATTTTAAAAGAGTGACCTTAACAATAAAATGTATAAATAATTCAAAAAATATTTTTCTTTGGGCGCCAGGAAAAAATAAAAAAAAGATTATTAAAAATATTATAAAGGATAAAAGACTTGTATATCCAGCGTCTTATTTAAGATCAAAAAATAATATTTTATTCTACTGTAACTGATTTAGCTAAATTTCTTGGCTTATCAATATCGCACTTTTTAAATAAAGCTACATGATAAGAAAGAAGTTGAAGAGGTATTGTAAATATAAAAGGTGTAAGAGATAAATCTGAAGGAGGTAAATCAATCTGAAATCTAATATTTTCACTTATTACTTTTCCATCAGTGTTTGTTAGAAGTAAAACTTTTCCTCCTCTTGCAATAACCTCTTGCATATTTGACAAAGTTTTTTCAAAATATTTATCTTTTGGTGCGATCACGACAACTGGTAATCCATCTTCAATTAATGCTAAGGGTCCATGTTTCATTTCACCAGCAGGATATCCCTCGGCATGTAGGTATGAAAGCTCTTTTAATTTTAATGCTCCTTCCATAGCTATTGGATAAGACGAGCCTCTACCCAAAAACATTGAGCCTTTAGAATTGTAAATATCTTTTGCTATAAGTTGAATTTTTTGTTCTTCTTTTAGTGTTTCTTTAATTAATTGTGGTAAATTTTTTAAATTACTTATTAATTTTTTATATTTTTTTTTATCTAAATCTCCCCTCACCTCTCCAATCTTTAATGAAAATAAATACAGAACAAGCATTTGACCTAAAAAAGCTTTTGTTGAAGCTACACCGATTTCAGGTCCAGCATGGATTGGTAATACACAATCTGATTGTCTAGCTATCGAGCTCTCAACAACATTTACTACAGAACATGTTTTTAAATTTTCTTTTTTACAAAGATCAAGTGCTGCAAAAGTGTCTGCTGTTTCCCCTGATTGTGAAACAAAAATATAAAGATTGTCTTTGTCAAACCTATTATTTCTATACCTAAATTCAGAAGCTATGTCTGTCTCAATAACTAAATTCGTAAACTCCTCAAGCCAATATTTTGTAACTAAACAAGAGTGATAAGCAGTTCCACATCCTATAAGCACAATTTTTTTAATTTTTTTTGGTTCAATTGGGAGATTATAGAAATTTATCTCCTCTCTAATTTTATCAATATATTCTTTTAAACAAGTTTTTAATGTTATCGGTTGTTCAAAAATCTCTTTGATCATAAAGTTTTTATAATTTCCCTTGCTTGCTTCAGACTTGTTTTCAGAAAGAGTAAATATCTGTTTATTTATTTTTTCTTTATTTGAATTATAAAACTTCACTTCATCTTTGGATAAAATACAAACATCCCCGTCATCTAAATATGAAATTTTATTTGTCATAGATTTTAAAGCATAAGAGTCGGATCCTAGATAATTCTCATCATTTGAATATCCAACAGCTAAAGGACTGCCTCTTCTTGCGCCAATAACAAAATCTTTATAATTTTTAAATATTATTCCTAATGCGAAACTGCCTTTTAAAAGACCTAGAGTTTTAAAAACTGCTTCCAAAGGTTCTGTGTTTTTCAATTTTTCAGTCAACAACACTGTTATTACCTCAGTATCTGTCTGCGATTTAAAAGTTTTTCCCTCTTTCTCCAAAATCTTTTTTAATTCATTTGAGTTTTCAATAATACCATTGTGTACTACTGAAACTATTTCAGTTGAGTGTGGATGAGCATTTACTTCGTTGGGTACGCCGTGAGTAGCCCATCTAACATGACCTATGCCAAGATTTCCCTCACTAGGGTTTTGAAACAAAATTTTTTCTAATTTTTCAACTCTTCCTGGACATTTTTTTTCATCTATTTTTCCTTTGTTAATTGTTGCCAATCCAGCTGAGTCATATCCTCTATACTCTAATTTTTTAAGAGCATTTATGATATTTACTGAAACAGATTTATTGCTAGCAATACCTATAATTCCACACATTATTTTTTTCTTTTATAGTTTTCAATTTCCTCTTGTTCTGATCTTTCAATAGATAAGGAATTTTCTTTTACATCTTCTGTAATTACTGATCCCGCACCAACTACAGCATTTTTATTTATTTTTATAGGTGCTACAAGTGAACTATTTGATCCTATAAAAACATTATCAGAAATAGTTGTTTTGTTTTTTTTAACTCCATCGTAGTTACAAGTAATTGTACCAGCACCGATATTAGAATTTTTACCGATTAGCGTGTCTCCGATATAGGAAAGATGATTAACTTTAGAATTTTTTTTAATTTTTGATTTTTTTGTCTCAACAAAATTACCAATTTTAACCCCAGACATTAGATGTGTTCCCTCTCTTAATCGTGCGTAAGGTCCAACCTTAACTTTATTTTCAATTTTTGCTCCCTCAATATGACTAAACGATAAAATTTCAACATTGTTTCCGATTTTCACTTTTTTTCCAATAACTACATAAGGATTTATAGTTACATTTTTTCCAAATTTAGTATCTCTTGATAAAAATATAGTTTCAGGTGCAATTAAATTTACACCAGATTTTATTGCTTTTTTTCTCAGCAACTCTTGGTTTGACCTAAAGTTATCAATTTTTTTTAGATTTGATTTTGTTTTCATAGAAATTTGTATTTACATTAGATTTAATATGGTAATAAGTCACAAAATATTTCTTTATAATACTTAATAAAAATGACTCAAAAATTAACAATTTTATTTGATTTAGATGGAACCCTTGTTGATACAGCGCCAGACTTGATGGGTGCTCATAATCATGTCATGAAAAAATTTGGTTATCCTCAAAAGAGTCTAGATGATATCAAGCATATTGCAGGTCGAGGAGCCTGGATAATGATGCAAAGAACATTTAGAGATGAAATCAAAGATGAAAATTTAAAAAAAGAAATGGTTAAAGAGTTCATAAATTATTATGCAAAAAATATTGATAGGGCAAGCAAACCGATTAAAGGTGTAGTTAAATTTCTTGATTGGGCAAAATCAAAACAAATTTTAATGGCTGTTTGTACAAACAAGCAAGAAAGACTTGCGGTTGATCTACTCAAAAAAATCAATCTATCACAATATTTCGAATATATAGCCGGGTGTGATACTTTCGATTTTAATAAACCTGACCCAAGACATTTAACAAATGTTATCGACATAATTGGTGGAGATATAAATAAAAGTATTATGATTGGCGATAGCGAAGTGGATTCGCAATCAGCATATAACGCCAAAATTCCATTTATTTTGGTTGAGGAAGGATATACAGAAAAAAATATAAATGAAATTCCACACAAAACTCTTATAAAAGATTTTTCTAATTTTGAAAAAATTGTTGAAAAATATTTATGATTGATCTTCAGTTGTTTGGTGCCCTTGTTACTTATTATTTTATAATGTTTGCTACACCTGGTCCAAATAATGCAATGTTGACAGCATCGGGATTAAAATTTGGGTTTCTTAGAACACTCCCTCACTTAGTTGGTATTCCATTGGGTCACATTTTTCAAATAGGACTAGTTTGCTTCGGTATTGGGAACTTATTTTTAATATTTCCTGATTTGCAATTTTATATGAAAATATTGTGTTTTATTTATTTACTTTATTTGGGATGGAAAATAATAGGTTCTTTTAGTCTTGCTGAAAAAGATACAAAAGGAAGACCATTAAAATTTTATGAAGCGTCTTTATTTCAATTTATTAATCCGAAAGCCTGGACTATAGCGATCACAGTTGCCTCAGGTTTTTTTCCAACAGAAGAAAATTTTTTAATAGCTGTGATGTTCATAACAATTACTGCTGCTGTAGTTTGTTTCCCGTCAATATGTATTTGGGCTATATTTGGAAATAGCTTAAGAGTTTTTATTAAAAATGAAAAAACTAAAAAAATTACTGAATATATCTTGGCTATATTGTTGGTTTTAACTGCTATTACAATACTTTTAAAATAATCTTTGATTTTATATTTTTGTTTTAATATAAAAACTTAATGCATTTTACAAAAAAAAATGCTGGGGAGAAAAGAAAAGATTTTATAAACAATCTTAAAGAAAAAAAATTACTTAGATTTCCTGGCGCATACAATCCTTTATGTGCAAAATTAATTGCTGAAATTGGATTTGATGGTATTTATATTTCTGGCGGGGTGATGTCTAATGATCTTGGAATTCCAGATATAGGACTTACAACACTTAAACATGTAAATTATAGAGCAAGCCAAATAGCTAAAGTAAGTGATTTGCCTTCTATCGTTGATGCAGACACTGGTTTTTCAAATTGCAAAAATACAATTGAAACTTTTGAGAATTCTGGTCTTGCTGGGTGTCATATTGAAGATCAAGTAGCTGAAAAAAGATGCGGTCACTTAGAAAATAAAGAACTTATTTCAACAAATGAAATGGTAAAGAAAATTAAAGATTCGATAAAAGCAAGAAAGGACAAACATTTTTCAATAATTGTAAGAACAGATGCAAATCTCGTAGAAGGTCTTAATAAAACTATTGATAGAATAAAAGCTTATGAAGCGGCTGGTGCTGACATAATATTTCCTGAATCTATGAAAGATGAGAAAGAATTCGAAAATGTTAGAAAAAATTCAAAGGCTTATTTACTCGCAAACATGACTGAATTTGGAAAATCTAAATTATTATCTACAAAAGAATTAGAGAATTTAGGATATAATATTGTAATATACCCAGTAACTACCCAAAGATTAGCAATGAAGAGTGTTGAGGAAGGATTGAGGTCTATTTTTAAGGATGGACATCAAAATAATATTATAGATAAAATGCAAACTCGTAAAAGATTATACGAACTTGTAGAGTATGAAAAATATAATACTCCAAACAAGAAAATTACAGATTTTAAAACTGAGGGACATGAATAAATTATGAGCGATGAAGTAAAAAAAGGTTTAATGGGTATAGTTGTTGATGAAACTACTATCTCACAAGTTATGCCAGAAATTAATTCGCTTACATACAGAGGATACAAAGTTCAGGATCTTTGTGAAAAATGTATTTTCGAAGAAGTTGCTTATCTAGTTTTAAATGGTGAGCTTCCAAGATCAAAAGAATTAAAAAAATTTATAAACGAGGAAAGAAATAATCGTAAATTATCAAAACAAATTTTGAATGATATTAAAAACATGCCAAAGAAAGCACATCCAATGGATGCGATAAGATCAGCTGTTAGTTTAATGGGTCTTGAAGATAAAGATGCAGGTGATAATTCGCCAAAAGCAAATATGAGAAAAGCTATGAGAATTTTTGCTCAAACCCCTACAGCTGTTGCAGCTTATTTTAGAGCAAGAAAAGGTAAAAAATTTATACCGCCGAACAAAAAATTATCGTATTCAGAAAATTTCTTTCATATGATGTTTGGTAAAGTTCCAAAGAAAGAAATAGTAGAGGCTTTTGATGTTTCTATGATTCTTTATGCTGAACATAGTTTTAATGTTTCTACTTTCACTGCAAGAACAATAACAAGCAGTTTGTCTGATATGCATGGTGCAATAACTGGGGCGATCGCTAGTCTTAAAGGACCATTGCATGGAGGTGCTAATGAAGCTGTAATGCATATGTTTAAAGAAATTAAATCTCCTCAGAAAGCAAAGTCTTGGATCAATGATGCATTAGATAAGAAAAAGGTGATTATGGGGTTTGGTCATCGAGTTTACAGAAGTGGAGACTCTAGGGTGCCCACGATGAAAAAATATTTTTTAAAGGTAGCTGAGTTAATGAAAAATACTAAATATCCTGAGATGTATGACACTTTAGAAAAAGCTATGCTTGAAAGAAAAAATATTCATCCTAATGTTGATTACCCTTGCGGACCGACTTATCATTTAATGGGAATAGATACAGACTTTTTTACACCAGTTTTTGTAATGGCTAGAATAACTGGGTGGTCTGCTCATATCATGGAACAGCATACTGCAAATAAATTAATTAGGCCTTTATCTAAGTATAAAGGGAGCGAGCACAGAGAGGTGCTGGCTTTAAATATAAGATAATTATATTGTTATTTTTGCAAATCTTTTTTCAATAATCTCAAATTTTAACTTTTTTTCTTTTACAAATTGGTCAACAGCCCTCTTAACACCTGTAATATAGTCTGCGTCTTCATAATCATCACACAAAATTATTGCGTCTTTATTTAACGAAATTTTATCAAAAAGTAAATTTAGATCATTAAAAACAGTTTCAAAACTATGTCCGCCATCTAAGAATGCGAAATCAATGTTTTCCATGTCCAAATGTTGTAAAATCTTATTAGAATTTCCCTTAATTAAAGTAATATTTTTTGAATATTTTTTCAAAAATTTTTGAACACTCTCATAAGAATTTAAATTTTCTCTTAAAATTATATTGTAAAATAAGTTTTTAATTGGATTAGAAAAACTTTGTTTTTTCAAGTAGTTGGGTACTTTTTCATCTTCATTTGTTTTATCCCCAAACAGGTCTATGCCAATATATTTGAAATTTCCTGAGTGAATAATATTTAAAAGTTCACAAACATTCCTCGCCGTAACACCACAAAAAACACCTACTTCCAGGAAAACTTTAGGCCTGTGTTGGTTGACAATATTTAAAAAAATATTTCCCCAATCTTTTTTTAATCCCGATTTTCTCCAGTAAGTTTTATAATCAATGCTCAATGATTAAGAAAATGCTTCTGCCCAAGAACCTTTTGTCGATGCCTTAGAATATTCAGTTGCTCTGCCTTCGAAGAAATTCATGTGTTCAACAGCATTAAGCATTGTGTCTAACCAGGTTAGTGGGTTTTCTTTAACTTTATAAATTGGTTGTAAACCAAGCTGGATAAGTCTTCTGTCCCCTATCCATCTAATATATTTTTTAACCTGATCAGCTGTTAAACCTTGTATTGGGCCCATCTTAAAAGCCAGATCTATGAAAGCATCCTCGTGGGCAATAATAGTTTTACAAGCATCGTAAAGATCTTTTTGTAATTTTTCAGTCCATATCTCCGGATTTTCCTTAATGAAAGCTCTAAATAGTCTAATCATAGAGTTGCAGTGGAGAGTTTCGTCTCTGACTGACCAAGTAACGATTTGACCCATTCCTTTCATTTTATTGTGCCTTGGAAAGTTTAATAAGATTGCAAAACTTGCAAAAAGTTGAAGTCCTTCTGTGAAAGCACTAAATACAGCAACGGTTTTAGCAATGTCAGCTTTTGAATTTACATTAAAACCTTGCATGTAATCATACTTATCTTTCATCTCTTTATATTTCATAAATGCTGAATACTCTGACTCAGGCATTCCGATTGTATCTAATAAGTGAGAATAAGCTGCAATATGCACTGTTTCCATTGCTGCAAATGCAGTCATCATCATCAAAACCTCTGTTGGTTTAAAAACTGTTGTGTAATGTCTCAAATAACAATTGTTTACCTCTACATCAGCTTGAGTAAAAAATCTAAAAATTTGAGTTAATAAGTTTTTTTCTTCTTGAGATAGGTTTTTTTGCCAATCTCTTACATCGTCACCTAGTGGTACTTCTTCTGGTAACCAGTGTATTCTTTGTTGTGTAAGCCATGCATCATAGCACCATGGATATCTAAATGGTTTGTATACTGGATTTTCTACTAATAGCCCGCCCTTAAAAACTTCTTGATCTTTTTTTAGTTTAATTACTGACATGATAAACACTCCTCATATTTGTTCTCCTCATTATCTGATTCTTTTTTATTTGAATAAACATTCTTTGTCACATCTGTTGATGAACCTGAATTAATATTTTCTGCTCTTTGTATAGATTTAGATCTACAGTAATAGAGGCTTTTAAGTCCTTTTTTCCACGCTTGAAAATGAAGTTGGTGAAGATCTTTTTTGTGCACATCAGCTGGGACAAAAACGTTAACTGATTGTGCTTGTGAAACATGTGGTGTTCTATCTGCACCTAGTTCTACAATCCATCTTTGATCAATTTCAAAAGCTGTTTTAAAAGTTTCTTTTTCTTCTTTTGTTAAAAAATCTAAATGAGATACCGAACCTTGGTTAGTGGTAATACTTGACCAAATTTCATCAGTGTTTTTATTATATTTTTCTAGGACCTCAGTTAAATATTTATTTCTAACGTTATATGAACCAGACAATGTTTTGTGGGTGTAACTATTTGCAGCAATAGGTTCTATACCAGGTGAAGCGCCGCCACAAATTATAGATATAGATGCCGTTGGCGCAATTGCGGTCTTATTCGAAAATCTCTCTTTAATTCCAAACTCTTCAGCATCAGGGCATGCGCCTCTTTCTTCGGCTAAATCTTTTGAAGCTTTATTAACTTTTTCATCTATATTTTTAAATATTTTTTTGTTCCAAACTTTGCTCATCACAGATCCAAAAGGAATACCTTTTTTTTGAAAAAATGAGTGTAAACCCATCACTCCTAGACCCACGCTTCTTTCTCTTGCTGCTGCGTATTTTGCATTTGCAAAACTATCTGGGGCTTTGTTTATAAAATCTTCGAGAACATTATCTAAAAACCTCATAACATCTTCTACAAAATTTTTATCGTCTTTCCATTCATCATATTTTTCTACATTTAAGGATGATAAACAACAAACTGCTGTTCTTTCTTTTCCATCTCTGTCCTTACCGGTTGGAAGTGTAATTTCACTGCACAGGTTAGATGTTTTTACTGTTAGACCAGCTAATTTATGATGCTGAGGGATTTGACGATTAACTGTATCAATATAAACAATATATGGTTCACCTGTTTCAACTCTAGCTGTAAGTAATCTAATCCATAAATTCCTTGCAGAAAGTGAACTTTGTACAGAACCATCTTTAGGACTACGCAGTGCCCATTGACTGTCGGTTTCTACAGCTCTCATAAATGCATCTGAAACTAAAACGCCATGGTGTAAATTTAGAGACCGTCTATTTGTGTCCCCACCTGTTGGTCTTCTCATTTCGATAAATTCTTCAATTTCAGGATGATCAATTGGCAAGTAGCATGCGGCAGAACCTCTTCTTAAAGAGCCCTGGCTAATTGCCAGTGTAAGAGAGTCCATCACTTTAATAAAAGGAATTATTCCAGATGTTTTTCCAACCTTTCCAATTTTTTCACCTATTGATCTTAGATTACCCCAGTAACTTCCTATACCACCGCCTCTTGCAGCTAACCAAACATTTTCACTCCAAAGTCCTAATATGCCTTCAAGACTATCTCCGGCTTCATTTAAAAAACAAGATATTGGCAAACCTCTTTCTGTTCCACCGTTAGACAATACTGGCGTGGCTGGCATAAACCAAAGGTTACTAATGTAATTGTAAAGTCTTTGTGCGTGTAGATTGTCATCAGCATAAGTGCTTGCAACTCTCGCAAATAGATCTTGGTAAGACTCATCTTGTCCCAAATATCTGTCGCTAAGAGTAGCTCTTCCAAAATCTGTTAAGTTTTTATCTCTAGATCTATCTATTTTTATTGTTATACCCTTGTCATTCTGAAATAATTCTGTTTGATCGTTTAATGAAAATAAGTCTGGTTTTTTATTATTTAGTTCTTCTAGACTGCTTTTCTCAATCCTATCTAGGTTTAGGACAGCTTTTTCTATCGCCAAAGACACGTTTTTATTCATAATATCCTTATTAATCGATTTTTAGAGCAAAACAACTACATGTTGTGTTACATATACATTGATACACCATATAGGAGTAAAATCAATAGAACATTATAAGAACATTCAATTTAATTTGCAAGTGTAAAATTTGTTAATAAAAATTTATAAAAAAAGCCCTAATTCAATAGTATTTATTGTTAATGAAAATTAATCCTAATGGTTTTAGAGAATACGATGCGAGGTGGTTATTTCAAAAAGAAATCGATATAGATGGAATCAAGGATTTAGGAAAAGGTTTGGGGTCTCAGGTAATTAAACATACTAAAAAAACAAATCCAAGAATAATAGTTGGTCATGATTATAGATCATACAGTGAAAAAATAAAAAAAGCTCTTATTGAAGGGTTAACTTCAACAGGATGTTATGTTGAAGATGTGGGACTATCTTTGTCTCCAATGGTTTACTACGCACAATTCAATTTAAAATCAGATGCGATAGCAATGGTTACAGCTAGTCATAATGAAAATGGATGGACAGGAGTAAAAATGGGAATAAAAAAAGGTTTAACTCATGCTCCAGATGAAATGTTAGAATTAAAGAACTTAACTTTAAATAAACACTTTATTGTAGGCAAGGGAGAGGTAAAGAAAATAGAAGATTTTAAACAAATTTATATAAATGATTTAATAAAAAAAAATAAGGTTTCAAAAAAAATTAAAGCTGTTGTTGCATGCGGTAATGGGACTGCAGGTATTTTTGCTCCACAAATTTTAAAAGGTATTGGGTGTGAGGTAATTGAATTAGATTGCAATTTAGATTGGACTTTTCCAAAGTACAATCCTAATCCAGAGGACTTAAATATGCTTCATGCTATATCAAAAGTAGTCAAAGAAAATAATGCAGATATCGGGTTTGGTTTTGATGGTGATGGAGATAGATGTGGAGTAATTGATAATGAAGGTAATGAAATTTTTTCAGATAAAATTGGTTTACTAATTGCAAGGAATTTATCAGATAAATACAAAAATTCAAAATTTATTGTAGATGTTAAATCAACAGGTCTTTATTCAAGAGATAAAGTCTTAAAAGAAAATAAATGTAAAACGATTTATTGGAAAACTGGCCATTCACATATTAAGAGGAAGGTACATTTAGAAAATGCATTAGCTGGGTTTGAGAAAAGTGGTCATTTCTTTTTTAACAAACCTCTAGGTTATGGTTACGATGATGGAATAAATTCATCTATTCAAGTCTGTCATTTAATTGATATTAAAAATAAAAAAATTAGCGAAATTATTAAAGAATTACCAAAAACTTTTCAGTCACCAACAATGGCTCCTTTTTGCAAAGATGAAAATAAATATCAAGTTGTAAATGATATAGTTAAAAAGATTGAAGAACTAAAAAGTAAAAAAATCAAAATAGATGAACAGAATATATCCGAAATCTCAACAATTAATGGAATTAGATTTACTTTAGAAGATGGATCATGGGGCTTAGTACGTGCATCCTCTAACAAACCATCGTTAGTTGTTGTAGTCGAAAGTCCTTCATCAGAAAAAAGGAAAAAAAATATTTTTGATTTTATTGATAGTCTCCTCAAAAAGACGAATAAAATTGGTGAATACGACCAAAAAATTTAAAAATTAAAATATTCATACAAAAACCTGCTTGCTATAACTATTAAGAAAAAACCAAAAAGTTTTGCTATTATTTCTCTTTTGATTTTATGAACTGATGTTGCGCCAACTTTTGCCATTATAATTGTAATTGGAATAAATATTAAAAAAGCAGGAATATTTATAAAGCCAGTACTTAAAGGGATATTTTTTTGCATAATTAACCCCGTGCTTAAAAATCCTATTGTGCCAAATATTGATATTAAAAAGCCAATTGAAGCAGCAGTTCCTATTGCTTTATTAATAGTGTATCCAACAAATTTTAAGATAGGTACGTTCATAATGGCTCCTCCTATACCCATTAAAGAAGATATAAAACCCACAACAAAACCAAATGTAGTTCTTTGAATTAGATTAAACTTTATTTTTAATTTTGTTTTATCTTTTAAGAAAATTAAATTTAATGCGAGAAGATAAATAATTAAGCTAAAAAAAAGCACCAATGATTTTGTATCCATTAAAGCAGCTGAAAAGGCACCAATTACAACACCAATTACAACAAATATTCCATAAGTTTTTAAAATATTTAAATCGACTGCTTTATGTTTGTAATGTGTGTAAACAGACATCATGGCTGTTGGAACAATTATTGCAAAGGAAGTTCCTACAGATAAATGCATTATTAGGGACTTATCAATACCTATTGAATTAAAAATATAAAAAAGACATGGTACAGTTATAATGCCTCCGCCGATCCCAAAAAAACCTGCAAAGAATCCAGCTATAGTGGCGGTTATTGCCATTACAATTAATAAAAATAATACTTGGTCAGATCCAAACGTTTCAATCATTGAGATGCTTGGTTAGCTTTTTCATTATTCTGAGCGATTGTCATTATATGTTGTACTTTTTGAAAATCTGAGTCCCTTGCCATCATATTGTCACTTAAATACCTCTTCCATTTATTTGCTCCGCTCTGACCATGGTACAATCCAACTGTATGTCGCATTATTTGGTTTACTCTAGTGCCTTTTTTTACTTCATCTTTAACATACTCAACTAACTTTTCTGCAATTTCAGATCTTGTTGGAATATTGGTATTATTAAATATCCTTTTTTCAATATCAGCCAAAAAATATGGATTTTGATAAATAGCCCTTCCAATCATTACACCATCACATTTGTTTAGATGTGTAATAATTTGATCTGAATTAGTAATTCCACCATTTAAAATTATTTCTAGATCTTTATTATTTCTTTTTATTTCGTAAACCATAGGATAATTTAATTTAGGTATCTTCAAATTTTCTTTTGGTGTAAGGCCTTTTAAAATTGCTCTTCTAGCATGCAATATTATTGTTTTGCAACCAGCTTCTGAAATTTTTTTTACAAAAGAGTTTAGATACTCAAACGTTTCTGTATTATCAAAACCTATTCGTGTTTTTGCTGTTACTGGTATTTTACAGTTTTGAACCATACTACTTATACAATCTGCTACCAATTCTGGTTCTTTGATTAAACAAGCTCCAAACTTATTTTTTTGAACTTTTTTACTTGGACAACCCAAGTTTATATTAATTTCATCATAACCCATATCTTCTGCTATTTTACATACCTCAATTAACTCTTTTTGGTTTGAGCCACCAATTTGAAGTGCTAAAGGCTTTTCAATTTTGTTAAATCCTAAAATTTTTTTTCTATCCCCGTGAATTGCTGATTTTGTTGCAACCATCTCTGTATAAAGCATTACATTTCTGCTCATTAAACGTAAAAAAAATCTTTCGTGACGATCTGTACAATCCATCATTGGAGCCACACTCACAGTTCTATTTATTTTCATAATATTTGTTATGTTTTGTCTTTAGGTAAAAAAATATAATTATCTCCAATTTGCTTGATTAATTTATATCCTAAATTTATGACATAGTTAATAATTTCATCGTTAGTAGTCTGCATACTTTCGAGATTTCTTTTGTTATTATTCCATATTTCCACAATTATAATTGGTTTATACTTTATTATTTTATTTTTTCCCCCTTTTAAAACCTCATACTCTTTACCTTCAACATCAGCTAATAAAATATCAAAATTTGAAATATTTAAATCATCTAACTTTTTCATTTCATTAGAATATTTTTTACTATGAATATTAGATGAAAGTCTTTTGTTTGATATATCGTCGTCTGTGATTACATGCATACCGCCTGTATTATTTTTAATTCTAATATTTTCATTATCTAGAAAATAGATTTTTTTATTTTCATCACCTATTGCTAAATTAAAAACTTCAATATTTTTTAAATTATTAATCTTGATATGCTCTTCCAAATGTTCAAATGTGAGTGGATATGCTTCAATCGCTGTAACTTTTTCAATATATTTAGAAATTGGTAGAGCCACTGTTCCTATATGGCAACCAATGTTAAGAAAATGTTTTAAATTAAATTTTTTGATTAATTGTCCAATTATAAAGAGAATATTATTATTCCATTGGATATTGTTTACAAGAGATTTTTGTATTAGATCATTTTCGTTTTTAATAATATATTTAATTTCGTTGATTTTAACAGTCTGTTTAAGATTTTTTATCATAAGTCCAAAATATTTTAAAAACTTTTGGAATTATATCAGATAAATTATTTTTTTTCTTCTTCGGCCGTTAAAGGTTTTTCTTCTGTTTCTGATTTAACTTCTTCTGTCAATTGGAGAGTTGTTTCTGGCTCTTTTTTTTCATTTGTAGAAGAACTATTTTGGATGGGGGCTTTTCTCATTCTTTTAGAAGGTAATATTGCTACACCACTTTTTGAAACTTCTCCTTTATATTCTTTCTCAAAATCATCATTTGAAACTTCTTCTTCGATTACTTCTTCATCACTTTCGTTAGGTTCTTTTCTCAATCTTAGAACTGCGTTCTTTTTCAGTTCATTAATGTCGAGTTTTCCTTCTCCTATTTCTCTTAAAGCTACTACAGTATTTTTGTCGTTATCTTTTTCTACAAGCATTTCAGCTCCAGAATTTAATTGAGAAGTTCTCTCTTTTGCCAAGAGAACTAAGTCATATTGATTATCAATTTTTTTTAAACAGTCTTCTACAGTGATACGTGCCATAAATCTGAGCAATAAGTATTAAAAAGAATTCAAGAAATCAAGTTTTTTGTTGAATATTTTTAGGTTCAATCGAGCTTTTTATAAAAACTAACATAATTAATGTTATACTTACATACAAAGCGCTAATCATTGCAATATTTTCAATCGAATATCCATTATCAATTAAAAAACCGAAAAGTGCTGTTCCAAAAGCAGTTGAAAAAACCATTAAAGCAGTCGTAAGTGCTCTAATTCCTCCAAGAAATCTAACCCCATAAATTTCAGCCCATAATGAAGAGCCCAAAACATTTGCCAACCCATTTGATGCGCCCATTAATCCAAAAAATATGTAAGCATAAAAAGGATTATCAAATACATATAAAATAATAAGTCCAATAAGAAGAGGTATGTTTACAAAGGGTATAAGTTTTCTGCTTGTAAACTTGTCAACCAAAAAACCAGAAAATATTAAAGTCAAAATTGAAATTATAGAATAAATCATAAACGATTTTGGTATTACATAAATATTCCATAATTTTGACTCAGCTATAAAAGATTGATAAATGAATATTCCTGTAGCAATCCAAGGTAATGCTAGCATGTTTAAAGCTATGATATAAAACCTAAAGTCTTTTAATACCTCAGATCTTTTCCAACTTTTTATGTCAATGAAATTTTTATTTTTAATATTTGTGTCTTCTCTTGAGTCAATTGTAATATTTTTAATTGTATAGAAAACTACTAACGGTAAAACTATTATAATAATAATTGAAATTAAATGCCATATAATTCTCCATGAGTAAAAGGTTAACAAAAAAACAATTAGCACTGGTAGAATAAATTCGGCTGAAGAAAGCCCGAACCAAATTCCACTTAACGCTCTTCCTCGTCTTTCAGTAAAATATCTTGAAATTGTTGTAGATGAAGTGTGTGACATTAACCCTTGACCAGAAAATCTCATTAAAAAAATTCCAAAAATTAATAAATAAATATTATTTATGAAAGAGAAAAATACCGATGAAAAAAATAAAATACCTATAACAACTATTGAATAGTTCAATAGTTTATACTCATCAATTTTTTTTCCAAACCAAATTAAAACAATACTTGAGCAAATAGTGGCTATTGCATAAATTGTGCCAAATTGTCCATGTGATATGTCAAGCTCATTTCTAATACTAGGATTAAATAGCCCAAGAAAAAAACTCTGTCCAAAACTTGAAAAAAATGTAAATATAAATCCAAATAATAATACTTTTTTATTTAAACTAAGGTTAAACATTTATGAGTAAAGTTTCTTTCATAGGTTTAGGTGTTATGGGTTACCCCATGGCTGGTTATATATCAAAAGCAGGCCATGATGTAACTGTTTATAACAGAACAAAGTCAAAAGCAGAAAAGTGGATCAAAGAATACAAAGGTAAATCAGCTGATACTCCAATGGACGCAGCTAAAGACAGTGACTTTATCTTTACATGCGTAGGAAACGATAATGATTTAAGAGAGGTGACTCTTGGAGATAGAGGATTGTTTAAAACTGCTAAGAAGAGTTCAGTTTACATTGATAATACAACTGCATCTGCAAATATTGCTAGAGAACTTTATAAAGAAGCTAAAACAAAAGAGTTTGATTTTTTAGATGCTCCAATATCTGGGGGGCAAGCAGGAGCGGAAGGTGGCACTTTAACTGTGATGGTTGGTGGAGATGAAATCGCATATAAAAAGGCTGAACCCATTATTGATTGTTACAGTAAAAAAATAAAATTATTAGGCCCTTCAGGAAGTGGTCAGTTAACTAAAATGGTAAATCAAATATGTATTGCTGGTGTTGTTCAGGGTTTATCTGAGGCTATTAATTTTGGGATGAACGCTGGTTTAAATATGATTGATGTCATTGAAGTGATATCAAAAGGAGCGGCTCAGTCATGGCAGATGGAAAATAGACATAAAACAATGATTGAAGATAAGTTTGACTACGGATTTGCAGTCGACTGGATGAGAAAAGATTTAAAAATAGCCATGGATGAAGCAAAAAAAAATAATTCACCTCTACCAATAACTAAAATAATTGACGAATATTATGCTGAAGTTCAGAAAATGGGTGGACAAAGATGGGATACTTCGAGCTTGATAAAAAGATTTAGAAAATAGATTGTGTCTAAAGAAGTAAGCTATTACGAAAATTCACAAGAAATCGAAAAAAAAATTTGGAAGCTTTTGACAAATGCAGTTAAGGACAGATCTTCTGAATTCAGAACTCCAACTTTTATATGTGGTAATGGTAAAGATATTGATGGACGAGTGGTTGTTTTAAGAAAAGCAGATCAACAGAATAATATTATTCAATACCATAGCGATATAAGATCATCAAAAATAGAGAAGATTAAAAACAATCCAAATTGCTCAATATTATTTTATGGAAAAGAAGAAAAAATACAATTGAGAATTAAAGCTGTTTGCGAAATAAATTATAATAATAAAGTTACTAAAGAGTCTTGGGAAAAGACAGGCCATATTAGTAGAAAATGTTATTTAGTTTCTAATAGTCCTGGAACAAAATCAGATATACCAACTTCAGGTTTAGATAATAAATTTGATAACTTTGACTTCACAAAAAAAGAAAGTGAAGAAGGGTATAAGAATTTTTGTGTTATTAGATGTAAAATAAAAAGTATTGAGTGGCTTTACTTGGCAGCAAAAGGACATCGGAGAGCTTTAATTGATTTAAATGGACCAAAAAATTTTACCTGGTTAGTTCCTTAATTATTTTTTATACTTTTTAGATCCATCAACATAGTGTTGTGCATTTTCGTGGATAGCTTTAATTTCTTCTTCTGTAACTTTTCTTAAAACTCTTCCTGGGCTTCCAACAACCAAAGAATTGTCTGGAATGATTTTATGTTCTGTAATCAAACTGTTAGCACCAATTATACAATTTTTTCCAATTTTAGCATTGTTTAAAATAATACTTCCTATACCAATCAATGTATCATCACCTATTTGGCAACCATGTAGCATAACCATGTGTCCAACAGTTACACCTTTACCAACATTTAATTTAAATCCTGGGTCAGTATGAAGTACACTTCCATCCTGTATATTAGAGTTTTCACCAATTGTTATTGGTTCAATATCTCCTCGAAGTACAGCATTAAACCAAATACTTGAATTTTTTTCTAATTTAATCTTTCCTATAAGTGTAGCATTTGCTGCGACCCATGCTTCAGGGTGAACCTCAGGTACATTTTTTTCGAAGTCATAAATCATATTTTTATGTATAATACATTATGGTTTTAACTAAAACACCTATATGTAATTTTGGTGAAAAAACTAAATCTTTTGAGCTCAAAGGAATTGATGGTCAATTACACAAATTAGAAGACCACATTGGGAAGAATGGTTTGTTGATTATGTTTATTTGCAATCACTGCCCTTATGTAAAAGCTGTAATAAGAGATATTGTTGAGGATTGTAAAAATTTAAAAAAAGAAGGTGTAAATTCAATTGCAATTATGTCTAATGATACAAAGGAGTATCCCGAGGACTCCTTTGATAATATGAAAATTTTTAGTAAAAAATTTAATTTTTCTTTTCCTTATTTAATAGATGAAACTCAAATTGTAGCTAAACAATATGGTGCCGTATGTACGCCAGATTTTTTTGGTTATAATAGTAAAATGGAACTACAGTACAGGGGTAGAATAAGAGAACTAAAAGATTTAAAACCAGTTGGTTCAGGTAAAAGTGACTTAATTAGAGCAATGCAATTAATAATAAAAACTAAAAAAGGGCCAAAAGAACAAATCCCTAGCATGGGCTGCAATATCAAATGGACTAAATAATGTTTGTTATTTCAACAAGAAACTTTCCACCCGAAATTGGAGGAATGCAAAATTTGATTGGTGGTTTAGCTAATGAATTGGTGAATCATGGTCCGGTAACAGTATTTGCAGATAAAACTGTTAGGCAAGAAGAGTACGATAAAGTTTCTAAGGCTACAATTGAAAGATTTGGTGGATTTAAACTTTTTAGAAAATACAGAAAGGCAAATAGGATTTCAGAATTTATCAAAGAAAACGAGAGCATAAGATCAATTTTCTTTGATCACTGGAAAAGTGTTGAAAAAATTAATTTAAATAATATTAAAAATATACCATCGTTCTGTCTTATTCACTCCAAAGAGATAAATCACGAAAAAGGTACAAGTTCAAACAAAAGGGTTTTGCTTTCACTTGAAAAAGTTAAGTTTATTATTGCAAATTCTAGATTTACAAAGACTTTAGCTATTAATGTTGGTTTGCCTGAAAAAAAAATTCATATTATTCATCCTGGGCATGATGAACCTATAGATATCGAGAAAAGATTTATAAATGAGTCAAAAAAAATTTATGGCGATAGTTTCCCTAAAATTTTAACAGTAGCAAGGTTAGAAAAAAGAAAGAATCATCAAAATATTTTGATGTGTATTAGAAATTTAAAAGAAAAATTTCCAAAAATTAAGTATATAATTGTAGGTGACGGTGATGAAAAGAAGAAACTATTATCATTGGTTTATGAGCTTAGATTGGAAAAAGAAGTAATTTTTTTAAATAATATTGATCAAAAATTAAAAATATCTCTCATTCAAACTTCTGATTTGTTTTTAATGCCATCAATAAAATACAAAAGATCTGTAGAGGGATTTGGAATATCTTTTATAGAAGCTGCAAGCTATGGCGTGGGTTCAATTGGTGGGAGAGATGGTGGAGCCGAAGATGCTATAATAAATAATGAAACCGGTTTAATTTGTGATGGTCAGGATATAGGATCAATCTATAACAGCATTGTGGAATTTTTCAGAAACGATAACTATAAAAAATTTGGATCAAGCGCTATAAAATTTTCTGAACACTTTACTTGGAAAAAAATAATTAGACAGTATTTAGATCTCATTTAGATCTGTTTTAATTTTACTAATTACGGTATCAACTTTTAAATCTTTTAAATTTTTAACTTCTAATGCTTTCATGTTATTTTCACCAATACTTACTTTTTGTGGTGAAGTGTGGCTTCCAAATAAAGCAAGACCTTTCTTATTTAAATGTGATGATATATGCGCTGGACCCGTGTCATTAGAAACAATATAACTTGCTTCTTTTATAAAACTTACTAGCTCTATTAAATCTAAAGCATTTCCATTATTCAAAATAACATTTGCATTTAAGTTTTTAGCTTTTTCTATTTCATTTGAAGCAGGAGCAATAACTATATTGTATTTGCCCGCAAATAAAGATTTCATTTCTTTAATCAACTCATAATAATAAGGCCAAATTTTATTTTTATGTTTTCCGGAACTAAAGGGAAATATCGCTATATACTTCCCATCGATATGTTGATTTATTAAAGGTTTAATATTTTTAAAAGCCCAAGTTAAATCTAAATTTTCCGTATATTTAGTTTTAATTAGACTTTTTTGCAATTGAACTTTCATCCTTTTTAAAACAGGTTCTTTATCAAAATCTGATTTTTTCTGGTCTTTCTCTAATGACGTATCCGAACTTGACCAGTCTATACCTCTAAATAAAAAATTTCTGTAAAAATTTGTTCTAGAGGAGTTTTGTAAATCAAATACTTTTTCAAAAGAAAATCTATTTAACATTTTTTTTAATTTAAATAGATAAAATAAATTCCATCTTGGAAGCCTTCTATCTATAAGAACCCCGTTTATATATGGGCAGTTTGACATAAAATTTACATATGGAGGAGTTGTCATTAAAAGAACATTATCGCTTGGAAAAGACTCTTTAATATCTTTCATTGCTCCATTTGCTTGGATTAAGTCTCCCAAAGAACCATGCTTGATAATCAATATATTTGACATTAAAAGTTAAAATAACATAATTTATAAATATTCAATGAAAAAAATTTTAGCTGAAATTTCTCTGGGCGAATTAGCAGATAAACTTACTATTTTAGAGATCAAGCTCAAAAAAATAGAGGATAAAGAATCAATTAATATTATTAATAAGGAATATCAAAGTCTAAATAATATTGATTTAAAAGGTATAGATTTAAAAAAATACAAAGCCCTTTTTAATGAACTTAAGTCGGTAAACGAAAAACTGTGGGATATTGAAAATGAAAAAAGATTATTGGAAAAAAATTCGCACTTTGAAGATAAATTTATTCAAGTTTCAAGAAATGTTCATTTCATGAATGATAAAAGAGCTAAAATTAAAAAAGAGATAAATAGGACATTTGGATCAAATATTGAAGAAGTTAAAGAGTATACTAAGTACTAAGATTGATCTTTATTTAATAATGAAGAAGCAAAGTTCCATCTACAGTCGAAGCTAGGTATGAAAACCTCATCAAGTACAACATTACCAAAATTATTTTTTAATAAATCTAACCAATTTTTAACTTGCTTTGGTTTTTTTGACATGCAACCCACTTGTGCTGTTAAAACACCATCCGGTTTTAAAATTCTTTTTAGACCTTTCATATTTTTAGCTGCTAGATTTATACAAAACTGATCATCATTTAGATCAACAAAAATTTTATCATATTTAGAATCTTTTACTTTTTTTATACTTTCAAAAGCATCCCCCCAATATGTTTTTACTTTATTGTTAGCTTTAGTATCTCCACAAATTTTTGGAAGGTGTTTTTGACAAACTTTGACTACTTCAGGGTCTAGTTCATACCAATCAATTAAATCAAAGCCTTTTGATAACAATTCTCTTGCTACGCCTCCGTCTCCACCGCCTATTATTGCGGCACTTGAGTTATTTTTTTGTAAATTCAGTGCGGAGGAAACAAATTGACTGCTATATTTTTTTTCATCTTTTTCTGCAACTTGCAATTCACTATCAATAAATAATGCGCATCCAAATTCCTCCAATTTAAGTATTTCAATATGCTGACCTGCTTTAGATACAAAGTTTTCTAAAGCATCAGTCACCACATAATATTTCTTGTGTCCAGGCGTACTATATATATCTTCATAAACTCCTTTGTTGCTTCTATCAAAACTTCTTACTACGGCTCTTTCATGTTTAATTTCTTCTTTTAAAATATCTAGTGCTGCAGTAGGTGAAATCTTACCACACGTAAAAAAATCGAAACTAATTATTCCCTTTTCAGGAAAAGTATGAAAACTCATATGGCTCTCTGCTAAGAGTGCTAAACAAGTATATCCCTGAGGTTTAAATATTTTTTCTGCGATGTTAAGGACTTCAATTTTGGCTTTTTTTGCTATTTTATATATAACCTTATTATAAAAATCTGGAGCGTAATCTCGTTTTACGCCTAAAAAATCTATCGTTACGTGTTCTCCAACTTTTTTCATTGTATCAACCTTTTTTAACGACTCTTTAATTTTTTAACTTGTTATTTAATTTTTTACAACTAAAAATATTCTTGTTAATAAAAAAGGAGATTGATTTTGAGAAACAATTGGTCAAACAAAATTGCAAACCGTTATGTAAAAAAGTACAAAAAACTTGGTTTTTCTAAGGATTTGGCTTTAAGAGTCTATACAACTCGTCTTCTTGGAAGAAATCCTGAACTTGTTCTTCATGGCGGGGGTAATACATCTGTAAAAACTACGATTAACGATATAGACGGAAAAAAATATAATGTTTTATGTGTTAAAGGTAGTGGTTGGGATATGGCAGACATTGAGCCACCTGGTCTTCCGGCAGTAAAATTAGATCCCCTTTTAAGTCTTAGAAAGAAAAAATATTTGTCAGACGAAGATATGGTTGCTTTTCAAAAAAGAAATTTAATAGATATTAAATCTCCAAATCCTTCTGTAGAAACATTTCTACATGCCTTCTTGCCTTATAAATATGTGGACCACACACATGCTGATGCTGTAATGAATGTAACTAATAGACCAGGAGGACTAAATTTAAGTAAAAAAATATTTGGAAAAAAAGCTAGCATTGTTCCTTATGTAATGCCTGGTTTTATGTTAGCAAAAAAAGTGAATGAGGTTTATTCTGAAAATCCAGATATCGAATGTCTAATACTTATGAATCACGGAATTTTTACTTTCTCTAATGATTGTAAAAGAGCTTATGATTTAATGATTAAATACGTTTCTAAGGCAGAAAGAGCTGTTAAAAAATTAAGATCAAAAAAAATAAAACAAATTAAAAAAAATAATATTAAATTTAATCCACATGATATTGCACCGATAGTAAGAGGTCTTTTATCAGAAAATAAAGATCAAAAATTTGTGATTAATTATAGATTAAATAAACATCTTAAATACTTCATAAATGGTAAAAATGTCAGAACTTATACCTCAAAAGGTACAGCAACACCTGATCACGTAATAAGGGTAAAGCCATTCCCTCTAATTATTACACCTAAAAAAAATTCATCTATAGATGATTTTAAAAAGACCGCAGAAAAAGCTTTTGATAATTATAGAAAAAAATATGTAAATTATTTCAAAGTAAATAGTAAAAAAGTTAAAGGTAAAAAAGTTATGTTAGATACTTCGCCAAGAGTGGTTCTTGTGCAAAATGTTGGTATGTTTAGCGTTGGTAAAGATCTTGGTTCAGCTAAAATAGCAGGCGACTTAACAGAAACTAATGCAAAAGTGATTAGTTCTGTCGAAGAAACTTCTACATATAAATTTATACCTGAAAAAGATCTTTTTGATGTTGAATATTGGTCGTTGGAGCAAGCTAAAATTAAAAAAAAGAAAAAACTTTTAGAGGGAAATATTGTTGTTATAACTGGAGCCACAGGAACAATTGGTTTTGAAACCTATAAAATATTTAAAAGTTACGGGGCAGAAGTTGTTTTGCTAGATAACGATCTTAATCGTTTAAAAGAAGTTCAATTGAAAATTAAAGACCTTTGTATACATTGCGATGTTACAAATAAAAAAAGTGTAAAAAGAGCCTTTAAAATAATTTGCGAAAAGTTTGGTGGGTTCGATATTTTAATATCAAATGCAGGGGCTGCACCTGGAGGAGAAATAGGTGAAGTAAGTGATGAGATATTAAGAAAAAGTTTTGAAATTAATTTTTTCTCCCATCAAAACTGTGCTTCAGAAGCAATTAAAATTATGAAAAAACAAAATATTAATGGTTGTTTATTGTTCAATATTTCAAAACAATCTGTCAATCCAGGAAAGAATTTTGGACCATACGGTTTACCTAAATCGGCTTTATTAAGTTTGTGTAAACAATATGCAGTTGATTATGGATCTATAGGTATTAGATCTAATGGAGTGAATGCTGATAGAATAAAAAGTGGTCTAATGACTGGTAAAATGATTAAGACAAGAGCAAAAGCTAGATCTGTAAGTGCGGAGACATACATGAGAGGAAATTTATTATCTAATGAGGTAAAAGCTGAGGATGTAGCAAAAGCTTTTTTTCATCTTGCAGTTTCTAAAAAAACAACTGGAGCTGTGCTTACAGTTGATGGTGGTAACATTGCTGCTTCTTTAAGGTAAATTTTATTAATCGTTTAAAAGAACTGGGAAAACTGGTTTCATTTTTAAAAATAATCTTTGATATTCTTGTTTTATACATTTATTCATAATGCAAGTCAGTCCAGCGGATTTGGAGATCTCCTCAGCCTCATTGTTTTGAATTCCAAACTGTAGCCACAGTGTCTTGGCTCCAACTTTGATTGCATTTTTTGCTATATCGGGAGTTTCTTTGGATGGTCTAAAAACATTTACAATATCTATTTGTGAAGAAATATCCTCTAATTTTTCAACTATTTTTTCTCCATTAACTTTTTTTCCAACTGAAAATGGATTTACAGGTATAACTTTATATCCAAATTCCAAAAGATATTTCATAACAATTATCGAGGGCTTTAGTCTCATTTTGGCAACTGCTTCATTTTCCTTAGGAACACTTGCTCCAACCATTGCTATGATTTTAGAAGTCTGAAGTGTTTCTTTAATTAAATTATCTGATGTCATTTATCTTTCCAATTTGGTTTTCTTTTCTCAATGAAAGCAGATATACCCTCTTTTGCATCAATGGCCATCATATTTTCACTCATAACTCGGCTTGTAAATTTATAGGCTTTATCTAAAGGCATTTCTAATTGCTTATAGAAAGCTTTTTTTCCAATTTTTACAATCTTTTTAGACTTTGAAGAAATATTTTCTGCTAACTTTACAACTTCCTCTTCTAAATTATCGTTGCTAAAATGATCATTAATTAAACCGATATCTTTAGCATGTTTAGCGCTAACTGGTTCACCTGTTAAAAGCATTCTCATTGCTTTCTTTCTTGCAACGTTTCTGCTTAAAGCAACCATTGGGGTACTGCAGAAAAGACCTATGTTAACTCCTGGTGTTGAAAAAATTGCATCGTCAGTACTCAATGCTAAATCACAGGTAGCAACTAATTGACAGCCTGCTGCAAATGCTGCACCATGCACTTTTGCAATAACTGGTTTATTGCAATTTATTATTACCATCATCAGCTCAGAGCATAATTCAAATAGTTTTTTATAATTTGGTTTGCCTTTTAAAGATTTTACCTCTTTCAAATTATGACCAGCGCTAAATCCCTTTCCTGAACCTTCAATAATGATAACTCTAGTTTTTTGATCTTTATCAAGCTCTTTAAATCTACTTATTAATGATTTCAACATACTAGTTGATAAAGAATTATATGTTCCTGGATCGTTTAATTTTAGTCTAGTTATACCGCTATTTGATCCTTGTAAAATTGTATAAGAATTGTTTTTCATTTAAATAAACTTTCTAATCCCTCAATTGATGCATTACAAACACCTTTTTCTGTGATTAGGCCGGTTACATATTTGGCCGGGGTAATATCAAATGCTAAATTCATTGATTGACTTTTTTCTGGATAAATTAGAACTTTTGTTAATTTATTATTTTTATCTAACCCCTCTACATGGGAGAGTTCTTCAGAATTTCTTTCTTCGATTGGAATATCCTTAGAATTTTTTATATTCCAATCTATTGTTGAACTAGGCAATGCCACATAAAAGGGTACCTTATTATCATGTGCAGCAAGAGCTTTTAGATAAGTTCCAATTTTATTACAAACATCCCCGTTAGATAAAGTTCTGTCAGTTCCAACTATACACATATCTACTTGTCCTCTTTGCATTAAAATACCACCTGCATTATCAGTAATTATTGTATTTGATATTCCCTCCTCATTTAGTTCATATGATGTAAGATTGGCCCCTTGGTTTCTAGGTCTTGTTTCGTCTACCCAAACATGAACTTTAATACCTTTTTTATGTGCATGATATATTGGAGAAGTTGCAGTTCCCCAATCAATAGTTGCCAACCAACCAGCGTTACAATGAGTTAAGATATTTATCGTGTCTTTCTTTTTTTTAGATATTTCTTCAATTATTTTTAAACCATTGAGTCCTATGTTTTTACAAAAACCAATATCTTCTTCACAAATATTTTTTGCTTCTTTTATAGCAATATTTAAAATTTCCTCACTATTAACTCCGGATAATTTTTTCATCATTCTATCAACTGCCCATTTTAGATTTATTGCAGTTGGTCTTGAATTGATCAGATCTTCACCCGATTTTTTTAAAAAAGACTGATCATTCTTTTCAATTATTGATAAAACTAATCCGTATGCTGCTGTTGCTCCAATTAATGGCGCTCCTCTCACTTCCATATTTTTAATCGCAAGAATTGCGTCTTTAACACTTTTTAATTCTTTTATAATAAATTGATGTGGAAGTTTTGTTTGGTCAATTATTTTAACAATATTATTATCAAACCATATAGTTCTAAATGCTTTTCCGTTTATATTCATTTATTTTTAAAAACTCTTCCAGCTATATGTTTTAATTTTTCTTTAGTTTCTTTTGTCATTAATTTTAGATCTGTAATAATAGCTGTATCCAAACAATTGTTTGCTGGATCTTTTTCATCATAGAACTGTTTGTAGGTTTTAATTAATTCTTTAATCATGTTTTGTGCATTAGATGCATTATTTTGTAAAGTTTTAACAACCATAGCAACATCTACTTCGTCATGCTCAGAGTGCCAACAATCATAATCCGTAACCATCGCTACCGTGCAATACCTAATTTCAGCTTCTCTTGCTAATTTTGCTTCGGGCATATTTGTCATACCAATTACGTCAGCTTTCCAAGATCTATATAAATTTGACTCTGCAAAAGTTGAAAACTGAGGGCCTTCCATAACTACGTACGTTCCTCCCATTTGATGTTTTATATCAAGTTTTTTTAGAACTTCTTCACAACATTCTCTTAAAATTTTGCTAGTTGGTTGGGCCATTGATACATGAGCAACAATTTCGTTATCAAAGAAGGTTTTTACTCTTGAAAAAGTTCTATCTATGAATTGATCAACAATGACAAATGTTCCTGGGTCTAAATTTCCTTTTAATGAACCTACAGCGGATACAGATATTAGATCGGTTACCCCAAGTTGTTTCATAGCATCAATGTTTGCTCTAAAGTTTATATTTGTGGGGCTTATTTTGTGACCTCTTGAGTGTCGAGGTATAAAACATATCTCATTTCCATAAAATTTTGCTATCATCACAGAGTCAGAGGGGCTTCCCCAAGGAGTATCTACTTTTTTCCACTTCGGTTTTTCAAAACCCTCCATTTTATACAAACCGCTTCCACCAATTATCCCAAGCTTTCTATTTTTCATGATTTAATTATTAATCTTTTTTTGTTAGATAATGAAGTAAAATATGGATTTAAAAGAATATATAAGATCAATTCCTGACTACCCTAAAAAAGGCATACTGTTCAGAGATATTACTACTTTAATAAAAGATTCAAAGGCATTCAACTACTCAATTGATAAAATTGTAGAAATTTCAGAGAAATTAAATTTCGATAAAATAGCGGCTATAGAATCAAGAGGTTTTGTTTTTGCTTCGGCAGTCTCCTATAAGTTGAAAAAACCTTTCATAATGTTGAGAAAAAAAAATAAATTACCTGCTGGAAAAATTTCAGTAGATTTTCAATTGGAATATGGAACAGCAACATTAGAAGTCCATAAGGATTCTATTAGCTCTGGGGAAAGAGTATTAATAATAGATGACCTAATTGCTACTGGAGGAACCGCAGAAGCTGGTGCTAAATTAGTTGAAATGTCTAAAGGGAAAGTTGCAGGATTTATTTTTATTATAAACTTATTTGATTTAGGTGGAAATAAAAAACTGAACGAAAAGTCTTATTTTACTAAAAGTTTAATAGAATTTCCTGGTCACTAAAAATTAATTTAACTTAAGTAAAAAGTTTTGAATGTAATTTTTAAGCTCAATTTTACCAAAGTATTTATATACTTTATTTGAAAGACTTTTATTTGTAAGCGCAGAAGCATATCTTTCACCTTTGCGTTTAGGCAAATATCTAATTTTTGTGTTAAACATTTTTGCAACTTCTTTAATTGAATGTTCCTTTTTGTTAGCAATGCTATAATGCCTACATAATTTTCTTTTCCAGGCCATATAACAAACATCAACAGTATCAAATATATGTGTAAACCTCCTTGTTTGTGTACCAGGTTTTACAACAGGAAGAGATTTTCTTTTTTTATAATGATTCTCGAAGATGCCGATAACAGTGGCCATCTCTCCTTCACAAATCTGATATGGACCATAAACATTGTAAAAGTAAATTACTTCATATTTAAAATTAAACCATTTTTTTAAATTTTCTAATAATTCTAAATTTTTTGCTTTTGTGAATGCATAAGGGGATAAGTTTTTGTCATTACCTTTATTACCTAAAGAAGCTGAAGTAGCAGAGTAAATAAGTTTTATTTTATTTTTTAAACAAAAATTAAAGACAGCATTGGTACCTACCGAATTTGAATTAATACATTGATTCATTTTCTTAAAACTTTGATATATTCTTGCAAATTCACCAAAATGAAACACAGCAATTATTTCTCTCGGATTTTTTATTATTTCAGCGATATTCTTAGTGTTACCTCTATAGTATTTTACTCTATTATTTCTTATGTGATTATTTTTTGTGCCTGATGAATAATCATCAATACTAATAATTTTAAATTTTGTTTTTTTCAAAAGAAGGTTTATTAAATTAGTCCCGACAAATCCAGCACCGCCTGTTACTAAAATATTCTTAATTTTTGGCATTCAAGATTTATATTTTAAAAATTGATTAAATCAACAATTGATTTTAACAAGTAATTCTTTTACTAATTAAATATATTAGATCATTTCTTTTTAAAATTTATATATGAGGAAAATCATAGTAACAGGTGGTCAGGGTTTTATTGGTAGTAATTTGGTAGAGTTTTTATTAGAAAAGAACTACTTTGTTATAAATATTGATAAATCGAATTACTCAGCAAATCCCTACAATGTTAAAGATTTTAAAAAAAATAAAAAATATATTTTTTATAAATTAGATATAAACAATAAAACCAAACTCTTAAAAATTATTAAAAAATTCAAACCTGATGGTATTTTCAATCTTGCAGCTGAAACGCATGTAGATAGATCGATAGATAGCCCATACGCATTTTTAAAAACTAACATAATGGGTGTTTTTAATATTTTAGAAACTCTAAGATCTTTTAATAAAAAAAATAAAAAAGTCATTAAACTTATTCATGTTTCAACTGATGAAGTTTATGGTGATATTCCAAAACATAAACAAGTTAACGAAGATTATAATTATAATCCAAGCTCTCCCTATTCTGCATCTAAAGCTGCTGCTGATCAATTATTGAAAGCATACTTCAGAACCTATTCATCTAAAATAGTAATAGCAAATGCATGTAATAATTATGGCCCAAGACAATTACCAGAAAAATTTATTCCAAAAATTATTTATAATATTTTAAAGAATAAATCTATACCCCTTTATGGAAAGGGCACTAATGTAAGGGAGTGGATCTATGTAAAAGATAACTGTGAAGCTTTACTTAAAATTTTTTTAAAAGGTAAAATAGGAAGAAATTATAATATTGGTACTGGAAAAAGAATAAAAAATATTGAAATAATTAAAAATATTTTAAGTATTGCAAAAAAAAATAAAGTTAAATTTTCAAATAAATTAAAGATTAAATATGTAAAAGATAGACCAGGTCATGACAAAAGATATGCGGTAAATTCAAATAAAATTAGAAATGAACTAAACTGGAAACCAAAAATATCACTTTCGGTTGGGTTAAATAAAACTTTAAGGTGGTATGTGACTAACAAAAAGTTTTTTGAACAAATTTCAAAAAAAAATATAAATAAAAGGTTTGGACTTAAAATTTGATATCAGAAAAAAATAATAAGATAGTATATTTAATAATTATTTTAACTTGTGTTTTTTTAAGTTTCTCACATTCTTTATATCAGGTAGCAATAAATGGCGGTTTGACATTATCCGAGATAATTAAATATCCCGAACCTTTATCTCCGATGAAATACTACTATCATAATAGTTGGACATTGTTACACCAATTTGCTGAAATTTTATTAAATTCTGGATTATCTATAAATAATAGCTCAAGAGCAATTCTTTTTCTTTCTACTTTATGTTTTGGAATAAGCTCATTTTTAATTGTAAATAAACTAACCTTTAATAAATATTTGGCACTTCTTGTAAGTATATTAATGCTTATTTTACAAAAAAATTTTGGGGACACTGATTATCCCTCTCTTATTTTTTCTAATCAAAGTTATGGCATGTTTAGTTTGGCTCTTACATCTTTAATTTTTAGTTTGATTTTAAATGAAAATTTTAAATATTCAGGCTTTTTCACACTTTTATTAATTTCTGTACATCCTGTTGTTGGTTTTTGGATGTTATCAATATTAGTAATAAGTTTAATAATTTATAAAGATAAAAAGATAAGTTTAGAATTTTTTAAAGGTGGTTCTTTCGGACTAGTCATAACATTGCTAAGCCTTTTTTTCTTTTACAGCAATTATATCGAAAAAGTAGAGTTTGATAGTAGTTTTTATAAAATTTATATGGAACTCTGGGATGGCCATAGGAATTTATCTGGGATAGTCCATTATGAATATTTAATAAAGACTTTATTGTTGTTTGCTACATTAAATACTTATTATTTTTTACAAAAGAATAAACAAAAAAATTTTTTTCATTTAATAATAAATTTGTCTATTACGTTTTCCACGATATTTTATCTTTCTTATAAGTTTTTTCCAAATTTATTTCCAGATATTTTTATCAGATTAATGCCAACAAGATTTTTGATATTACACTCATATATTGGATGGCCTTTAATTATTTCAATTATATATTTTATTTTTTTAAAGTTAAATTCTATTAAAAAATTTGTTCAGATTTTTATTTTTGCAGTTTTAATTATTCACTCAATTCAACATTATAAAAAATTTATTTTTTTAAAAAATAACTTTATAATAAATATATCTAAGGAGGATAAACTTTATAATTTTGATATTTTTAAAGAAATATCAAAATTAGACTATAAAGGATATTTTATTACTTCATCAGACACAGTAAATTACGTAAATCAATATTCATTAAAACCAGTTTTATTGGATACACAATCATTGGATTTTCTTCCTTATCACCCATATCTTATTAAAGTTTCATTTGAAATACTTGAGGATATTTATGATGTTCAAATGAATAATCCACCAAATAAAAATGATCCGCGTATTCCAAATGAATTTATAAAAAAAAGTTTTGAGGCAAAAAATAAATCTGATTGGGAATATATTAAAAAAAAATATAATGCAAATTATGTAATAGTTCCAAAGAATTGGAAAATAAATTTAAATTTATTGAATAGTAATAATTTTTATTCTATTTATCAAATCGAATAATCTTAAATTATTTTTTATAGTCTTTAATATCTTTTATAACGTATCTTGTTCTACCTTTTGTTTGTTCAAAAATTCTTGCTAAGTAAATTCCCATTATTCCAATAGTTGATAATAGAGCTCCTGAAAAAAAAGATATTACAATTAAAATTCCGGTTGTACCGGGTACAGCAATTCCTGATACTTTTGCATAAAAAGCATAAATGATTAATAATATTGAAAAAAGAAAAGCAAAAAATCCCAACAATACGCCCAGGTAAAGTGGTTTTAATGAATAACTAGTAACACCCCTTATAAATTGAGTTACTGGTCCTTCAGCAAACAATGAAAATTTAGATTCTCCTGCCTCTCTTGCTTCTCTAACATAATCTACATAAGTTTGCTTAAAGCCAACCCAAACGGATAAGCCACGAATATATGGATTATATTCTTTTTGCTCTAAAATTTTATCTAAAGCTCTTTTAGATATCAATTTAAAGTCTCCTACATCTTTTTCTAAATTTATATCTGATAATTTGTGAATAATCGTGTAAGCAATATTTGTAAAAAATAATTTAAATTTTGGCTCTCCTAACCTTTTCGTTCTTTTCGTGTGAACAATATCAAAACCTTTTTCATGTTGTTTTACTAATTCGGTAATTAGTTCAGGTGGGTCTTGAAGATCTGAGTCCATGTAGATTATACAATCACCCGAGCAATTTTCAAAACCAGCTAAAACACATGGGTTAGTTCCAAATCTTCTAGACATGTTAATAATTTTTATTGGAAATTGTTTCTGTAAATCTAATAATATATTTTCAGAATTATCAGTTGAATCATCATTCACAAATATCAACTCATAATCCCAATTTTGAGTTTTTTTAACTGATTTGTGAACTCTATCAATAAGACTTTTTAAATTTTTCTCTTCGTTTCTAAATGAAAAAACAAAAGAAATTAATTTCATAATATTTGAATAAAAGACTATTTAATAATATCTTAAAATGATAAAAAAAGTAACCATAGAATATCAAAATGCACTCTTTAGATTTAGTAGTTTTAGCTGGAGGTAAAGGTTCTAGAATTAAATACCTTCTAAAAAAGAAAGCTAAACCAATGGCTATTTTTAACAAAAAACCATTCATAGAATATATTATACAGAATTATAGTAAATATCGTTTTAAAAATATCTTTCTACTAACTGGTTACAAATCTAAGGAAATAATAAATAAATTTCATAAGAAGTACTACAATTTCACGTTAATAAATTGTCTTAAAGAAAAAAAGCTTATGGGTACAGGTGGTGCTCTTAATATTTTAAAGAAAAAAAAATTAAACGATTTTATTTTAATTAATGGGGATACATTTCTTAATGTTGATTTGAGTAAATTAATTAAATCGTGCAGTAGAAATAGTTTTGGATCCCTTTGTTTGGTAAAAAGTAAATCATATAAATCAAATAGGAAATTAATAACTATGGGTTTAAAGCAAGGAAGAATTGTTTTTAAAAATTCAGGTGGCTTCATGAATGGAGGTGTATATTTCTTTAAAAAAAAAATTTTGAAACTCATTAAAAATAAAAACCTCTCTTTAGAAAATGAGATTTTACCGAATTTAATAAATAAGAAAAAAATTTCAGGAATTGTTGCAAGCAGTTTCTTTTTAGATATCGGTACACCTATTAATTTTAAGAGAGCAAAAAAACTTTTGATTAAAAATTGTTCAAAACCTGCTGCGTTCTTAGATAGAGATGGTGTAATAAATTATGATACCGGTTACGTTCATAAAATTAGAGATTTTAAATTTAGACCCGGAGTTATTGAAGGATTAAAATTATTAATAAAAAGGAATTACTTTATTTTCATTGTTACAAATCAAGCAGGAATTGGTAAAGATATCTTTTCAAAAAGTGAGTTTTATAGACTGCATAATCAAATAAAAGAAAAACTTCAAAATAAAAATATATTTTTTGATGATGTAAATTACTGTCCATATCATCCAAAGGCAAAATTAAAAAAATATAGAAAAAAAACCGAACTAAGAAAACCAGGAAATTTAATGATACGTCAAATTAAAAAAAAGTGGCATATAAAAGACAGTGGTAGTTTTATGATTGGGGATAAAATTTCCGACAAAATTTGCGCTAAAAAAAGTAAGTTGTATTTTGAATTTGCAGAAAGAAATTTTCTTAATCAAATTAAAAGAATTACCAAACGAAGCTAGTAATTATTTATAATTTTTTTATTATCCGTACTAAATAAATCAATTAATTCTTCAATGCCTTGTTCCAAAGATGCTTTTGCTTTAAAGCCTTTTTTTTCAATTTTTTTATTACTTACAAAATAATCTCTTTTGTCTGGATCTTTTCTGTTTGTAATAATTTTAATTTTAAGTTTATTCATTTTTTTCTTTATTTTTTTTGCTAACATAAGTTTACTTATATTTGCAGATGAAAGTCCCAAATTATAAATATTTGATTTTAATTTATTAAAATTTTTTATCGCGTAAATTATTCCTAAAACTACATCCTTAATATGTATAAAATTTCTTCTAAAATGAGGTTCGAAAATTGTTAGTTTTTTTGTTTTTACTGATTTATAAACAAAGTTATTTACTAATAAATCTGTTCTCATTCTATAACTGTATCCAAAAACTGTTGCTAATCTGAAGCAAATAAAATTTTTAGATTTTTTTACCTCTTCCTCTGCATCGCATTTTGTTCTACCGTAAAGTGATATTGGGTTTAAAGGACTGTTTTCATCACAAAATTTATTTTTTTCTCCAACTCCATATCCAGAATTGGTAGTTAAAAATATTATTTTATTTTTTTTTGAGCTCAAAGATACAAGATTTTTAATTGAATGGTGATTTACTGATATTGCATCTTTCTTATATTTATCACACAAAGGAGCACCGACTAAAGCAGCTAATGGTATTATAAATTCATTTTTTTTAAGTAAAGATTTTAATAATTTTTTATCTCGGACATCTTTTTTTATTAATTTAAAATTTTTAAAGTAATAAAGATGATTTAGTGATCCTCTATCATATTTCATCAAATCTAAAACAGTAACTTTATGGCCTAAATTAACAAGGGCTGTGGATAGCATTGATCCAACATATCCTCCCCCACCAGTTATTAAAATTTTACTCATTTTACAAATATTTTGAAGTTCTATCCCTTTTACTTAGAATTGGTTTTCTTATTGGCCATTTAATTTTAAATTTTGGGTCATTCCATCTGTAACTTTTTTGTTTATTTGAGTCTACATATTTTCCTTTATAAGACCATTTGTAATGAAAAACACATTTATTAGATAAACATAAATAGGCATTGGCAAAATGTGGTGGTATTAATATTAAAGTTGGTTTTTCATGTTTTAGGAACCAGCTTTTATGTTTTAAATAATTTTTTGATTTTTTCTCCATATTTACAACAACAAAAAAAACTTTTCCATAAGTGCATGTTACCAATTTCCAAGACTTAAAATCACAATGCAAACCTCGTAAAACATTTTTGTTTGAAATGGAAAACTTATCATGATTAAATTTAAGTTTCCGTAAAATACCTTTTTTCCACGTTGTCCAATAAAAACCTCTCTTGTCTCTAAAAGTAGAATTTTTTATAACTTTAAGTTTAATCATAATTTTATTGCATTTAAAATCGAGCAAATTTTTTTTATTCTAGATGACTTTAAACTTGGATAATTCCCAATATAATAGCCAAAGAAATGAACATGATCAACTTCTGGAAACTTTTTTAGATTAATTTTCTTCAAGTAAGTTTTTAAATACGGTTGTCTAAGCTGATTGCCACCTCCAGCATTTCCTCTTCTAAATTCAATGTTATATCTTTTTAAGGTCAACTCAAAACGATCTCTAAACTTAAAACTTTTGTTTTTAAAAACAACTGGAAATGCGTAATTTGAACTACCATCAACTTCATAATCAACCCTATATTTAGATGGGTCTAATAAATTTAAGAAAAGTTTTAAATTTTTTGTTCTTGTCCTATTATTTTTATCGAGTCTTTTAAGCTGGTTTATACCAATCACAGCTCCAATTTCATTATTTCTAAAATTAAAAGTTGGATGTAAAAAAATAAATTGGGGGGATAATTTTGGATATTTTTTTATCATTTGTTTTTCAAATTTCAGATTTTTTGCTTCTCTTGCCATGCCGTGAGACCTAAAAATTCTTGCTAATTCATAAATTTTTTTATTATTTGTGCAGATCATCCCGCCTTCAATAGTTGACATATGATGTGCATAATAAAAAGAAAAATTGGATATCAAACCAAATGTTCCTAATTTTTTGTTTTTATATTTAGCTCCATGTGACTCACACACATCTTCTACAAGAATTATCTTTTTTCTTTTAATTTTTTTTAAAAGTTTTTCTGACAAACTATTAAATCCTTGTACGTGTGTTACAAAAACAGCAAGTGTATTTTTGTTTATTTTGCTCAAAACTTGATCTTGATTCATAGAAAGTGTTCTTGGATCAATATCGACAAATACAGGTTTAAAACCTGCCATTATTACAGAATTTATATCTGAAACCCAAGTTAGTGTAGGAACAATAATCTCTTTTTTTTTAAGAGATAAGCTTTTTAATATTAACATACTTAATAAGTTAGCTGAAGATCCAGAATTAACAAAAACACTAAATTTTACACCAAGCCATTTGGACCATTTTTTTTCAAACTCAATAACATTCTTTGATTGTGTAAGAATTAAATTCTTATTTTTAATTAATTTTCTAACAGAATCCATATCGGATTTAATAAAATTATTGTGCATTAGTGGATGATTAATCTTCATTTTTTATCCTTTTTTAATTGATCAAAAATTATTTCACTTCCTGCTGAAGTGAATTTAAACGGAATATTAATTAGTTTATAATTTTTTTTAAAAAATTTTTTTCTTTGATCTTGTCTCATGTACATAAGTAAAAAACCACCACCGCCTGCACCTAACAATTTACCTCCTAAAGCTCCAAATCTAATTGCATCATCATAAATATCATTTATTTTTGAATTTGTAATTAAACTACTAAGAGCCTTTTTTTCCATCCAAGCATCATTTAAAAGTCTTCCAAAATCATCAATATTACCATATTTTAAAATACGTTCACCTTCTTTAACGTAATTTAATATTTTACTAATATGTTCTTTCTTAATCGTTGTAAGTTTACTTACATATTGATTTGCTATTTTATGAGCAGTTCTATTAATGCCTGTGTAAATTAAAACAAGATTTTCATTTAATTTTTTTATATTTTTTTTTGAAGAAACTCTTTTAACATTAATAGAATTATTTTTATTAAATAGAATCTTATTAAAACCACCATAAGAAGCTGAGGTCTGATCTTGTGAGCCCACCACTTCTCTCATTATATTTTGTTCAAAATTAATACTATTTTTTGCTAACTCAGCTCTAGTTAATTTAATATTTTTAATTTTATATAAAGCCTGCATCAGTCCAACAGTGAAAGATGAGCTAGAACCCATTCCGCTTCTTGCAGGTAAATCACCATAATAATGGATTTCTAATCCTTCTTTAATATTTAGATGTTTTAGTAGATATCTTACAGCTTTGTGATTTATTTCATTAATTTTTTTTACATTCTCAATTTTTCTCCATACTATTCTATATTTTTGTTTAAAATAACCTGGTGAGAAACGACAAGTAATATAAATATGCTTATCAATTGTAGAAGATAATACAGCACCTCCATTTTTTTTATACCATGAGGGATAATCACTACCGCCTCCAAAAAATGATATTCGATACGGTGTTTTTGTAATAATCATATTTTACTTTTCGCTATAATAATCTCCATACTCAACTAGAATTGTACTTTTCCCATCTTTCCTCTCAATTGCTTTTTTGTATGATGTAAATATATCTGATGGTTCCTCAAGTCTTATGATTTCTACTGTGCTTAAAACTTTTTGAAATGCTTCCGTAAAATCTCCAATGTGTTGGTGTTGAGGATGTAAGGGCCTTTGTGAACCGATTGATGTTCTTATAATTACTTTGGTTTTAAATTTGCCTTGTGACATTATACTAAATTTATCTAAATGACTAACTAACTGATTTGTAGCAAGTAAAAGAAAATTCCATCTTGGAAATATACTTATAGGAATATGTCCGTTTAAAGCTAATCCATTGCTTATTCCTAATTGCATTTCTTCTGCGACAGGTAATTCATAGAGTTTACTTTTTGGTATACTTTTTAAAGTGTTTGTCATTGCAGTGCCTGGGTATGCAACTGCTTGTCCAAGAAATATAGTTCTTGGATCTTTACTCAGATAAATCATTGATTTAGTTAATTCCTCGGCGTATTTCATAAATTAAAATTGTATCCTTTTCCCTGCACCAGCATGTGGCCACTTAGACTTATAGCTGTAAAAAGTGACAAATTTATCATTAGAACCCTCAAAACTTAAATTTTTTTGCTGCCATGTTTTTCTAGTGTCTGTACAAACAGATAATGAATTATCCTCTATAACAAAATGAATTGGTAAATCAAAATTTCTACTGTATTTAATACACTCATGGGCTATACCTGTTTCAGATGTCATCTCTCCCATAAAACAATAAACCATTGCGCTTTTTTCTTTTCTAAGCTTCAAAGACATTGCTGTACCTACTGCTATAGGAATAGAGCCTCCAACTAATGCTGATGAGTATATTTTGTACTCAGGAAAACACAAAGATATGGATCTGCCTGATAAAATTTCATTTTTAACTTCTTCTTTTGGAACACCTTTGAGAAGACATTGATAATGTGATCTCCAACTACAAAAAACCCAATCTTGCTTGTTAATTTTTTTAAAAATTTCTATTATTTTATCTTCATTACCTTGATAAAGATGAACTGGAGCTCTTATTTTACCTTGATTAAATAAAGATGCAATTTCCTCCTCAAAGTTTATTAAGTCCTTTTTATTCATTTTATACTCTTTTTTTTATTTTTATTTGTTTAATTTTATTTATTATTTCTAAAGCTGAGGGCGGAAAATTGCTAGTTTCAAGTGTATATCCCGCAGACTTATCTTTTAATCCTAAAACATAAACTTTTTTATTGGTCTGCTCATTTATTTTATGAGCTAAAGTTCTAATTATACCATCAACATAATCATTATCAGTCATAAGAACTCCATATTTAGAGCTTTTAATCATGCTTATCCATTTTTTTTTCAAGACAAAGGGTTTTAATTCATATAAATGAATTATCCCAACCTTATAGCCATTGTTATTTAAATAATTTTTTGCTTTTTCTGCCTCGAAACGAGTTACTGATATTGGCATTAAAATTATATCAAGATTCTTTTTTATAGAATTTTTGAACTCTATTTTATTTTCATAACTTTTTCTATGTTCTGAGACATAAAAAACATCGTCTGACTTCATAAATTTTTTATAAGTTTTAGTGTATTCATTTTTAGTCATGGGAGAATAAATTTTGATCCCAGGCATTTTGTAAAAGATTGATATATGGCTTGATGTAGAAACTGGACCTAAGCCACCTTCACTTGAAAGACCTCTAATAAACATTGGTGCGGGCTTGTTCCAAATTTCTTTAGACTTACATGCGTAATTAACAATAAAAATACAATTTAACCAGTTATATCCTTGATATCTTATTATATAGAACGGTCTCCTCCCAACTAATGCCGCACCAGTAACCATTCCGCCGTTAGCAACGTCGGCCATTGGTAGCTCTATCACGCCATCTTTCTCATAAAGTTTTGGTAAGGTTCCGGCTACCCAACCAACACCTGTTAGGTTTTGTCCAAAAACCTGACCTTTAAATTTTTTTAAGTGTTTAAAGGTTATTTGTTTTATTACTTCTCTAAGCGTTGTTTCCATAAATTTTCAATCTTTTTTTTTATATTTCTATGAATTTTTTCTGCTTTTTTTCCTAAAAATTTTTTTTCTAATGTTAGTCTATCTCCTTTTACTTCTTCATCTACACCTGCACCCGAATGCCAGAAAAGTCTCTTAGTATTTACATTTATAAAAATTGGTTTTTTAAACAAGTTTTTTTTTAGTACTGAAAAAATATTTTTGGGTTGGTCATCAATATCGTAAGATTCTAATTTAAACGCTTTTGCAACATCCTTAGCTTTCCAATCTCTTCTGTCCTTCTTTTTAGTTAACACGGCATAATTATTATCCTCTACTACAAAAAGTATAGGTAATTCCTTTTTGGCTGCCCAACTTAATGAGGCTAAAACATAGTCTTCCTCGACAGATGCATCACCTAAGAAGACGATAGTAGGTTTTGCAGATGAAAAACATGCTCCAACACCCATACATGCATTGCTTCCCATTAATCCCTCATGACCAAACATGTTAATTTTATTTGAATTTATTGATAATGATCCGCCCATACCTCGTGTACATCCAGTTTTTTTTCCCAAAAGTTCGTCAATTAGTTCTACAATATTTCCTCCAAAAGAAAGATATATCGAGTGTCCTCTATGCTGCCCAAAGATAAGAGGTTTTTGTTTTTTATCTTTTACTATCTGAGCTATTGATGATGGAACATATTCTTGTCCGGCTGATAGATAAACTGGAAAATTGATAATTTTTTCATTAACTCTTTTAAAAACCTCATTTTCAAAATTTCTGCACAAAGAAGCCTTTTCAAATGTTTTTAAACGATAATTTTTGTATGACAATTTAGTCTCCCAGTAGTTTTCTTTTTAGTTTAATCTTAGTTGTGCTTTTAATATTATCTACTGCGTTTTGACCAAATTTTTCTTTTATTAAATTTAAATATTTCTCATTAGTATGGTATTTCATCCAAGCTTCATCTCTAAATTTAAGTATTTGACTAGCAGAAAGTTTCGTAGTTGACAAATTTTGTGTATCGTATGAATGTTGACTATATCCTGAATAAGTCGATGGAAGTTCAATTCCATTTTTTCGAGCCTCTAAGAAAAGAGGACTACCAGGATATGCCATCGCAGAATAAAAGTTTACCATCTCTGAATTTGTTTCTTCAGCAAAGTCATATGTAAATTTTAAACTTTTCTCTGTATCCTCTGGCAAGCCAAAAATATAATTGGCAGCGACATTTATTCCAGAGTCTCTAATTCCATTTATAACATCTATGATTTTAACTTCTTTATATGAGTCTTTGTGAACCTCTTTTCTTAAAACGGTATCTGGATTTTCTATTCCAAGACCTAGCCAATTAACTCCCGCTTTTTTTAGTTTTTCTAAATATTGTGGCTTGCAAGTATCAATTCTTGAGTAAGCCCAAATATTAAAACCATAATTTCTCTCAATTAATAAATCACATATCTTCATAAAATGGTTTGGATTAAGTACAAAAAGTTCATCTGCGATTTTTACATTTTTAACTCCTTGCTTTGCAATATAATCGAACTGTTTAATTATAAATTCTGGTGACCACCATCTAAAAATATTCGAGTTTTGAGATGAAATGTTTTCATCATTGTTAGTTCTATTAATTATATTTATCATACAAAATGAGCATTTGTATGGACACCCCAGACTTGTATATAAAGCTGCGAAAGGTTGTTTGTCAGAATTATTTGACCAAGAATGCCATCCTGCAGTCCTATATTCGGATAACTTGGGTAACAAATCCCAGGCTATTCCTGGTAAATCATTTTCTAAAAGTTTTTTTGGTACTACTATTTCTGGTTCGTTTAAAATAATTTGGTTTTCATTATTTCTAAAACCTATTCCTTTAATTTTTTTTAGATAAGACTCTTCATTTAAATTATCAGCACTCAATAAATTTGATATTGAGTATACTCCTTCATTTAATGCAACGAAATCAATACTAGATTCATTTAGTAAAGTTTCTCTAGGTAAGGCAGCAACATGACCTCCAACAAATAAAGTTTTAATTTCATTATTTAATTTTTTTAATTCTATGGAGGTTTTTGTAGCTCCCTCCATATTTTGAGATGAAGCTGAGGGTTGTTGCCCATAGACTACAAAACAAGCAATTTTTGGTTTAAGATTATTTATTTCTTTAGCACTTTTTTCATAATCGAGTTTACTAACTTCGCAATCCAAAATTGCTGTTTTAAAATTATTAGACCTACAGTGGTTTGCTAACATTCCTGCCCATATAGGCGGCTCATATGCAGAATGGTCTTTGCTAAGTTCTTGATAAATTTTTTTAGATGCGTTTGGGTGAATAAATAAAATATCTAGGCTCATGAAAATTAATAGTCTTTAAAAGCATCGTATATCTTTTGTCTAGGATCCGTAATAACCTCAATAAAAAGAGGTTTGTTATTTTTCATTATTTTTTTCAAGTCGTTATCTATTTCTTTGAAGTTATGTATCAAATAATGGTCTAAATCAAATGCTTTTGCAATATTTTTGAAATTAAGTGTGCCTGTTCCGGTATCTTCTGGATTATCTAGTCTTCTTCCTTTGAAAAATGTATCGGCCCAATTATGCATAGATACGTAACCACCATTGTTAATAACAAATAATTTAATGTTAAACTTGTTGTGAGAAATTGTTTTAAGTTCCTGGATATTTAATTCTAGTGATCCGTCACCTGTCACTGCTAAAACTCGAGATCTTGGAGCTGCAACTGCTGCTCCAATCGCCAGAGGAACAGATAGACCCATAGCTGCATTAGATACTGAAGTGATTTCCTTTGTTCCTTTTTCAAAAGTCCAAACTTGTCCACCGATATAATAATTTGAACCAGCATCTGTTACTAAAATATCATTTTTTTTTGCAATTTTTCCAAGTTTTTGCATAAAAAAATATAAATCAATTGGATTTTTTTGTTTTAATTTTGAGGGAATAATTGGTTTATTCTTTTTATTATTTAAACAAAAATTTATCCAACTATTGTAGCTGGGAAATTTAGAAACTTTTGTCATTTTATTTAAAATCGGTAAAAAGTTTTTCAAGTCATAATTAAATCTATAATTAGATTTTACTCCTTTTTTATTTAATTCATCTTTTTCAACATCAATCGAGACTATCTTTGCATTTTTAAAAGCTGAAAAATCATGTCCTACGAATTGAGGAGCTAATCTACATCCTAATGATATGACTAAGTCTGCACTTCGCATTATACTTTTGCAATATCTAGATCCTTTTACTCCCGCTTGACCCATAACAAATTTATCAGTGTGAGGCAAAAGATCGTTTGCAAATCGAGATAGTAATATAGGAGTTTTACATTTAGTAATTATTTTTTTTATTATGTTGATTGTTCCACTTTGTTTTACTCCATTCCCAACCACAAAAATTGGTTTTTTTGCACTTTTAAGAAGTTTTATAATTTTTTTAACATCTCTACTTATATTTGGTAAAAATGTTTTTTTTTTCTCTGGTTTAAAAGATTTTAAATTTTTTACATTAATTTCTTTCTTTTGGACATCTAAAGGAACATCAATCCAAACAGGTCCTGGCCTTCCATTTTTTGCAAGGAAAAATGCTTTTTCAAGTACATATTTAACATCATTTGGATTTTTAATAATTTCGGCATATTTAGTTAGAGGTTTTACAATTGGAATAATATTGATTTCCGCAGTTCCGAATGTTCTTATATTTTTTAATTTAGTGCTGTGCGTTGTTTGTTTGTAATCAACTTGTCCAGATATAACCATGATCGGTGCAGAGTCAACGTATGCTTCTGCGAGGCCAGGTAAAGCATTGGTTGCACCTGGTCCTGCAGTAACACAAGCGACTCCCACTTTATTTTTTAATCTTGCATAAGACTCTGCCATTATTGGAGCGGTTGCTTCATTTCTTGTAGCATAATATTTAATCCCCGATAATTTTATTGCATCATTTAAATACATTGCTCCATATCCTGTTAACATAAAAATATTTTTAACTCCCTTTTTTTTCAAAAAAGAGGCAATAAAATCCGCTACTCTAATATTCGTCTGCATACCTTTTTTTTCCTACACCCTTTTTACTAAAAAGTCTAATTGTTGAAAACCATACAATGTTGATCAAAGTCTCTAAAATAACAGTAGATTTTACGAAAATATTAGATCCTTTAATTAATTGGAATATTTCTTTCAGATGAACTAATGAATTTAAAATTTTAAAAAATTTTAAGTCTCTAAGAATAATTTGCTTTGCACAAATTCTTGTATACCAGTATGGTAATTTTTTTAATTTATGTTTATCTTCATTTTTTTTCACCAAATTAAAATTTTGAATAAAATTATTCACTTTAAGAAGGGTCTTTTCGTCCTCAAAACTAAAAATTGTTTTCTCTGAAAATATTTTTTGATAATGTTCAAGTTTATTCGGGTTTTCCAATAAATCACTTATTTTATTAAAACACTCCTCTTTTGTTGAAAATTG
>CACBKA010000006.1 GCA_902539745.1 uncultured Pelagibacteraceae bacterium
GATAACCAACTTGAAATAGTTGTGGCAATTGGAATTATTATAAAACCATATTCCTTAAAAAAAACTAGGCTTATGAACACATTTGTAACCATACTTAAAAAAGAGATATAAAAAGGTGTTTTTGTATTGTCTCTTGCAAAATAAAAACTAGACAGAACTTTGATAAGTGCGAAAGCGGGTACACCTAAAGCAAAATACATTAATGCTAAAGATGTATTTTTAACATCATCTTGCGTGAAAGAACCATATCCAAAAAGGCTACTAACTATCTCTTTAGATGCAATAAACAAACCAAATGCTGCAGGAAGTGATAGAGCAAGAGACAATTCCAAAGATTTATTTTGCAAAGTATTAATAGAATTTTTATTTTTTTCCTTAATTTTTTTTGAAAGATTAGGTAATACTACGGTCCCAACAGCTATACCGGCAATAGCTAAATTAATTTGATAAATTCTATCTGCATAATAAAGATATGATACTGCCCCTGTTTGAAAAGATGCTATAATAGTTCCTACCAGAATGTTAATTTGCGTAATACCAGCAGAGAAAATACTTGGTAAAAGTTTTTGGAAGAAATTTTTAACATTTTTTTTAAATTCAAAAGATATTTTTAAAGATGGAAAATAAAACTTTTTGGTAAAAAAAATTAGTATTATAAATTGAATAATTCCAGATAAAGTTACACCTACGGATAAACTTTTAGCTATATTTAATTCCAAATTAAATGCCAATAATAAAGAAAAAATTAGAACTATATTTAAGACGATTGGTGCGGCAGCTGCTGCTGCAAATTTATTATTTGTATTTAAGATTCCTGAAAGCATCGAGGATAAACTCACAAACAATAAAAAAGGGAAAGTTATTCTAGTAAATTCTACAGCTAAATTTAATTTTTCATTATCATCATAAAAACCAGGTGCTATAAGATAGACAGCCACTGGAGTAAAAATCTCTACTATAATTATGATAAATATTAAGATGTAGAGTAATAAATTAAAAACTTCGTCAGCAAATCTTTTTCCATCTTTTTTATTTTTTATATTAGCTTTGGCATAACTTGGTATAAATGCAGCGTTAAATGTTCCCTCAGCAAACAATCTTCTAAATGTATTGGGCAATCTAAAAGCTACAAAAAAAGCATCAGCGTAGATGGTTGTTCCAAGAAAAATCGCAATCAGAATATCTCTTAAATATCCTAAAATTCTGCTTATTAGAGTATAAAAACCAAATACAGACGTTGAAGATAGTAAATTCATAATTAAGACAAAATTTTTAGTGATTTAATGTCATTTATATTACATACTCAAAATTTAATGACAAAAAAATCAAAAATTGATCACTACACAGACAAAGAAGCATTAGAGTTTCATAATAAAGGAAAGTCTGGCAAAATTGAGATTATATCATCAAAATCTTTAACTACTAAAAGAGACCTATCTCTGGCTTATTCACCTGGTGTTGCTGTTCCAGTAATGGAAATTTCAAAAAATCCAGATGCCGCTTATGAATACACAAGTAAAGGAAATCTTGTAGCAGTAATAAGCAATGGTTCTGCAATTTTAGGTTTAGGAAATTTAGGTGCTCTAGCATCTAAACCTGTTATGGAAGGAAAAGCAGTTTTGTTTAAAAGATTTGCAGACATAGATGCAATTGATATTGAAATTGATAATAAAAATTCAGATGAGATCATTAAATGCATCCAAAATATTGGAAATAGTTTTGGTGGAATAAACTTAGAGGATATTGCTGCACCAGATTGTTTCATTATAGAAAGAAAATTAAGAAAAACTTTAGATATTCCAATATTTCACGATGATCAACACGGCACTGCAATAATTACTACTGCGGCTTTAATTAATGCACTAGATATATCAAAAAAAAAAGTTAGTAATGTAAGAATTGTTGTAAATGGAGCAGGTGCTTCAGCAATAGCATGTGCAAATCTTTTCAAAAAAATTGGTATTAAAAAAGAAAATATTATCATGCTTGATAGAAAAGGAGTTATTTATAAGGGTAGAGATAATATTGACGAGTTTAAGTCTGCTTATGCTGTTAATACAAAACTACGAACGCTCTCAGAAGCTATAAACGGAGCGGATATATTTTTGGGTTTATCAGCTAAAAATGTATTAACAAAAGAGATGGTAAAGTCTATGTCTAAAAATCCTATAATTTTTGCATGTGCTAATCCAGATCCAGAGATCAAACCTGAACTAGTTGATGAAGTAAGATCTGATGCAATTGTTGCGACTGGAAGATCTGATTATCCAAATCAAGTAAATAATTTAATTGGTTTTCCATATATTTTTAGAGGAGCTCTTGATGTAAGAGCAAAAGAAATAAATGATGAAATGAAGATTGCTGCAGCAAAGGCAATTGCTACACTTGCAAGGGAAGAGGTTCCAGATGAGGTAGTAAATGCATATGGAGGAGAAAGACCTCACTACGGTAAAGATTATATTATTCCATCTACATTTGATCCCAGATTAATAAGCAGAATTCCTTCTGCAGTAGCTGAGGCAGCAATTAAATCAGGCGTAGCAAGAAAAAAAATTCCTGATATAGAAATTTATAAAGATCAATTAACAAATAGACTTGATCCATCAATGAGTATTATGCAGGGAATAAATGCTCAAATAAAAAAAAGACCCAAAACTGTTGTATTTGCTGAAGGCGAAGATCAAAGTATGCTTAAAGCTGCTATAGCCTATAAAAATAGTAAATTGGGTACTCCTATTGTAATTGGAAATGAAAGAAGGGTTAAAGAACAGTTAAAAGAAATTGGTTTAGATGAAAATTATAAAATTAAAATTGTAAATTCTACAGATAAGGAGAAAAGAGAAATTTACTCGAAAAAACTTTATTCTAAGCTACAAAGAAAAGGGCTTTTAGAAAGAGATGTAGATAGACTTATTCGAAACGATAGAATTATATGGGGAGCTTCAATGGTTGATTGTGGCGATGCAGATGCAATGGTGACAGGAAATATTAGACATTATGCAGCATCTATAGAAAGTCTTAATAAAGCAGTTGATCCAAGACCTGGTGAAATACTTTTTGGTCTAAACATGTTAATAACACCCAAAAAAACTATTTTTATTGCTGATACACAAGTGAATGATTTTCCATCCGCAGATGAATTAGTAAAGATTTCTTTATCAAGTGTAAGGGTAGCAAAGTTATTTGGTTTTGAGCCAAAAGTAGCATTTTTATCTCATTCAACATTTGGAAAACCTTTATCCAGAAATACAAAACACGTGAGAGATGCGATAGAGCTTTTAAAAAGAAAGAAGGTGGATTTTGATTTTGATGGTGAAATGCAGCCTGATGTGGCTCTCAACCCCAAATATAAAGAAACTTATCCTTTTTCAAAAATAGTTGGTAATGCAAATATCTTAATCATGCCAGCTCTTCACAGTGCTGCGATATCGACTAAATTAATGAAAACAATAGGTGGTGCAAAAATTATAGGTCCATTGCTAATTGGCTTAGGCTTACCTATTGAAATTGCTCCATTAAGATCCTCATCAAATGATATACTAAATCTGGCTTCCGTGGCTGCATATTCTGCTGAAATTATTGATTATAAAAATAAAAAAAATAATTAGTTTTTATTTCTACTTAATTCCTCGACCAAGTAAATACTAGGAATTACATCTTTAACTCCGTGTATTTGATCGGCTTCTGAAATAACTTTTTCCTTTTCTTTTTTTGTCATAGCTATTCCAAAAATATAGATTTTACCGTTTATTGTATCTATTGTGTAGTTTGTTGCTTTAGTCAATTTATTAAATATTAGTGCAGTTCTTAATTGAGATGTTATGAGAATATCCTTTGCAGTGCTTTTAAAATTACTATTTCCCTTAATTGTGACTGTACTTTGAACTGATCTTGCACCTTTAGTTTCCCATGCCATTTTTATGATTTTTAATTTTTCCTCTGGTTCATCAACTTTTCCGGATAAGTAAATATTTCCGTCTAATACCTTTGCGCTTATACTAATAATATATTTTTTATCAGTTAATGTTAATCTTCCAATTAAGTTTTTTTGCATTATCGAGTCATCAATTTGCATACCAACAGTTCTGGGGTCGTAAGCTACACTTACGCCTGAACCAAAAATCCCAACAGAAGATGTACCAACACAAGAAAATATTAATAATGCTAAAAATAAAATAAAAAAAATATTTTTCATGTTTTTTTTAATTTTAAACAAATATCATAAATTTTTTTTTTAGATAAATTATTTTTTTGTGAAATTAAGTTAACCACATCTTTCACGCTATATTTTTTCAAATATTGTTTAATTTCACTGCTTAATTGTTTTGTGTTGATAACTGATTTATCATCATAATTTTCACTTTTCCCAGAAATCACAACTGTAAGTTCGCCTTTTAATTTTCCCTTAAAACCTGGGAATTTATCTAAATCGTATCTATAAAAAGTTTCATGGATTTTCGTCATTTCCCTTCCGATAAAAACTTTTCTCTCATGCAGGTATTTTTTGAAAAGTTTTATATAATAGTTTATTTTAATTGCAGGTATAAAAAATACTAAATTGAACTTATATTCTTTTAATTTTTTCAGTTCTTTTTCAATTGCTGTCTGTTTTTTTGATAAAAAACCATAAAAAATATATTGATCTTGAAACCCTGACACTGACATGGCTGTTGCTATAGCAGAAACCCCTGGGACTGGAAATATTTTTACTTTATTTTTTACACATTCAGTTATTAAGACTAATCCTGGATCTGAAATTGTTGGCGTACCAGCATCTGAAATCATAGAAACCACTTGACCACCTTTTATATCTTCAACAATTCTAGAGGCGATTTTTTTTTCATTAAATTTATAATTAGAAACTAATTGCTTATTAATTTTATAGTGATTAAGTAATTTGATAGATCTTCTTGTATCTTCACAAAGAATTTTATCTGAATTTTTTAATACATTTAATGCTCTTAATGTTATATCCTCCAAGTTTCCTATTGGTGTTGAAACAATATATAAACCTGATAAAAAATTGTTCATAAAATATGAAAAAAACTTTAAGTATATTTTTATCTTATTTATTGATTACTTTTAATAGTTTTGTTTTTGCTATTGAGAACAATAATAAAGATACGCTTAAAATTGGAGTGCTAGCTCCCTTTTCTGGGGAACTAAAATTTATTGGTGAAACAATTCTATACTCCATAAATTTAGCGTTACACGATATAAATGATAATTCTATAAAAATTTATCCAAAAGACTCTGGGTCAAAAAAAGAAAAAATATTAAGTGCCTGTAAAGATTTTCAGAGTGAAGGTATAAAAGTTATAATTGGTCCCGTTGACTCGAAGTTTGTAAACGACTTGAAGGAGTTTGATGATTTGGTTTTTCTATCATTATCGAACATGAATTCGATTGTTGAAGAAAATGTTATCATGATGGGAATAAATTTGGAGTCTCAATTATTAGCTATTAAAAAATTTATCAAGAAACAAGAAAAGAAAAAAACAGTTATTCTTTACCCCGATGATAAAAAATCAAAACATATCGGAAAAAAAATTAAACAAGTGGGTTTTAATAATTCTAGAATTTTTAAATACAGCAAAGACTCTGAAGTTTTAACTGGACAGATCGAAAAGCTAACGAATTACAAACAAAGAAAAATAAATTTAGAATCGAGAATCAAAATACTTGAGAAATCTGATTTACCAAAAGATGTTAGAGAACTTAATCAATTAAAACAAAAATATACACTTGGAAATATAAATTTTGACTCTGTAATTATAATTGATTTTGACGATGGATTAAAAAGTGTTTTAACATCTTTAGAATATACAGATGTAACAGAAAAAGATATTTTAATAATAACTGCAAATCAATGGTTTGACGATAGTATTTTAACAGAGACATCAATTAAAAAATTTTATTTTCCATCAATCAATTTAAAAAATTATAAATCATTTAATAAAAAATTCTTTAGAACTTATGGATACTATCCGAATGAAATTTCGATTATATCCTACGATATTCTTGGTTTAATTTATTATCTATGGAAGAATGAAAATCCAATAAGATCGGTTAATGATTTTTATATTAAAAATGAGATAAAAGGAAAGATTGGAAATTTTAAAGTATTTGATAAAAAAGTTATTCAAACACTTGGAATTTATACATTAGAGGAAAATAAGTTTATCAAAAATAAACTTTAATTTTATTATATAATTTTTTGTAGGCTATTTGTCTGTGATCAATTTTCAGTTTTTCTTTATAGTTCATTTCAGCAAATGTTTTTGTATATCCCTCTGGTACAAAAATTGGATCATATCCAAATCCATTTTTTCCTCTTATATCGGTTAAGCTGCCTTTAATGACTCCCGTTTCAGTTATTTTTTTTCCATCGGGCCACTGAATTGTTAAACTGCTTATAAATTGAGCTTTTGAGCCTTTATTAATTTTTTTAATTTTTTCTAAAATCCTTTTCATCGCATTTTCAAATCCACCTAAATCCTCTGCAAATCGAGATGAAAAAATTCCAGGCTCTCCGTTCAGAGCATCAACCTCAAGCCCAGAATCGTCAGATAAAGTTACTAAATTTGAATTTTTGCAAAAGAATTCAGCTTTTATCTCAGAATTTTCCTCGAAAGTTTTACCATTTTCGATTGGGCTTTTAATATCTAAATCTATTGGAGATATTTTTTTAACTTTTTTTGGTAATAAATCACTAATTTCAATAAATTTACCTTTATTATGTGTACCTACCAATATTTTATCAATTTTTTGCATATGATCTGGAAATAATATATTTCATCACTATATACAATCTATGACCGATTTAAATAAAGAAGATAAGATAGAGAAAAAAAATGATCCTGCAAAAAAAGATGAGAAAAAAGAATTATCTTTAGAAGAAAAGCTCAAAGATACAGAAGAAAAATTACTAAGGTCTTTAGCTGAAATAGATAATCAAAGAAAAAGATTTGAAAAAGATATTCAAGAAGCTTTAGATTTTGGGGGTTTTAATTTTGCTAAGGAAAATTTGGTTATACTTGATAATTTACAAAGAGCATATATTTCAATTAAAAATGACACTAGTTTAAAAAATAATAAAGATCTAGATAAGTTTTTGGATAATATCAAAATTATCGAAAAAGATTTAATTTCAATTTTTAAAAAGAACAAAATCGAAAAAATTGACACAAAAAACAAAAAATTTGATCCTAATTTTCACCAAGCAATGACTGAAATGGAAGATAACAAAGTCGAACCTGGGACTGTTGTGCAAGAAATGTTGCCGGGTTACATGTTTGGTAATAGGCTATTAAGGCCATCTTTAGTAGCTGTTTCTAAAAAAAAAGCTCAAAATGAGGAAAAAAAACCTGAAAATAGTGAAAAAAAATAACAATTTTCATCTTGTAGACTAGAAAAAAACACCCATATATATTTATCATGAGTAGAGTAATAGGAATAGATTTAGGTACGACAAATTCTTGCGTTTCAATAATGGACGGCAAGCAAGCTAAAGTGATTGAAAACGCTGAAGGACAAAGAACAACCCCATCAGTTGTAGCTTTTCTTGAAAAAGATGAAAAACTGGTTGGACAACCTGCTAAGAGACAAGCAGTAACAAATCCAAACGATACAATCTTCGCAGCTAAAAGATTAATTGGAAGAACCTTTGATGACAATTCTGTAAAAAAGGATGTTGAAAAAGTTCCATTTAAAATTGTTAAATCTGAAAAAAATGATGCTTGGATTGAAGCAAAGGGGAAAAAATATTCACCTTCACAAATATCAGCTTTTATACTTCAAAAAATGAAGGAGACTGCCGAAAAACATTTGGGGCAACCGGTAACAAAAGCGGTTATAACCGTTCCTGCATATTTTAATGATGCACAAAGACAAGCAACGAAAGATGCAGGTAAGATAGCTGGCTTGGAAGTTTTGAGAATTATAAATGAACCAACTGCTGCATCTTTAGCTTACGGATTAGATAAAAAAGGTGGAAAAAAAATTGCTGTTTATGATCTAGGAGGCGGTACCTTTGATGTGTCTATCTTAGAAATTGGTGATGGTGTATTTGAAGTAAAATCAACTAATGGTGATACATTTTTGGGTGGTGAAGATTTTGATGATACTATCGTGGATTATCTAGTTTCTGAATTTAAAAAAGATAATGGAATTGATTTAAAGGGAGACAAATTAGCATTACAAAGATTAAAAGAAGCAGCTGAGAAAGCTAAAATAGAATTATCTTCTGCTACACAAACTGAAATTAATCTTCCTTTCATCACAGCTGATAAGACAGGTCCTAAGCACATAAATTTAAAATTTACTAGAGCTAAACTTGAGGCTCTTGTTGAGAACTTGGTAGAAAGAACTTTAGAGCCTTGCAAGACTGCATTAAAGGACTCCGGTTTTTCTGCAGCTGAAATAGATGAAGTTGTTTTAGTTGGAGGTATGACTAGAATGCCTAAAATTGTTGAAACAGTTAAAAATTTTTTTGGGAAAGATCCAAATAAAAGTGTCAACCCAGATGAGGTAGTTGCAATGGGCGCTGCAATCCAAGCAGGAGTATTACAAGGTGACGTAAAAGATGTACTGCTTTTAGACGTTACTCCGCTATCATTAGGTATAGAAACTTTAGGTGGTGTTTCAACAAAACTAATAGATAAAAATACGACAATCCCAACCAAAAAAAGCCAGGTTTTCTCAACAGCCGAGGATAACCAACCTGCGGTATCTATAAGAGTCCTTCAAGGAGAAAGGGAGATGGCAGCAGATAATAAAATTCTTGGAAATTTTGAATTGGTAGGTATTGCACCAGCTCCAAGGGGAGTTCCGCAAATTGAGGTAACTTTTGACATAGATGCAAATGGTATTGTAAGCGTATCTGCAAAAGATAAAGGAACGGGAAAAGAACAAAAAATTCAAATTCAAGCTTCAGGTGGTTTATCCGATGAAGAAATTAAAAATATGGTTAAAGATGCAGAAGCAAATAAAGAGTCAGACAAAAAGAAGAGGGATTCGGTCGACTCAAGAAATCAGGCTGATACTATAATCCATTCGACTGAAAAAAATCTTAAGGAACATGGTAGTAAAATTTCAGATGCTGACAAAAAAGCTATCGAAACTGCCATATCAGATTTAAGAAATGCATTAAAAGGCACAGATACTGAAGAAGTTAAAAAGAAAACGCAGTCATTGATCCAGGCTTCAATGAAATTAGGTGAGGCAGTCTATAAAAGCCAACAAAAACCAGCTGATAAAACTGGTGGGGATAATGATGATAAAAAAGACAATAAAGAAAAAGAGAACGTCGTTGATGCAGAAGTTGTAGACTCAAAAGAAGATAAAGAAAAAAGAGCCTAAGACTAATAAACAGGAGAAATTTTCTCATGGCAAAAAGAGATTATTATGAGGTCTTAGGAATCACAAAATCCGCTAGCAAAGAAGAAATAAAAAAAGCATACAGAAAATTAGCACTTAAGTATCATCCAGATAAAAACAAAGGTGATAAAGGAGCAGAAGAAAAGTTTAAAGAAGGAAGTGAAGCATATCACATTCTTTCAGATGATAAAAGAAAAGCAAATTACGACCAGTTCGGTCATGCTGCTTTTCAAGGTGGAGGAGCAGGTCAGGGTGGTTTTGGTAACTTTGATTTTTCCTCTTCATTTTCTGATATTTTTGAAGATGTCTTTAGTGATTTTGGATTTGGAAGTTCTGGACAATCAAGAAGAGGTAGAAGAAATTACAGGGGTAATGATTTAAGATATGATGTTTCAATAGATTTAAATGATGCTTTTACAGGAAAAGAAGAAAAAATAAATTATACAACTTACAAAAAATGTAAAACTTGTTCAGGTAACGGTGCTAAACCAGGCTCTAAACCTTCTGCATGTAATTATTGTGGTGGCCAAGGTAAAGTTAGATCTAACCAGGGTTTCTTTACTATCCAACAAACATGTCCTGAATGTAGTGGGGAAGGAGAAAAAATAGATAATCCATGCAATAATTGTGGAGGGGCTGGAAAAACTCAATCTAATGAGAATGTATCTGTTAAGATTCCAAAAGGAGTTGATGATGGAACAAGAATTAGAATTGCAGGAAAAGGTGAAGCAGGAACAAAAGGTGGGTCAAATGGTGATTTGTATTTATTTGTTTCAGTGGAACCACATGATATTTTTAAGAGATCTGAAGAAAATCTGTTTTATGAGCTGCCGGTCTCTTTTGCAGATGCAGCATTAGGTGCAACTGTAGAAGTGCCATCTATTGACGGAGGTAAGACTAAAATTAAAATTCCTTCTGGAACTCAAAGTGGAAAACAGTTAAGACTTAGAGGTAAAGGTATGCCAATACTTAAAAGAAATCTTTTTGGTGATTTATATATAAGGGTTGTTACTGAGGTCCCAACATCTTTGACAAAAAGACAAAAAGAGATTCTTTCTGAATTTAAAAATTTGGAGGATAACAAATCTAATCCTTTAATAAAAAATTTCTTCGATAAAGCAAGAAAATTTTGGAAACGGTAAATGAAAAAAATTAACTTATCAATAACTGGATGTTTGGGTAGAATGGGAAAACAACTTATTAAATCTTCAAAAAAATCCCGAGATTTTAAAATTGTTTCAATTACTGAAAATAAAAAAATAAACAAAAAAATATTTGGTCTTAGACCTTCACTTAATTCAAAGGATGCATTTAAAAAAACAAAGGTAATTATAGATTTTACAGTTCCTAAGTGCACTATGGAAGTTCTTAAAATTGCTTCAAAATTAAAAACAAGAGTTGTAATTGGTACAACTGGTTTTTCAAAAAAAGAGGAAATTTTAATAAAAAAATATTCTAAAAAAATACCTATACTAAAAGCAGGAAACATGAGCTTAGGTATAAATTTATTAGTTTATTTAACCGAAATTGCTTCAAGATCTCTTGGAGATAAATTTTTAAGTAAGATCCACGAGGTTCATCATAAACACAAAAAAGATCACCCTTCAGGGACTGCCTTAATGCTTGGGAAAGGAATAGCTGTTGGTAAAAATATTGATCTAAGTAAAAATATAGGAACAAAATACTTTAATAAAAAGACTTTTCCATATTCAAAAAAAATTAATTTTAATTCTCTCAGAAAAGGTAAAGTTGTTGGCGAACATGAGGTAAAATTTTCTAGTGGTAAAGAAATTATCACTTTAAATCACGAAGCCTTCGATAGAGCCCTATATTCTGAGGGTGCCCTTACCGCAGCAAAATGGTTAATAAATAAAAAACCAGGTTTATACTCAATGAAAAATGTTTTAAATTTTAATTAAATTTAAGACAATGAGTCAAAAGAATAGAGCCCAAATAATTTTAAAAATTTTAAATAAAATTTATCCTAAAACACCAATTCCATTAAAACATAAAAACACTTTTACCCTTTTGATATCTGTTGCTCTCTCTGCGCAGACAACGGACTTAAATGTTAATAATGTAACAAAAGATATTTATAAAAAATATTATAAGCCAGAACATTTTGTTAAATTAGGTAGAAAAAAAATTGAGAGACTTATTAAAAGTATAGGACTTTTTAGAAATAAAGCTAAAAGCGTTTATATTCTATCAAAACAATTAATTGATAAACATGGAGGAAAAGTACCTAAAAATTTTGAAGATTTAGAGAATCTTCATGGCGTTGGGCATAAAACTGCGAGTGTAATTATGTCCCAAAAATTTGGAGTTCCGGCTTTTCCGGTCGATACGCATATACACCGATTAGCACAAAGATGGGGACTTACAAATGGAAAGAATGTAATACAAACTGAAAAAGATCTAAAAAGACTTTTTCCTAAAAAATCATGGACAAAACTTCATCTTCAAATTATTTATTATGGAAGAGAATATTGTAAAGCCAGAGAGTGCTTTGGCGTTACTTGTAAAATCTGTACCACTTGTTATCCTGGTAGGAAAAAACCAATAAAAACGAAAAAGGCATAATATGAGAGTTTTAGGAATAGGGAATGCAATTATAGATGTGATTTGTAAAGTTGATGATGATTTTCTAAAAAAGAATAAACTTACAAAAAGTACTATGAAATTAGTTGATGAACATGAGTTTAAAACTCTTACTTCAAAATTAGAAATTGATCAAACTATATCTGGTGGGTCAGTTGCTAATTCAATTGTTGGTCTCTCACAATTAAAGAATAGTGTTGGATTTATTGGAAAAATTAATAATGATGATTTTGGAAAAAAATACGAAGATGGTTTACGAAAAGAAAGGGTAAAGTTTTTTTATTCAAAAAAAAATGAAACAATACCTACTGGAACTTGTTTGATTTTAATTACTCCAGACTCTGAAAGGACGATGTGCACTTTTCTAGGTATAGCAGGAAGAATTAATGATAAAGATATAGATTTAGAAGCGATTAAAGGTAGTGATATCACATTTTTTGAGGGCTATCTCTGGGATGAAGGGCATCCAAAAAAAGCTTTTGAAAAAGCTATAAAAAATTCAAATAAAACAGCCATGTCACTTTCAGACAAATTTTGCGTTGATAGACATAAGTCAAGTTTTCTCAATTTAGTAAAAAGTTACCTAGATATTACATTTGCAAATGAACAGGAAATTTTATCTTTAATTGATGCTAAAAATTTCGAGGATGTGATTACTTTTGGAAAAAGTATAGGAAAACTAATGGTGATTACGCGTGGTGAGAAAGGAAGTATTGCAATTAACGGTGATGAAGTTGTTGAGTTTGGTATCTTCAAAAATTTAAATATTGTAGATTTAACAGGAGCTGGCGATCTTTTTGCAGCTGGTTTTTTACACGGTCAAATTAACAATTTATCAATTAAAGAAAGTTTACAAAAAGGAACGGAGATGTCATCAAAGATTATACAAAAAATTGGCGCTAGACTTTCTTAAGTTTTTTTCTACTATAACTACCTTTTCCTTTTTTAGGCCTAACTACACGCTTAGAATATTTTTTAGAAAATAAGTCCTTTGCAAACAAATTCCTTTTTTTCATAATGAATAACCTTTTTTTGAATTTTTTATAAAATTACTATCCTCAAACTTATCTTTAATTTTTTGTCTAAGTCTGTATATATGTGTTTCTACAGTATGAGTATCCGTATCAGAAGAATAATTCCAAATATTCTTTAATATAAACTCTCTACTTAATGGTTTGGATGATGAATTCAGAATTTCAATAAAATCGATTTCCTTCTCAGTAATTTTTAAGAATATATTATTTTTTTTTAAAATTCTCTCATTTTTATCTAATATATAATTTTTAATATTTATTAGAGAATTATTATTAAACTCAAATTTTTTGCAAACATTAATGATTTCCTGGTTAAATTGAAATATATTTAAAGGTGCCTTAATTATTATTTCAGGTTTTTTTTGAATATTAATTTTATTTTTTTCTTGTATATATATTTTTGGCTTATTTATATTTAGAGATAAAATTTTTTTACTATTATCGTAATCAAATAATACTGCATTAATATTTTCATTTTTATACTCGTTTAAACTTTCATATAAGATTAAATTAAAGCCAAAAAAAGCCTTGAGTTCAACAAGGGCATTAGTAAAATTCTCATTGCAAAAACATGCTATGTTAATATTGTAATTTTCTTTATGCATTTATATTTAAAAGATAAATTTATTTATTTTAAAGACTATAAGATAAAATGCTCTATAGGTAAAATGGGTTTAACTAAGAAAAAAGCTGAAGGTGACCTAAAAACACCTAGGGGTAGTTTTAATTTTAAATACCTCATGTACAGATCTGATAGAGTAAATAATATTCAAACCAAATTAAAAAAAATTAAAATAGAAAAAAAATTTGGGTGGTGTGATGACACAAGTTCAAATGATTATAATAAATTAATTCAATTCCCTTTTAAGAAAAATGCAGAAAGACTATATTTAAAAGAAAATATTTATGATTTAATTTTGGTTATAAACTACAACGTAAATCCAATTTCAAAAAATAAAGGAAGTGCAATTTTTTTACATTTAGCAAATAAAAAATTTAGCTCTACTAAAGGCTGTATAGCAATAAAAAAAAGAGATTTTTTAAAAATTTTACCCTCAATAAACAAAAAAACGAAAATTATTATTTTTTGAAAGATCTAGGACCCATAATAGCTGATCCTATCCTTAAAAATGTTGATTTGTATTTAATAGCAATTTTATAATCTGATGACATTCCCATACTAAGATCTTTTAAACCTAATTCATAATTTAATCGAGAAACATTACTAAAATATTTTTCTGTATTATCATCATTTGGTGGTAAAACCATTAAGCCTATAACGTTTAACTTAATTTCATCTTTGCAGTATTTTAAAAAGGGTTTAACGTCTTTTAATTGGACTCCTGATTTTTGCATTTCGTTACCTATGTTAACTTGAATAAAGTATGATATTTTTTTGTTTAAATCATTTTCACTTTTTTTACATACATCTGCTAATTTATGATTGTCCAAAGAATGAATAAAGTCAAAAATCCTTACAGCTTTTCTCACTTTGTTAGATTGTAATTTACCAACCATATGAATTTTTAAGTTTGGTTCTGATTTAAGTTTTTCTGACCATTTTTCCTCAGCTTCTTGGACCTTATTCTCACCATAATGATAATGTCCAGATTTAATTAGAGACTCGAGAGCTGATAAAGGAAAAGTTTTAGAAACACAAATTATATTAGGTTTACTTTCACTAGTAAAATTTTTTATACTATCCTTAATTACTTTTAATTTATTTACACTTTGGTCATTCATGATAAACAAAAACTTTAAACTTTTTTTCTTTATAGAAAAACTAAATGAACTTAACCTAGATTATGTTAAAAAAATAGGTGCAATTTTAATTTTAAGAAATCCAGAGAAAAACAATCCTGTAGATTTAAAGAAATTTAATAAAAAATGTATTAGTAAAAAAATTACTTTGTTTATCCAAAATAGCGTAAAAATTTTGTTTTTGTTAAAAACAAACAATTTTTATATATCTGCGTACAATAAAAGTCAGTTTAAACAACTAAGAAAAATAAACCGTAAAGTTAAAATAATTGGTAGTGCTCATAACATTCTTGAAATTCGAGAAAAGATGTCTCAGGGTTGTGAATATATTGTTTTATCTAGAATTTTTAAAACATCTAGTAAGTTCAAAAAAGGATTTCTAGGTACAACTAAATTTAATTTATTAACTCGAAATTTTTCTCAAAAATTTATTGCATTAGGTGGGATAAATGAAAAAAATTTTAAATTATTAAATCTACTTGATATACATGGTTGTGCTATGCATGGAGGTAAAAAAAAAGCCGGCAAATACATGCCGGCTTTTTTAAAAAATAATTTTTAAATTACTTAAAACGCAATAGCTAATGAAACAGAAGTCGCGTCAACTCCTCTACCTGAATTGTAAGCAGAGTTTGATACGTCTGAGTCAGCTACGTTGATAGTCATACCACCCATTGAGTAAGACACTGATATAGAGTCAAACTCTTGGTCAACGTCTGTACCACGGCTAGATTTTCTTGACTCTAACTCGTTGTAAGAAACTGATAAATCATCAGATATTTTGTATGATATACCGATCATTCGGTTATCATATGAAGTTTCTGCAGTAGCTGCTTGACTTGATACTACACCTCTTTGGTAACCAACAGAAACTGGACCAGTTGAGTACTTAATATATGCAGTACCTTCGTCTTGTCCGTAATTTCCTGTAGTTACTTCCGAGTCAGTTTCTTGGTCATAGTAACCAACACCAACGTCTAGACCTTCAACCATTGGAACAGAACCTGTAACTGTAATTTCTACTCCTTTGTCTGAAGTTCCGCCTGTATCACCAGATGATCCATTGTCTGCTTGCGCATCTCCTGAACCAACGTCAGTTGAATACATACCATCTACTTTAAAACCAGTACCCAAAAAGTCCGCCATAGTAACTCTGATACCGTAAGTACCATCCATACCATTAACGTCATCTATTGAACCTAGTAATGCGTTTGCTTCTTCAAAAGCAGTCGGCGTTACATCGTCAATAGCTGAAATTGGAGAACCAGTTGAAGTTAAAGCAACATCAGCCATTCCTAGTACGCCACCGAATACGATTTCAGAGTCGTTAAATCCAAAAGAATCACCTACTGTTTGCTTATAACTTACAGTAGTACCGTTATCTAACTCTGTAGAACCAGTAATAGATAATTCCTTATCCATTCCTAAAGGGTTCCCAGTTGTTGAATAACCACTACCTTTTGTGTAAGATGCCTCAATGCTACCAGACATTGACATTTCACCTGCGTTAGCAGATGTAATAGCCAAAGCGCCAGCTAGTGCAGACAAACCTACTTTAGTTATATTTTTCATGTTTATCTCCTTGTTATTGTTTATTTAAATAAACATCGAAAAATAACTTATTTTACCCCCCTCATGCACTATAATCGCCAATATATCTGTATTTTTTATATATATGTTGTATAAATACCACACAGAATATGGGCTTTTTTCATGTTTATAGGTGTTTATCGGTAAAGTATGGGATATTAAATTGATATGTCTAAATATTTCTCAAAAAAAACCTTTCTAGCTTTTATCTGTGTGTTGCTAATTTCTTGTGGGGATCCTCTTGCAAATTTACCTGGAGGAAGCAGGGACACTCCAGACAGTGGTAAAGAACGAGCTTTAAAGAACTTGAAAGAGGGCAAAGGCATTACTCTTGGTAAAGCTCTAGGCGACCGTAAAACTACTTATGAATTTAGCTCATCTAACCCAATGTGGAGAGCAACTTTTGATGTGATTGATTTTATGCCGCTGGTCACTGTAGATTATTCAGGCGGTATGATTATAACAGATTGGTATACAGACGCAAATACCACTGACGAGTCATTAAAATTTACAATAAGATTTTTATCAAACGAAGTAAGAGCCGATAGTTTAAAAATTATTATTCATAAGAAAACATGCAAATCAAAAGGAGACAATTGTATAGTTCAGAAAATTTCATCTCCAAAGCTTGAACAGACTATAAGAGCAGATATTATTAAAAAAGCTGCACTTTTAGTTGAAAATGCTAAGAATAAGAAAAAGAGATAAACAAATTCTACTACTTAATGAATAAGGTTGATGTAAAAGACATAGATAAAAAATGGCAAGACTTTTGGTCAAGTAATAAAAATTCATTTAAAAACACTGACAAAAAAAAGAAATTCTACTGCCTTGAAATGTTTCCTTATCCATCAGGAAAAATTCACATGGGTCATGTTAGAAACTACGCTATTGGTGATGTGCTAGCGAGGTATAAAACATTGCAAGGCTTTAATGTTCTGCACCCTATGGGGTGGGACTCTTTTGGTATGCCAGCTGAAAATGCTGCTAGAGAAAACAATTTAGATCCTAAAGAATGGACACAAAAAAATATTGCAACCATGAAAAGACAGCTCCATTCTTTAGGACTTTCAATTGATTGGGATTTAGAAATTTCAACCTGTGATCCAAATTACTATAAACATCAACAATCACTTTTTATAGATATGTATAACAAAGGATTGGTAGTGAGAAAGGAAACTTACGTGAATTGGGATCCAGTTGAACAAACAGTTCTAGCAAATGAACAAGTAATTAATGGCAAAGGATGGAGATCAAACGCTATTGTAGAAAGAAAAAAACTATCCCAATGGTTTTTTAATATTTCTAAATTCTCAGAAGAATTATTAGAAGATTTAAAATTACTCACAGAATGGCCCGAAAAGGTAAAGTTGATGCAAAAAAATTGGATAGGTAAATCAGTTGGATGTGAGATTGATTTCGAAATCGATGGACAAGAAAAAGTAAAAATTTTTACAACAAGACCAGATACTATATTTGGCGCTACTTTTTTAGCGGTTTCAGTTGATCATCCAATTTGCAAAAATTTTAGTAATAAAGACAATTTTTTAAAATTTAAAAATAAAGCTTCTCAAGTGGGGACTACCGAGGAAGCTATAGCAAATGCGGAAAAGATTGGATATGACACGGGATTTAGAGCTAAACATCCTTTCATAAAAAATAAAAGTATACCTGTTTATGTTGCAAACTTTATTTTAATGGATTATGGAACTGGCGCTATTTTTGGATGTCCTGCTCACGACCAGAGGGACTATGACTTTGCTAAGAAATATAAAATTGAAATTATAAAAGTAGTTGAACCAAAAGAAAATCATGAAATCGTTGCAGATAATAAGGCCTTCGATGGAGACGGAATTATAATTAATTCTACGTTTTTAAATGGTCTAAATATTTCCGATGCAAAAGATAAGATAATTTTCGAAATAGAGAAGAAGAAAATAGGTAAAAGGAAAATATCCTACAGACTAAAAGATTGGGGAATTTCTAGACAAAGATACTGGGGTTGTCCGATACCAATGATTTATTTAAAAAACGGCAAAATTGTACCTGTTGATAAAAGTGAATTACCAATAATGTTGCCAAGCGACGTAGATCTAAATTCAAAAGGTAATCCACTGGAAAACCATCCTAATTGGAAAAAAACTAAATATAAAAAAACAGGTGAAGATGCCATTAGAGAGACTGATACTCTAGACACATTTGTGGACTCCTCATGGTATTTTATTAGGTTTTGCTCTCCAAAATTGAAGGATAAACCTTTCGATGAAAAGTCTCTAAGTTATTGGATGCCTGTAGATCAATACATTGGTGGGGTAGAACATGCGATACTACATCTGCTCTATTCAAGATTTTTTATGAGAGCAATTAAATTTAACGATGAGAATATAAAAATTAAAGAACCTTTTAAGGGTCTTTTTACGCAAGGGATGGTTTGTCATGAAACCTACAAAAATAAAAAAGGAAGTTGGCTGAGTCCTGAAGAAATAAAAGATTTTAAAAAATCTGAAATTACAGTTGGGCCTCCTGAAGCAATGTCTAAATCAAAAAAAAATGTTGTAGATCCTGAAAGCATGATAAAAATTTATGGCGCTGATGCAGTTAGATGGTTTATGCTTTCAGATAGCCCACCAGATAGAGATATTCAATGGTCAAACGATGGGGTAGCCGCAGCACATAAGTTTGTTCAAAGAGTCTGGTCTTTAAATGAAAAAGCTATTAATAGAAAAAACGTAAAATCATTAGAAGAAGAGAGAAAGAAATTTTTAACTGCTATAAATAAATATTTGTTTAAGATTACAGGTTTTATAGAAAAATTTCAGTTAAATGTAGCTATAGCTTCTTTTTATGAAGCAATAAGATTGATGGAGGAATATGTCAACAAACCCGTTGAAAATAAAGATTTTTTACAATCACAAGCAAGTTTGATGAAGGCTATAATGCCTTTTATCCCTCACATATCCTGTGAGTGTTTGTCAAAAATTGAGGGCAAAGATTTTTACTCAAAAATTAAATGGCCAGGAATTGAAAAAAGTTTATTAACAGATGAAAATGTAGTTATTGTTGTTCAGATAAATGGCAAAAAAAGAGGTCTTATTTCAGCAAAAAAAGATATTTCTGAAGTTGATGTTATAAGAGAGGCACAAAAAATTAATAATGTAGAAAAAAATCTTAGAAATAAAAAGATAACAAAAAAAATATTTGTTAAAAATAAAATTATAAACTTTATTATTAAATGAAAAACTTTAAATTGAATAAAATATTTTTTTTTGCAATAATTATTAATTTACTACTCGGTTGTGGTTATCAACCTATTTTGAATAAAGACAACCAGAATTTCTCGATTTCTAAATTTAACCTTGAGGGTAATAAAAGGATTGCTGGACTTCTAAAAAATAATTTAATTAGCGTCAAAAATGCAGTAAATGAAATCGAATTAAATATAAAATCCGAAAAAAGAACAGCGGTTTCTAATAAAAGTCCATCAGGTAAAATATTAATCTATTCAATTACATTAACGTTTGAAATCACTGCAAGTAATAACAACAATGTTTTGTTTACGAAAGTTTTTACCAAATCACAAAATTATTCAGCATCTGATGTACACTCAGATACATTGAATAATGAAAAAAAAGTTGTAGAGAGTTTAATAGAATCTATTGCAAGTGAATTGCAAATTGAATTAAACTCTATTTTTTAATGATTTTAAAAAGCTTTTTGTTAGAGCAAAATATTTCTTTAATAGACAAATATTTTATTAACCTTATCTATGGTGAAAATATAGGTATGAAGGATGATATTAAAAGCCAAGTTAAAATTTATTTTAAAAACCATGAAAAAATTTTATTCACCCAAGATGAAATATTAAAAAAAAAAGATATCCTGGTCGAGCAAGTTGAAAACACTTCTTTGTTTAGTAGCAAGAAAATTATCTTCATAAACGAAGTTACAGATAAAATTAAAGATATAATTTATGATATTGGACAAAAACCAAAAGATGACCTTAAAATATTTTTATTCGCGCAAACTTTAGAAAAAAAATCAATACTTAGAAAAAATTTTGAAAAAGATAATACACAAGGAATAATTGCATGTTACCAAGATAATGAAAAAACACTTGCGGAGTATACACGAAGGAGACTTAAAGATTATTCGGGTGTAACTCAACAGATGATAAATTTTTTAATTAAAAATTGTAATCTAGACAGAAAAACTCTTTCCAATGAAATTGATAAAATTAAATGTCTTTTTATTGATAAAAAAATTAATACAGATAAACTTCCAGAATTGTTGAATAACAACAATAATTTAGACTTTAACAGTGTAAGAGACGCGTGTTTCAGCGCAGATAAAATCAATTTGAATGTAAATCTTGGAAACATTGTTCTTCAAAACGAAAATGCTTATTTTTACTTAAGTGTATTAAGCAATAGGGTAGAAAAACTTATAAATCTGAATTATGAAATAAAAAAAGAAAAAAATATTGAGAAGGCTATTGATAAAATAAAACCTCCAATATTTTGGAAAGATAAACCAACTTTTTACAAACAAATTAGCAGATGGAATTCAGAAAAGTTAGAGCAAGCAAGGAAGATTCTCTTTGATGCAGAAATTCAACTCAAAGTTAATTCGAATTTGAATAACAATACTTTAATTAAAAACTTGATAGTAGATCTTTATCAAAAAGCTTCGTCTACTTCCTGAGCTTTTTAGAAATTAAATCAAATTGATCTAAAGTTTTATATTCAATGATGACTTTACCAGAATTATTTTTTTTATTTACTATCTGAACGTTTAATCCAAGCTTACTTTCAATTTCATTCCTAACAAATTGAATATTTGGATCTTCAACATTATGTTTTGCAGATCTTTTTTTGTCCTTGATTAAAGTTTCTATATCCCTTGAAGCAAGTTTTTTTTTGACCACATTTTCTGCTATTTCAGATGCATTTGGCATACCAATAAGTGGTCTGGCCTGACCTGCCGTTATTTTTCCCTCTTCTAAGAGCCCGATAATATCTTTGGGTAAGGTTAATAATCTTAAAGTGTTACTTATATGACTTCTGCTCTTTGACATGAATTTTGCAATCGTTTCATGATCGTAGCCGAACTCTTTAATTAATCTTTCGTACCCTTTTGCTTCTTCGATAATGTTTAGATCTTGTCTTTGAATATTTTCGACTATCGCTATTTCTAAACTCTTTTGATCATCGACATCGAGTATTATGACTGGGACCTTGTTTAATCCTGCCCTTTGTGCAGCTAGCCACCTTCTCTCACCAGCTACAATCTCATATTTTCCTTTTTCATACTTGTTTGGTCTAACCGCTATTGGTTGTATTACTCCATTTTCATTGATTGATTTTGATAACTCGCTTAATTTCTCCTCATCAAAAATGGTTCTAGGTTGATACTTGTTTCGTGATAAATCGGCGATAGGAACAGTATTTGAAACTTTATCATTCGAGATTGGTTTATTATCGATATCTCCGAACAGTGCTGAAAGTCCTCTACCAAGCCCTTTTTTTGCAGGGTTCATGCTGCGCTCCCTAATGGTTCATTTTCTTGTTTAATAAACTCTTCTGCCAAATTTATATATGATTTACTACCTGCGCATTTTTTATCGTAAATTAAACAAGGCATGCCATGTGAAGGGGCTTCAGATAATCTCACGTTTCTTGGAACAACAGTTTTGTAAACCTTGTTCTTAAAATGGTTTCTTGCTTCTGAATCTACTTGAGAAGATAATTTGTTTCTTTTATCAAACATTGTTAAAAGCACTCCCCTTATCCCTAACTCAGGGTTTAGATTTATTTTAATCCTATCAATTGTTTTTACTAATTGAGTTATTCCTTCTAGAGCAAAAAATTCTGTTTGAAGAGGTATTAATAATTCATCAGCCGCCACTAAAGACATCACTGTCAATAAACTCAAAGAAGGCGGGCAATCAATAAAAATGTTTTCGTATCTTTTTAAATAACCATCTGCATCATTCTTGAGAATCTCCTTAAGCAAAAAAGCTCTGTTAGCATCATTGGCTGTTTCAACTTCAAGTCCTGAAAGATTTACATTAGAACCTATTAATTCTAATCCTGGAACGCTGCTTTGTTGAACCACCTTCTTAATTGAATTTTTTCCGATAAGTAAATTGTAAATGCTCTTGTCTTCGTCATTATTTGACCGACCCAATCCGGTAGTTGCGTTACCTTGGGGATCAAGGTCTATAACCAGGATTTTTTTTCCTTTAATTGCTAATGCAGTTGCTAAATTTATTACAGTAGTAGTTTTTCCGACTCCACCCTTTTGATTTATTACAGATATTATCGATCTAGCCACAATTTATTTTTTTGCATCAACTATTATTATTTTTGAATCACTCAATGTGATGCTAGGTACTAGCTTATACTTATAAATTAGCCCCTTTGAAGCTTTTTTTAGTTCTTCCTGTGCACTCTTTCCAAGCATTACAATAAGTTTGTGTGATTTCTTAGAGGTTTCACGTGAAATTCTTAATATTTCAGGCAATTTTTTAAAAGCCCTACAAATAATATAGTCTGTTTCTATCTTATGAGATTGATAATCATTATCATATATATATGTTCTTTCAAGGTTAAGTTTTTGTATTATGGATTTTATAAAACCAACTTTTACTTTAGATTTTTCATAAAGTTTCACGTGAAACGTGAGAATATCACTATAAAAGATAGATAGAATAATTCCTGGAAAACCCGCTCCAGTTCCTAAATCAGCTAAGCTATTAAAATTCTTATGATCAATATGGTTAACAAGCTGAGCAGAATCAAGAACATGTCGGTTCCAAATCTCTTTTTCGGAGTTTTTAGAGATTAAATTATACTTTTGATTATAATTTAAAACCTCCTGAACAAATAATTCAATAAGTTCTAGTTTTTTTGGGTTAAAGTTTAGATCTTTAGTTAAAATAAGCTTAGATTCACTAAGACTCATAAGGATTCTAGGCTGTAACCCTGTTTTTTACCTTTTTAATAGCTCCCAATAAAATAATTGCAGCCGCTGGAGTGACTCCATCAATCCTAAGAGCCTGTCCTAAAGTTTTTGGTCTGATTAATTTTAGTTTAGACTTAACTTCATTAGAGAGTCCACTGAAAGAGTCGTAGTCAATCTCTCTAGGTATCAGCAGACCTTCGTCTTTTCTAAAAGTTTTAATGTCACTTTCTTGTTTAGGCAAATAGCCTGAATAGTGGGCGTTCATTTCAACCTGTTCATCAACAGAGCGTTCATAATGGGGTACATCAGCCCAAATTATTCTTATTTGATTTAAGTTAACATTTTTTATACCTAAGATATCTAATCCAGATCTTTTTACTCCATCCATAGCAATCTTGATTGAGTGTTTTGCGGCAGCATTTGGTGTAATAAATTTTTTGGATAAAAAAGTTTCCAAACTTTTTATTTTTTTTTGTTTATCATTAAATATTTTTTTTCTGTGATCTTTTATTAAATTAATTTTAATACCCATAGGTGTTAGTCTTTTATCTGCATTATCAGCTCTTAGTGACAATCGGTATTCAGCTCGAGAGGTAAACATTCTGTACGGCTCAGAGACACCCTTTGTAATTAGATCGTCAATCATCACTCCAATGTATGAATTAGATCTGTCTAAAATAAACTCACCTTTTTTTTTGATTTTTAAAGCAGCATTAATTCCAGCTATCAATCCTTGTGCTGCTGCTTCCTCGTAGCCTGTTGTACCATTAATTTGACCAGCCAAAAAAAGAGACCCTATTTTCTTGGTTTCTAGACTCGCTTTTAGCTCCCTTGGGTCAACATAATCATACTCGATTGCATACCCTGCTCTTACCATTTTAACCTCTTCTAGGCCCTTAATTTTGGCTAATATTTTGAGTTGAACGTCCTCTGGTAGCGAGGTCGAAATACCATTGGGGTAAACTGTATGATCGTCTAATCCTTCTGGTTCTAAAAAAATTTGGTGCTTTTGCTTTTCTTTAAACTTAACAACCTTGTCCTCAATAGAAGGACAGTATCTGGGTCCCACGCCTTTGATGTTGCCAGAATACATTGCACTTCTTGAAATATTATCGCTAATAATTTTATGTACAGAGTTATTAGTATAAGTCATCCCGCAACTGATTTGTTTATTAATTGCTTTAGTAGTTAAGAATGAAAAAAAGTATGGTTCATTATCTGCTGGTTGCATTTCTAAATTGTCATAATTAATAGTTCTTCCATCTAAACGTGGAGGCGTACCTGTTTTGAGTCTTCCAATTTTGATATTAAATTTTTCTAATTGTTCGCTTAGCCCTGTAGATGGTTTTTCATCATATCTCCCTGCTGGTATTTGTTTTTCTCCAATATGTATTAAACCATTTAAAAAAGTTCCCGTGGTAAGAATTAGCTGACTACATTCTACTTCTTTTCCACTTTGACAAATGAAGCCTTTGATTTTGTCTTTCTTGAAGATGAATTTCACAACAGGATCAGCTATCACCTCTAAATTTTGATAATTGAGTAATAGTTCCTGCATATATTTCTTGTAAAGCTTTCTGTCTGATTGAGTTCGTGGTCCTCGGACTGCTGGACCTCTGCTTCTATTCAACAATCGAAACTGAATGCCAGATTTGTCAGCTACATCACCCATGACACCATCCAAGGCATCAATTTCACGAACCAAGTGACCCTTGCCTAGTCCTCCGATGGCAGGGTTGCACGACATTTCACCTATAGTCTCTATTTTATGTGTAAAAAGACCAGTATTTACGCCCATTCTGGCTGATGCCGCTGCTGCCTCACATCCAGCGTGTCCTCCGCCTATTACAGCCACATCAAAGGTCATTTTATTGTTCATTTATAGAATGTATCGATGAAATATGATTTTACAAGCTCAAAGATGGGTTATTTACCGATACAAAAGTCCTGAAATATAGATCCAAGTATTTCTTCCACATCAACCTTACCTACTATGCTCCCAAGGTGTCTTGTAGCAAGTCTAAGGTCTTCTGCGGCTGTCTCTATCTCTTTTTTTTGATCTTTCTTTAAAAATTTTTCTATTTCATTTAACGCTGCACTAAGTTTTGCTCGATGCCTCTCTCTAGTAACCAGTATATTATTCGCTTTCATAAATTTTTTACTTAGCTTCTCTTTTATTGTCTTTATGAGCCTGTCGATATTTTTACTATTTTTTACAGATATTAAAATTTGATCATTCCTCTTAAATTCATTTTTTGGGGTTTTTTTGCTTAAATCGGATTTATTAAAAACTAATATACAGTCTTTATTAATTAATTTTTTAACATCTTTATTAATTGTTTTTTTTGATACATCAATAATGACTAAAGTTAAATCAGCCTCTTTTGCTTTTTTAATAGCTCTTTTAATACCCTCTTTTTCGACCTTATTTTTAGCTTTTCTTATACCCGCAGTATCAGCCAAAATAACAGGATATCCATCTATGTTTAAATAGGTTTCAACCACATCTCTCGTGGTACCTTCCTCCTCAGAGACAATTGCAGCATCTCTTTTTGCAAGAAGATTTAATAAAGATGACTTACCAGCGTTAACGTCTCCTATGATAGATATTCTAAAACCATCTCTTATTTTTTCTCCAACTTTTTGGTCCTCTAGAATTTGTTTAATATCAGTGTGGACTTGTTTTATTGATTTCTGTACTTCCTTTAAAACACTACCGGGAAGATCATCTTCTGCAAAGTCTATTTTAGCCTCTATATACGATAATGATTTAACTAATTTTTCTCTTAAGTTTTCATAATATTTGGATGCATATCCTTGAACTAAATTTGCCGCTTGTTCCCTTTGAAGCTCAGTTTCAGCGTGTATTAAATCTCCAATACTTTCTGCTTTTATAAGATCTATCTTATTATTCTGAAAGGCAATCTTAGTGAATTCTCCTGGTTCAGCTAATCGACAATTTTTTTGATCTGATAGAACCTTTAAAAGATAACTTATTACAGCATTACTTCCATGAATATGAAGTTCAGCTAAATCATCCCCTGTGAAACTATGGGGTTTGGGAAACCACAAAAGTAGTGCTTCGGGATCAATAATTTTTTTATTTTTTGGGTCTATAAATTTACATAAATTTATCTCATTGGATTTAATATTTTTTTCATTAGTTAAAGACTTACAAATATCAAGTGTCTGCGGACCAGATATTCTTACTATAGCTATACCGCTTGGGCCTTTTCCTGAGGATAATGCAAATATATTCATTTATTAAATTTTGTTTTTTATTAACATAGAATATATGCAAAATACCATTTCTTTTAGTACTAAGTTTGGCTGGATTACAGCAACAGAACAAAAAAACAAAGTAACTTCTATTCGTTTTAAAAAGTCATCAAAACAAGGGAAAACTTCATTTTTATTAAATAAACTTAAAAACAATATTAATTTATTTTTAAAAGGTGAGACAAGACTTATAAATCTTCCATTAAAAATTGAGGGTAACATGATCCAAAAAAGAATTTGGAATGAGCTTAGAAAAATTAAAAAAGGGAAAACCAAAAGTTATGGGGAGATTGCTAAAAAATTCAAATTATCACCAAGATATGTTGGAAAAATTTGTGGTCAAAATCAACATATTTTAGCTATACCATGTCATAGGGTCATAAGATCTGACGGATCATTGGCTGGATTTTCTGCAACAGGAGGTAAAAATCTTAAAAGAAAACTTTTAGAATTTGAAAAAAATAAATAATTTTTTTTATTTTAAGGATTGAAAAATCCCTTTATCAGAAATTTTAATACTCATTTCCTTTAAAAAATTAAGCTTATTGATATCACTTAAAATGAAGTCCTTTATCGGAGAAGTGATTTCGTTTTGTTTAAAAAAACTATTTGTTAAATTTATTCCCAAACCGAAAAGTAGGTTTTCTGGTTTTCTTGAACTTACAAACTTTTTAATAATCTCAGAATCCTTTATTGGCAAACCTAAAGACTGGTTATATTCAATGAATTGAAATAATTTCATAATATCTCTTATTATCAAATTGAAACCTTGGCCTGCTACTGGATGAACATTATAAGAACCATCACCTAAAACTAGTGAGTTATTTTTCGAAAAAATAGAATTGAATTTAAAAGAAATTGGATAAGTAATAATTTTATTAATATTTATATTTGTTTTATTACCTAATATTTTTTTTAATTTATTAAAAACAAAATCATTTATATTTTTATTTTTAAGTTTATTTGAAACACTCCAAACAAAAGAAAAGTTTTTTTCATTAGTTGGTAAAATCGCAAGTGGGCCCTCTTTTAAAAAGTACTGTCTTGGGTCACTAATGTTAATATTGTGGCTAACCATCGATGTTAAGGCAATTTCTTTATCATCTTTTTGGATAAATCTTTTTCCAACAAGCTCTGAAATTATTTTTGAACTTCTTCCAACACATAATAATATCAAATCATAAGCATAACTTTTTTTTCCAAATAGAATACAGGAATTTTTAGTATCAACTTTTTTTACTTCATTACTTATAATTTTAATATTTTTTTTTCTTTTAATTTTTTTTAATAAAACTTTTTTAAGATCATTATTTTTTATTATATATAAAAGATTTTTTTGATCCTCAGAAAAATTAATAAAATTATAAAGTTGATTTATTTTTTCGTAAAATAAATTAATTTTTTTGCATGGCCAAAATAGTTTATTATCCTTTTTGTCCAAATATTTATTAAGAAATTTAAAATTAGTTGGGGAAATAGCAGTAATTCTTGGATCATTTATTTTTTTTTCTTGTTTATTTTTAGTAATAAAATCTACATTAATATCTAAATTACTAAGCACCAGGGCTGCTGTTAAACCCGATAATCCATCTCCAATAACGCAAATTTTTTGTTTTTTCATATTTTTATGAATTTTATCAATTTTATTTAAATGATACAAAGTAAACTAGGTGATTCGAGAAATGCAATTAAATATTTTACTAAGTAATGTCGCAAGTTTTATGAAAAGACGTCTAATCGAGTTATTTGGACTAATTTTAATTGCATTATGTTTCTTATTTACATTCACCTTAGCTTTTTATTCTCCGGAAAACACAACATTAATTTATAAAGCAGAAGGTGCTCAAGCTGTAAATATTTTCTATTATTATTCAAATGTAACAGCTGATTTTTTTCTTCAAAGTTTTGGATTAATGTCATTTGTAATTGGTATTTGCATTTTATCTTGGGGAATAAACTTAATTATAAATAAAAAAATTGAGAACTTATTAGCTAAATCTTTTTATCTTTGTGCAAGTCTATTCTTTGGATGTCTGTTTGTTTATTCAAGTTTTAATAATTCATTTTGGTTGATCGATAATGGAAATTCTGGATTTGTAGGGGAAAGAAGTTATAGTTTCTTTATTAATTTTTTTCCAATTATTGAGAATGAATATTTTAAAATAAGTTTTCTTATTTTAACATTAGCTTTTTTTATTTTAAGTTCATCAATTAACTTTATAAAAATTTTTAAATTTTTTGCCAAAAAAAGTGATCGAGTTGATGATGGCAAAATTAATATTGGAGATGTATCAGAAGAAAGGATACAGGATGATATAAATTTAGGTCAAGAAAAACAGCAATCCTTTAGTTTTAAAGTTAAAAGTACTGAAAATAAAACTAGTAAATATATATTACCATCTCTTTCCCTTTTAGAAAAAAACAAGGGTTTATTAATTAAAAAACCGGGTACCAAAAACATTGGGTCAGATTTTTTAGAAAAAATACTTCTAGATTTCGGTGTTCAGGGTAAAATAAAAAAAATTAGTAATGGTCCTGTAGTGACTTTATACGAGTTTGAACCAGCACCAGGAGTAAAAGTTTCAAAAATCATTAATTTATCTGATGATATTGCCCGACATACAAGCTCTGTATCCACAAGAGTATCTGTCATACCTGGTAAAAATACTGTTGGGATAGAAATCCCAAACACACAAAGAGATGATGTATATCTTTCGGAGATAATATCTTCAGATAGTTTTGGGAAAAAAGAGAATAGTTTGCCTATTGCTCTTGGAAAAACTATTTCGGGAACTCCTATAACGGTCGACTTAACATCAATGCCACATCTTTTAGTGGCTGGAACCACTGGTTCAGGTAAATCAGTTTGTATTAATAGTATAATTATGTCTCTTTTGTACAAGCATGGTCCCGATAATTGTAAATTTATTCTAATTGATCCAAAAATGTTAGAGCTGTCATCTTACGAGGGAATTCCTCATTTATTAACTTCTGTGATTACAGATGCAAAAAAAGCTACTTCTGCATTAAGTTGGACCGTTAAAGAAATGGAGAGCAGGTATAGGTTAATGAGCTCTGAAGGTGTTAAAAATATTGATGGGTATAATCAAAAACACAAACTTAAAATGCCATACATTGTTGTTGTTGTAGATGAAATGTCAGATTTGATGTTAGTGTCTGGTAAAGAAATCGAGGGATATGTTCAGAAGTTATCGGCAATGGCAAGAGCAGCTGGAATTCATATTATAATGGCTACTCAAAGACCTAGTGTAGATGTGATAACCGGAACAATCAAAGCAAATTTTCCTACTAGAATATCTTTTCAAGTAAGTTCAAAAATTGACAGTAAAACAATTTTAGGGGAACAAGGAGCTGAGCAACTTTTAGGAAAAGGGGATATGTTATTTATGTCATCAGCCAATAAAATATTTAGAATTCATGGTCCATATGTTTCTGAAAGTGAAATAGAAAAAGTTAATAGTTTTTTAAGATCACAAGGTGAACCAGATTATATTGACGAGATAACTGCAATTAACGTAGGTGAGAAAAACGATAGTTTATCATTAGATGGGAATGATGAATTATACGACTCTGCGATCAAAATTGTACAAACTGAAAAAAAAGCCTCAACAAGTTTTTTACAAAGGAAACTTCAAATAGGCTATAACCGTGCTGCTAGAATAATTGACCAAATGGAGGATAATGGGGTAGTAAGCAAAGCAAACCATGTTGGCAAAAGAGAGGTTTTATAGTTTTTTGCTAAAAAAAAATATAACTACAATTTTTATTACAATCATTTTTATAAGCTACTTTGGTTCATTAAAAGCTATTGAAAAAATAAGTATTATTAATAATTTTAATTCTTCAGAAACTCTTAAATTTGATTTTATTCAAAAATCTTTTAATAAAAATGAAAAAGGAGTTTGTTTTTTAAAAAGGCCTTATTTCTTAAGATGTCAATATAAAGATGAAAACCAAAAAGAACTTATTATAAACAATAGAGTTTTAGTAATTTATCACAGAAGATATAATAAGATTTATAGATATCCAGTATCGCAATCTTTTTTTACAGATATTCTTAATAAAAAAAAATTTTCTGAATTAATTTCGAGTGGAGAGAACTTGCCAAATAAAAATTTTATTGAAATTAAATATTTTAATAAAAATAAAGGTGAGATAACATTATTCTTCAATAAGAAAAACTATAATTTAAATGGTTGGAGGTTAGTTGATATTAATAACAATATCACATTATTAAAAATTGAAAATTTAATTAAAAATTCTGATATTAAAAAAAATTTTTTTTTGATCCCAGAGGAAAATCAATAAGTTAAGAAACCATTTTACCAATTTTTTCACCTGCGAATATGTGAAAATGTAAGTGGGGAACTTCTTGACCCCCATCACTTCCTATATTTGTTAAAGCTCTATAACCCTTTTTGTTTGCACCTACCAAACTTGATACGTGAGTTATAGCTTTGTTTAATTCAATTATTTCTTTGTCTGAAGCTTTCTTGTTGAAATCATCTAAATCAACATACTCACCTTTTGGAATTACAAGAACATGTACTTTTTTTTGGGGATTAATATCATGAAAAGCTAAAACGTGATCGTTTTCATAAACTTTCTTACAAGGAATTTCTCCTCTAAGAATTTTTGCGAATATATTATTTTTATCATAACTCATTTTTGTCTTTTTTTTAGTTCACTCATAACATCTTCGATCTTAATATTATTACCCTCAAGATAAACCATCAAATGATAAATTACATCTGCCGCCTCGTGTATTTTATTAGAGTTTTGTTCAACAGCCTCTATTAATTCTGCTATTTCTTCTTTAACTTTTGCAACACTTAAGCTTTTATCGTTGAGAAGTTTGTTTGTATAAGATTTATCAGGAGATGAATTTTTCCTCTCTCTAATGATTTGCATTAATTGTTCTAGGTTTTCAAACATATTATAATCTTACTGATACATTCTTAGAGTTCAAATATTCTTTAGCTTCTTTGATTTTATATTCTCCATAATGGAAAATAGAAGCTGCTAGAACTGCACTCGCTCCACCTTTAACTATACCATCGTAGAGATGATCTAAAGTTCCTACACCACCAGAAGCTATTACAGGAATATTGGTGTTATTCGTAATTGCTTTTAATAAATCAACATCGTAACCAGATTTAGTTCCGTCTTTATCCATTGAGGTTAATAAAATTTCACCGGCTCCATTGAATTCTACTTGTTTAGCAAACTCCACAGCATCGATACCAGTTTTATTTCTTCCCCCGTGTGTAAAAACTTCCCACTTGTTATCAGAAACATTTTTAGCATCAATTGCTACTACAATACATTGAGACCCAAATTTTTTAGAAGCTTCTTTAACAAAACCTACGTTTTTTACAGCTGCAGTATTAATAGAAACTTTATCTGCTCCAGCTAGTAATAAATCGGTAATGTTTTGAATAGTTCTTACACCACCCCCAACAGTTAGTGGTACAAAGCATTCCTTTGCAGTTTTTTTGACAATATCTGTGATTGTGTCTCTATTTTCATTTGATGCAGTAATATCTAAAAAACAAATCTCATCAGCTCCACCATCACTATAAATCTTAGCTTGTTCAACTGGATCACCAGCATCTTTCAATTCAACAAAGTTAATACCTTTAACCACTCTTCCATTTTTTACATCTAAACAAGGAATAATTCTATTTTTTAGCATTTTTTCTCTTTTTCGATTTACTCGGTAATAACCCTTTATTAACCGCTCTTGCTCTTTCAGAAAACCCGAGCTTCTCCCCATTTCTAATTTTTCTTCTTATTGTAGATAATTTTGCAACCATACTTTAATCTAACTCTTTGACTAACTCATCAAGTTTAATGTCACCATCATAGATAGCTTTACCAACGATTATACCTTCAATTTTTTTATTATTAAGCTCTTTCGCTTTTTTAATATCATTAATTGATGAAACTCCACCTGATATAACAACCGGACAATTAGAGATTTTAGCTATATTAGTTGTTGCCTCGTAGTTGGGACTGGTTTTCATGCCATCTCTATTTATGTCTGTAAAAATAATTCTACTAACACCAAAATCATTTATTTCTTTAAGGTAATCTGTAGCTTTAAAATTTAAGCTTTCTTTCCAGCCTGATACAAATAGATTTCCATCTTTTGTGTCTAATCCTAGGGCAATTCTATTTTTAAATTTTATACAAGCCTTTTTTAAAAATTCTTTATTTTTAATAGCACCACTTCCTAAAATAACTTTCTCAACACCTGTATCGATATATTTTTTGACACTGTCTAAAGTTCTTATTCCACCACCTATTTCAATTTTTAAATCATATTGGTTTGAAATTTCCTTGATTATATCTAGGTTTACTGTCTTACCTGTTAAGGCTCCGTCTAAATCAACTATATGTAAATTTTTAAAACCATAATCTTTATATTTGCCTGCTTGATCAATTGGTGAAGTTTCATACTCAGTTTTATTATTAAAGTCGCCCTTAATAAGCCTCACACATTTTTTATCTTTTATATCTATAGCAGGAAAAATCTTCATTATAACTTTATAAAATTATCAATTATTTTTAATCCAGTTTTATCACTTTTTTCTGGGTGAAATTGTGTACCGAATAAATTATGTCTTTCAATTGAACAGACAATCTTTGATGAATAATCTGTTGTTGCTGAAATGACCGATTTATCTTCAGGAATAAATTCATAACTATGTACAAAATACATATGAGATTTATTTTTTATATCTTTAAATATTTTGCTTTCTTTTTGTATTTCAATTTCATTCCAACCAATGTGTGGAAGTTTGAATTTTCCATTTTGATTATCAATTTTAGAAACTTTTCCTGAGATCCAACCTAGTCCTTTTGTTTCTGCCTCTTCATAACCAATATCTGCGAACATTTGTAAACCAACACAAATCCCCAGTAATGGTTTCTTGTTGGTGATGGCAAATTCTTTCAGCGTATCTGCAAGTCCATTTATACGGTTGAGAGAGTTTATGCAACTTTTGAAGGATCCTTGACCAGGTAGAACGATCTTATCGCTAAGTTTTATTTTTTTTATATCTGAAGTTACCTCTATATTAACTTTACCTTTAGCAACCTCTGTAAAAGAGTTGATGACTGAGCTTATATTGCCCGATTGATAGTCAACGATAGTGACGTTCATTTATTTTAAATAGTGCCCTTAGTAGATGGTATTGAATTTTTAATTCTTTTATCAATTTCCAGAGCTTCTTTAAGAGATCTTGCTAGGGCTTTAAAACAAGACTCAATTTTATGATGACTATTTTCACCGTAAATATTTTCTACATGTAGTGTTATACCCGCAGACTGTGCAAAAGCTTGAAACCATTCTTTAAAAAGTTCTGTATCCATTTCGCCAAGTTTTTCAACTTTAAGGTCTACGTTCCAAATTAAATATGGTCTATTCGATATATCCAAAGAAACACGGGTTAGTGTTTCATCCATAGGGATGTTAGTAGTAGCGTACCTTTTAATTCCTTTTCGATTTCCAGCTGCTTTTTTTATAGCCTCTCCGATAGCAATTCCTGTGTCCTCAGTAGTGTGATGGAGATCGATATGAGTATCGCCTTTAGCATTTATTTTCATATCAATGAGAGAATGCTTAGCAAGTTGCTCAAGCATGTGATCTAAGAAACCTATTTTGGTCTTTATTTGGTATTTGCCTTTACCATCTAAATTTACTTCAACAGAAATATTTGTTTCCTTCGTTTTTCTTTGAATTTTAGCTTTTCTACTCATAATTAAGAAAATTAACTAAGATATATAGTTAAATTTATCATTTATCAATAAATGACCGCAGGGTCTTGAAGATTCGAAATGAGTGGCTACATATTAGTTATGAGCGCAAATCAAAATTGGCATGGAACCACAATAGTCCTTATTAGGAAGGGAAATCAAACTATTGTAGCTGGCGACGGTCAAGTTAGCTTGGGAAATACAGTGCTGAAAAGTAAAGCCAAAAAAGTTAGAAAGATTGAGAAAAGAAATGTGATTGCTGGATTTGCTGGATCAACTGCAGATGCATTAACTCTTTTTGAAAGACTGGAGGCTAAATTAGAAAAGCATGCAGGTAATCTTACAAGAGCAGCTGTTGAACTTGCTAAAGATTGGCGGACAGATAAATACCTAAGGAGACTAGAAGCGTTAATGGCAGTGGCAGATAAAGAAAAAAGTTTTATTATTTCAGGGACTGGAGATGTTTTGGAGCCAGAGGACGGTATAATTGGAATAGGTTCTGGAGGAAATTATGCTTTAGCTGCTGCAAAAGTTTTAATGGATAGTGACATGTCAGCAGAAGAAATCGCAAAAAAATCATTAAAAGTAGCATCAGAAATTTGTGTATTTACAAACGGTAATGTTACTATGGAAAAAGTTTAATTATGACGCAAAAAGCACCAAATTTAAAAATTGTAAAAGAATCTTCAAATAAAGATAGTTCAAAAGTAAGTGCATTATCTCCTAGAGAAATAGTTTCAGAATTGGACAGATATGTAATCGGACAACATCAGGCTAAAAGGGCGGTAGCAGTAGCATTGAGAAATAGATGGAGAAGACAAGCTCTTTCTGACGATATGAAAGATGAAGTTTTGCCAAAAAATATTTTGATGATTGGACCAACTGGTGTTGGTAAAACAGAAATTTCAAGAAGGTTATCAAAGTTAGCTCAAGCACCTTTTATAAAGGTAGAAGCAACTCGTTTTACTGAAGTAGGTTATGTTGGTAAAGATGTTGAACAAATTATTAGAGATCTGATCGAAATAGCTATTGCTATGGAAAAGGAAAAAAGAAGAAAAGAAGTTTACGCAAAAGCTCAATTGGCTGCAGAAGAAAAAGTTCTAGACGCTCTCGTGGGTAAAAAAGCTAGCTTAGCTACAAGAGAAAGCTTTAGAAAAAGATTACGTTCTGGTGATCTAGATAAGAATGAAATTGAGATTGAGGTAAATGACACATCATCTGGGATGCCAAGCTTCGAAATTCCTGGAATGCCTGGCGCTAATATCGGTATGGTTAATATTGGTGAGATATTAGGTAAGTCTGGAGTTTCTAAAGGCAAAAAAAAGAAAATGAATGTTAAGGAGTCACACGAAATATTAATTGCGCAAGAGTCTGATAAGATGATTGAACAAGATAAAATAATTAAGCAGGCAAAAGACTCAACAGAAAATAATGGTATCGTATTTCTAGACGAAATTGATAAAGTTTCAGCAAGAGGAGATAGAATTGGTGGAGATGTCTCCAGGGAAGGTGTTCAAAGAGATTTGCTTCCTTTAATAGAAGGAACAACTGTAAATACTAAATATGGTCCAGTAAAAACAGATCATATTTTATTTATTGCTTCTGGTGCATTTCAACTAGCAAAACCTTCTGATCTGCTTCCAGAATTACAAGGGCGTTTACCAATAAGAGTTGAATTGAATGCTTTGACTGAAGATGATTTTAAAAGAATTCTTAAAGAACCTGACAATAGTTTAATAAAACAATATAAAGCTTTATTGAAAACTGAAGATGTTGAACTTGATTTTTCTGATGACGGTATAGATATGCTAGCAAAACTATCTACCGAAATTAATGCAACAGTAGAAAATATTGGAGCCAGAAGATTACACACAATAATAGAAAAAGTTTTGGATGAAGTAAGTTTTACTGCTTCAGATAAAGCTGGACAAACTATCAAGGTTAATAAAGAATTTGTCAGCAAAAATTTAGGAGATCTTGTAAAAAATACAGATCTTTCAAAATTTATACTTTAAATTTTTTAAGTCTTATAATCAAAGCTCCCTTACCACCTTCTTTTAATGAAGCATTCTCCATTTTAATAACTTTTGAGTACAAAGCTGAGTTATTTTTAATAAATTCAGGTATTGTTCCTTTTAAGGTGCTGTGATCCTTAGAAACATAAACATTCTTATCTAGATTTGAGTGATGCCCTTGCCCAGTTACAAGTAAAATTTCTTTAAAACCTTTTTCATAGCAGTTTTCAATAATTTCGGTCACTTTTTTATTTGCTTCATCTATAGATAGTCCATGAAGATCAAATTTGAATCTGAAATACTTCTTAATTTGTGATTTGCTTTCTTCCTTATCCTCGATATTTAATGGGCTTTTTAAAAAATCTTCCCAACTTTTTTTATCTTTTTCAGATAATTTTGATCTCTTTTTCAACTATTTTTGATTTCGGAAAGATACCAATTTGGACTCGAGCTTGAAGTCGGTCGAGTAAATTTCCACTTATCTATTACAGTTTTGATTTTATCTGGATCACCTTCGACAACATTATTATTTTGGTCTCTTTTTACTGAAATTATTTCGCTAACGAATTTGACTGTAAAAAACAGAGCTGTTGCGGTTTTTTCAAAATTTTCAACTACAGAAGATTTTACACCTATAAATGTTAACTCAGATTTTATTTTATTTTTGTCTCTTTCCTCAATTGCGGACTCGAAGTTTTCTCTCATTTCCCTAGTTAATAGATCTTTTAAAGTTTTTTTATCACCTTTAGCAAACGAGTTGATAATTGTTTCATAAGCAATTTCGGCGCCCTTTAAAAATTCTTTTCTTTGTTCTTTATCAAAATCTGTTTGTGATTTTTTTGTTTTCGATTTTATTTTTTCTTTAAATTTATCAAATTCTTTTTCTGAAAATCCTCCATAGACTTTGTCTTGATGACCAGTTCTTCTCCCAAGAATGTTTCTTAATCTTAGAATAATAAACCCAGCTATCATTGCTAGAAGTATTATGTCTAAATATCCAAAGTTGTTACTCATTATTTGATAAATATACATTATTAATATAATTTGGAAACGGACAAATGAACACAATTTTCTTATTTATAGTCGCCATTCCAGCCATTGAAATATTCTTAATGATCAAAATTGGCCAAAATATAGGTGCATTTAATACCATTTTGTTAATTTTCATTACCGCAGTGATTGGTATTTATTTTGCCAAAATACAAGGTCTAAGTACATTGAGATCAGGTGTGTTGAGCATGTACAAAAATCAATTGCCTCTTTTTGAAATGATCTCTGGGGCTTCTATAGCTTTTGCTGCATGTTTGTTAATTTTTCCTGGTTTTGTCACTGACACAATAGGGTTTTTTCTTTTAATACCTTGGACTAGAAAGTATTTCATAAGATCTTTTTTGAAAAAGAAGAATGCTAATAATGAAACAAAAGATTATATTGAAGGTGAAATAATAGATAAAAAAGACAAAGGGGAAGATGATGTATAAGATAGTATCTAAATACATAAAAGATTTGTCATTTGAGATTTCTGGAGCCAAAAACTACTTTCTTTTACAAAAAGATATTAAAGATTTTTTAGTAAACTTTGATATTAAAAGTAAGAAAATTAATCAAAATGTTATAGAAATTGATACAACATTATATCTTGTTTCAAAAAAAGATTCTAAAATGAGTCCTATTTCAATTTGTTTTTCAACTTTGGTAAATTTTGAAAAAAGACTTGAAAAATCTCAAATGGAAGAAATAATTTTAGTTGAGGTTCCCAAAACAGTTTATCCTGAAATAAGAAGTACTTTAATCTTTTTGTTTGAGAAATCAGGATTTAAAGAGGTAAATTTACAAAAAGAAATAGATTTTAAAAAACTTTATTTGAGTAAAAAATCTCAATAAAAATTTTTTTTCAGGTCATTTTTAAGGAATTCGGTATGCCTTTTTGACTCTTCAGGCTTAATTTTAACAATAATTTTTTCACGGTTATTACTGCTTTTTTCAATTTCAAACTTTGTTAACAGATCTTCTTTTTGTTGAAACGACAACGAAGGTTCCTTCTGGTCTACTAAGTTTATATATACCTCTCTTAAAAGTTCACAATCAAGAAGAGCATTATGTTTTGTTCTTCTAGATAGATCTATATTAAATCTTTTGCATAAATTATCTAAAGAATTTGATGATCCAGGAAATCTCGATCGCGCCAAACTAAGCGAATCTTCAACATTTTTTAAATCTAAAATTTTTTTATTCAGTCTTCTAAGCTCGGTATTTAAGAAAACGACATCAAAAGGAGCGTTATGAATTATTAATTTTTTACCTTTTATAAATTCTAAAAAATCTTCGACTACATCGTCAAATTTTTCTTTAGTTTTTAAAAAATCATCTGAAAATCCGTGCACTTTAAAAGCTTCGGAAGAAACTTTTTTTTGAGGGTTTATTATTTTATGAAATACTTTATTTGTTGGAATTAAGTCTTTAGTCTCGATACAAGCAATCTCAACGATTCTGTCACCATCTTTAGCTGACAATCCCGTTGTTTCTGTATCTAAAAAAATTTCGTTCATAATTTCATCATTATATTTTTAATATTTCTTTTTAAAAGTTTTAAAGAACCATTGTTGTTGATAACATGATCACAATATTTAATTTTTTTTGCTGGTGAAAGTTGCCTTTTATTTAAAAGATTAAAAAACCTCTTATTATTTCCCCTTTTAAGATATCTTTTTAATCTTAAATCTTTCCTTGAATTTACAAATATAATCTTATCGTAACTTTGCATCTGCTTACTTTCAATAAGAAGTGGTATTTCAAAAATTAAAAATTTTTTTCCTCTATTTTTTTTTATAAACTTAATTATTTGTTTTCTAACTAAAGGGTGAATTATTTTTTCTAAATGGTTAAGATATTTTTTGTCGGAAGATATAATCTTTTTTATTTTATTTTTTATATTTTTTTTATTTTTAAGTTTAAATTTTTTGAAAACTTTCGTTTGAAAAACATTTGTTTGATAGATTTTCTTAACAGCTGTATCAGCGTTATAAAGAGGATACCTTCCAGAAGAAATTATTTTTGCTACGGTAGACTTGCCAGATGCTAATGAACCTGTAATGCCTATTTTAATCATTTAATTAAGTCACGAACCTCATCATTAATTTGTGGCTTAATACCGTGCCAAGTCTGGAATGCCTTCATAGCTTGGTAAATAAACATATTTTTCCCATTCTCTGTTTTTTTACCAGAATTTTTTGCATTCTCTAAAAATTGAGTTTTTGGTGGATTATAAATTACATCATAAAATAATTGGCCATCTAATTTAGTATAATCTAATTTGATTTCATCATTTTGTTTAATCCCGATACTTGTAGCATTAATTATTAAATCAGATTTTATTGTTTCTCCCCAATCAATCACCTTGAGGAAGGGGAAGTTTTTTTTGAGATTAATTGCTTTCTCTTTTGTTCGGTTTGATAAAGTTATTTGATCTACTCCCATATTTTTTAACGCCAAAAGGACAGAGGGAACCACACCACCAGCACCTAAAATTAGTACGCTTTTATTTGCTGGATCAAAATTAGTTAATTTGACTGCCTCGGAGAAACCATAAACATCAGTGTTGTCACCAACTAACTTGTTCTGTCTCTTGAAAATTGTATTTACTGATTGGGTTTCTTGGGCAGTGTCCGATAATTGATCTAAAAATGGAATTACCGTGTTCTTAAAAGGTACTGTAACATTTATTCCATGAATCTTGCTCACTCTCATATCACTAAGAATTTTTTCTATATCTTTTTTTTCTAACAATTGTTTTTCATAGAAAGCATTTAGATTGTACTTTTTAATCCAAAAATTATGTAATAATGGTGATAATGAATGTTCTACGGGATTTCCAATTACTAAATATTTTCTCATTTTTTTTCTTTTCTACTTAATCTGTCAATAAAAAATAGAACCAAAGCTGTCACTAAAGCAAATACCTCTAACGCATGTCCAGAATTGCCAAGGATTTTATGAACTAAATAAAAAATAATACAAACAACAAACCAAATTAAAATAAGCATTATATATTATTTAAATACTCCTTTATTTTTTTCACAGGAAGACCCATAATTGTATCTTCGTCTCCTTCAATTTTTGAAAACAAATCTCTTCCACCTTCTTCAATTTGATATACACCATAAGCATATAGCTTTTTATCATCTACTTTTTTTAAATACGATTTAATTTCGTCCAAATTAAGTTCCTTCATAGTCAAGGAAGAAGCGTCCGTATAATTCCAGATCATTGATCCATTTTTAGATATACAAACAGAACTTATCAACTGATGCTTCTTCCCATTTAACTTTTTAAGTATTTCAAAAGCTTCTTGTCTCGATTTAGGTTTTGATATTAGTTCCCCTTCTAGATCAATAACACTGTCTGCGCCTAATACTATTTTGTCTGGATTTTTGTTGCTTACTTTGTTGGCTTTTAATTCCGCTAAATTTTTTGAAATGAGTGTAGGTGTTGCACTTTCATTTATCATTGATATTTTTACTTCATCCTCATCAACATTTGATGGTTCAACATCGCAATCTATTTTGTTTTTTCTTAAAATTTCTTTTCTTACACCACTTTTGGAAGCTAATACTATTTTCATTTATTTTTTTTTATCTCATAAATTTTAATTATAGAGGCGGCTGTTTCTTCAACAGATCTACGTGTAACATCTATCGTGGGCCAATTAAATTTTTTAAACATAGTTTTAGAGCTGTCTACTTCTTCTTTAATTTTTTCAACATTTGTATATAGCTTCAGGTCAATATTGTTGTTTGTATTGGCCCTGGTTTTTCTTATTTCTGCTAACCTTCCAGGATCTGCGGTTAAGCCTATTACGCAGAGCCTATTGTTATTTGTCTTTAAAAAGTCTGGAATTTTTTGATCCAAGACTAGAGGAATATTAAGTGTTTTGAAGCCCCTATTAGCTAAATAAATAGATGTTGGGGTTTTGCTCGTTCTACTCACGCCTAATAAAATTATATCTGCTTTTTCTACGTCTTCATTTTTTTTTCCATCATCATGTGCCATTGTAAATTGTATTGCTTCCATTCTTTTATAATAATCTTCATCCAACACATGTTGTGCGCTAGGTTTATGTGTTGCCTTTTGGTTTAAAAGTTTTGAGAAACTTAAAATTAAATTTCCTAGAACACCAAAACACGGAATATTATTTTTTAAACATTGTGCTGCCAAGTGCTTTGCGAGCCCAGTGTCAACTATAGTATATAATATAATAGAATTTGATTTTTCTTTGCACTCTTTTAATATATTGGCAATTTGTTGCTCTGTCCTCGTAAAAACAAATTCCTTCTTTTCATAATTAAAATTTGTGAACTGGGATTGTAAAGCTAGAAATATTCTATCTAACGTTTCTCCAGTTGAATCGGATATTAAAAATATTTGATATTTGTTATTCATATCGTGTTGTGGATAATGTTAATACAATTAGTTAATATTAACAGTATATCTAAAAATAAAAAATTTAATAACAGAAGTTAACAAAATTTACACAACTTGAATTATGTTAATAATTTATAAACTTATAATTCACAATGTTAATAATATAAACAAATCATTGGTAAAGCTTATTTATTTATCAATTACTTATGTCAATTAAACAGGAAATATCCCTATTTTACTAACTAACATGACCTATTACATTAAATATAATTTATAACTATATTATTAATTATAATGGACAGACTTATTGATTGTATTACTAAAAACAATTCTGGAAATACTCCAGTATGGTTTATGAGACAAGCAGGAAGATATTTACCTGAATTTATGAAAATAAGAAAACAAAATTCAGATTTTATTAAATTGTGTTTAGATAGCGAATTAGCCAAAGAAATTACAATACAACCTGTAAAGAGGTTTGATATAGACGCAGCAATAATATTTTCTGATATTTTAATGGTACCGTATGGTCTTGGTCAAAATGTAAAGTTCAAAAAGGGACATGGTCCATTGCTGGAAGAAATGAGTCCAAAGAAAATAATGGAGATTGATAACATAGAATTTACTAAAAAACTCAAACCTGTTTATGTTGCAATACAAAAAGTAAAAAAGGAGATCAAAGGTAAAAGTTTGATCGGATTTGTTGGGGCACCTTGGACATTACTTTTATATATGTTCAACCTTGAGTCACCAAAAAGAAGTTTTGATTTTGATAAAATAACAAACAACAAAGATTTAAATGACGATTTAATTGAAAAATTGATTAACATAATTTGTTTACATATTAAAAATCAAGTTGAGGCTGGTGCAAATGTAATACAAATTTTTGATTCTTGGGCCGGTCTTCTTCCCCAGGAACAGCTCGAAAAGTTCTGCTATAAACCAACAAAGAAAATTGTTAATTTTACAAAATCACTTAATATTCCAGTGATATGTTTTCCTAGAGGAATTAAAAAAAAATATGCTGAATTCTCAAACAAAGTTAAACCCGATTGTTTAAGTATAGATTATGAAGTTGATCCTTTGTGGGTAAAAGAAGAGATCAATTCAGTTGCAATTCAGGGAGGATTAGATCCAAAAACTCTTTTGAAAAAAGATGAATTTATTGAGAAAGAAGTTAAAAAATATTTGGATATTTTCCGTGATCGACCATACGTATTCAATTTAGGTCATGGTGTTTTACCTGAAACAAACCCAGAAAAAATAAAATTTGTTATTAACTTAGTGAGAGATTTTAAATGAAACCAGATCATCCGACTGTAAAATTTGGAAAAACAGGATTGCTATTGGTTAATCTTGGGACGCCAGACTCAACTAATTGGTTTGATATAAGAAAATATTTAAAAGAATTTTTGTCTGACCGAAGAGTTATAGAAGTTAATCCAATTTTGTGGCAAATAATACTGAATTTATTCATTTTAAACTTAAGACCATCTAAAACTGCTAAAGCCTATAAAGAAATTTGGATGCAAAAAGAAAACATGTCACCGCTAAGATATTACACAATCATGCAAACAAAAAAATTATCAGAAAAAATGGGAAAAGAAAATCTAATTGTAGACTTTGCTATGAGATACGGTAATCCCAGTATTAAAAGTAAACTGAAAAATCTACAAAAATCCGGATGTGAGAATATTGTAGTTTTACCTTTGTATCCCCAGTATGCTGCAGCCACAACAGCTACAGTCTGTGACGAAGTTTATAAAACCCTTATGGGAATGAGATGGCAGCCTAGTCTACAAATTATACCTCATTATGAGTCCGAACCTTTATATATTAATTCTCTAAAAAATAGTCTTGAAAAAAAAATATCAGAATTAGGTTGGGAACCTGATCTTATTGTGGCATCGTACCATGGAATACCAAAAAAATATTTTAGTAAAGGAGACCCCTACCATTGCTACTGTCAAAAAACCTCAAGGCTGTTATCTGAAAAATTTAATAAAATTCCAATTAAAACTACATTTCAATCAAGATTTGGTCCCCAAGAATGGCTTCAACCATATACCGATAAAACATTAGAAAATTTACCAAAAGAGGGTAAAAAAAATATATTAGTTATTTGTCCTGGGTTCTCATCAGATTGTGTCGAAACTCTAGAAGAAATTTCCATCCAAGGTAAAGAAAGCTTTATAAAAAATGGTGGAAAAAATTTTGATGTTGTACCCTGTTTAAACGATAATGATGATCATATAGTTTTGCTACAGCATTTGGCAGAAAAATTTATTTAAAATGAATTTTTATTTACTTTTTAAATCTTTGCATTTAATTGCTATTATATCTTGGATGGCAGGTTTATTATATTTACCAAGAATCTTTGTTTATCATTCAGAAAGCAAAAGTGACGAAGTGAAAAACACCTTTAAGATTATGGAAAGAAGATTATTTGTTTACATAATGAATCCATCTATGATTTTATCGTGGTTATTTGGTTTAATATTAATTCACTCGATAGGCCTGCAGTCTTTTGGGGAGTTTTGGTTAATAGCTAAAATGTTGCTCGTGTTATCACTTACTTTTTATCACTTTTTTTTATTTAATTGTTTGAAGAATTTTAGTTTCGATAGAAATGAGCATTCGCCTAAATTTTTCAGAATAATTAATGAGGTTCCAACAATCTTACTGATAATTATTATATTTTTAGTGGTTTTTAAGCCTATTTAGACTTGAAAAAATTATTTAATTAACTATATTAATATTACTTACCTTAAAAACAATCACTATGAACTTACAAGAACTAAAAAAGAAAACGCCATCAGAGCTTATTTCTCAAGCTGAGAAGCTCGGTATTGAAAATCCAAGTACTTTGAGAAAGCAAGAGATTTTGTTTTCTATTCTTAAAAAGCTTGCTGACAAAAATGAACAAATTACAGGAGGGGGTGTCCTAGAGGTATTACAGGATGGTTTTGGTTTTTTAAGAGCTATAGAATCAAATTATTTACCTGGTCCAGATGATATTTATGTAAGTCCAAGTCAAATAAGAAGATTTGGTCTTAGAACAGGAGACTCGGTCGAAGGAGAAATCAGAGCACCAAAGGATGCAGAAAGATATTTCGCTTTATTAAAAGTAAATCAGATAAATTTTGAAGACCCAGATAAGGGACGTAATAAAATTGCATTTGACAACCTCACGCCTCTTTATCCTAATCAACAATTAAAAATGGAAGTCGAAAAAAATGTATCAGAAAAAAAACCAGACCAAACCGCAAGACTTATAGATCTTGTTAGTCCGATTGGTAAAGGACAAAGATCATTGATTATTTCACCTCCAAAAGCTGGAAAGACAATAATTTTACAAAATATAGCTCATTCTTTAGCAGCTAACCATCCCGAATGTTATTTAATGGTATTGCTAATTGATGAAAGACCCGAAGAGGTTACAGATATGCAGAGAACTGTAAAAGGTGAAGTTATTAGTTCTACATTTGATGAACCAGCTTCGAGACATGTTGCGGTAGCTGAAATGGTAATAGAAAAAGCAAAAAGATTAGTGGAGCACAAAAAGGACGTAGTTATTCTTCTGGACTCGATTACTAGATTAGGGAGAGCTTACAACGCTGTAGTACCAAGTTCTGGTAAAGTTTTAACTGGAGGTGTTGATGCAAATGCACTGCAAAGACCAAAAAGATTTTTTGGAGCAGCTAGAAATGTAGAGCAAGGCGGTTCGTTAACAATAATATCAACAGCTTTGGTTGATACTGGTAGTAGAATGGATGAAGTTATATTTGAAGAGTTTAAAGGCACAGGTAATTCGGAGCTTATATTAGACAGAAAAGTTGCCGACAAAAGAATTTATCCAGCAGTAGACATCACGAGATCAGGAACAAGAAGAGAAGAATTGTTATTTAAAAAAGAAGATCTTACAAAAATGAATGTGCTTAGAAGAATAATTAGCCCAATGGGAACAATGGACGGTATAGAATTTCTAATATCTAAGCTTAAAAATACAAAAAATAACGCAGATTTTTTCATCTCAATGAATAAGCCAAATTAGTTCATTGACCCGAATAAAATTATTGTAATATAATGTTTAAGGTGCGGGAGTAGCTCAGTGGTAGAGCGAAACGTTGCCAACGTTTAGGCCGAGGGTTCAATTCCCTTCTCCCGCTCCAATCCAAATTATTCTATGTTTAAAATTGATGGAAAAAAATATCAGAAAATTTTAGAATATTTTGTATCAAACAAATCAAATAGCCTCTCACAAAAATTTCAAGATTTACTTGTTTTATACTTTTCCGAATTTAAAAAAGATGGTTATTTTATAGATATTGGGGCCGCAGACGGTGTTGTATTTAATAATACTTTTATTCTTGAAAAAAGGGGATGGAATGGAATTGTTTCAGAACCACTTGAAGTTTGTCGTAATAAATTGAACGAAAGGAATTGTATCAAGGATTTTAGATGCGTTTATGAAAAAAGTAATTTAAGCCTTAACTTTTCATATATAAAAGATTTTCCAATGGTTTCTGGTATTACGGAAGATTTTGAAGAAGATAATAATCAAAAGTTTAGGATTAATAGTAATAATTTTGAAATAAAAACTGTCTCACTTAACGATTTATTAAAAGAAAAAAATGCACCCCAACAAATTGATTATATTTCAATTGATACTGAGGGATCAGAATATAAAATTTTAAAGTCATTTGATTTTATAAATTATAATGTTGGCATATTTACTGTAGAGCATAATTATATTGAAGAAAAAAGAAACAAAATAGCTAACCTTATGAAAGATAAAGGATATCTCAGGGTTTTTGTAAATTTATCAGGCCAAGACGATTGGTACATTAAGAGCGACAATAAAGTTTTGAAAGATATATCTATTTAGTTTATTTTTAATTATAATATTTAAATGAGTGATTTAGCTGATAAAAAATGTATTCCTTGTGAGGGAGGTATCCCAAGTTTTGATACTAAAGAAATTCACAAATATCTAAAAAAAATAGACGGATGGGACGTAAAGGCTGATGATAATAAAACTTATTATTTAATCAAAGAGTTCAAGTTTAAAAATTTTCTGGAAAGTCAAAACTTTGTAAATAAAGTAGGTCAGATTGCTGAAACAGAGGGACATCATCCAGACATCTGGTTTGGCTGGGGTTATGCTAAAATAAAAATTTTCACTCATGCCATTAAAGGTTTGCACGAAAGTGACTTTGTGTTGGCAGCTAAAGTAGATAGAATTTCTTAATGATTGAAGTGTCTTGTTCCAGTAAAAACCATCTTAACTTTTGCTTTATCGGCAACAAGAATTGACTCTTTATCTCTAATTGAACCTCCAGGCTGAATTATAAACTTTACACCAGATTTAATTAATTTCTTTATACCATCGGGAAAAGGGAAAAAAGCATCTGAGGCTGCTATAGAATTTCTCATTTTTTTTGGCTGAAAAGTTCTAGCCTTTTCCACTGCAATTTTGCAACTATCTACTCTACTTGGCTGCCCAGCCCCAATACCTATTGTAGAAAAATCTTTTGTTACAACAATTGAATTTGATTTAACAAATTTACACACATTCATGGCAAATTCAGCGCATTGTAATTCTCTTTTAGAGGGTTTTAATTTTGTAACAAATTTTAGTTTATTATAATTGAAAATTTCGTGATTTTTATCTTGAATTAAGAAAGAATTATCAAAACTTTTTATTTGATTATTAGAAGTTAATTTGAATTTTGATATATCGATCAATATTAATTTCTTTTTTGATAGCAAAATTTTTAAAGCCTCTTTATCAAACTTTTTAGCCAAAATGACCTCAAAAAATGTTTTAGAAATCTCTTCTGCAATTTTTTTGTTTATATTAAAATTGCATGCTACTATTCCTCCAAATGCACTCACAGGGTCGCATGACAGGGCATTTTTAAATGATTTAAGTGGCGAAGCATCCATTGATACCCCGGAAGGATTAGCATGCTTAATAATAACTGTACCAGTTTTATTTAGCGAGCCTAAAATTTCTAGGCCTGAAAATATATCATTATAATTATTGTAACTTAAATTCTTGCCTGATATTTTCCTCAAACCAATTTCTTTATCATTTACTGTGTTTAAATAAATACTGCTTTTTTGATGGGGATTTTCACCATATCTCAACTGAGCTAATTTTTTTCCTGGGATCGTCATCGTATTTGGAAAACTTATATTAAGTTCTTTATTAAACCAATTTGAAATAATAGAGTCGTAATAAGCAGTCAGGCCAAAAGCTTTACTAGCCATGTATTCTCTAAAACTTAAACTAGTAGAGCCTTTGTTTTTGTTCAATTGATTTATTAAAGACCCATAATCATTTTTATCCGTAATTATTGTTACATCCCTAAAATTTTTAGCTGCAGCCCTAACCATTGTAGGTCCACCAATATCAATATTTTCAATTAGGCTATTCTTATTTTTATTTTTAATAACAGTTTCTTGGAATGGATAAAAATTTACAATAATTAAATCAATATTTTTGAATTTATTTTTATTCATTTGATTTTGGTGTTTTTTATTTGACCTATTACTTAAAATTCCTGCGTGAATCTTAGGGTGAAGGGTTTTTACCCTTCCATCAAGCATCTCCTTAAATTTTGTAAATCTTGAAACCTCTGTGCAATTAAATCCAAGACTAACAATCTTTTTGTAGGTACCTCCAGAGCTTATAATATTAACTTCATTTTTTTTTAAAATTAATAATATTTTCTCTAAATCACTTTTGTCAGAAACTGAAATTAAGGCATTTCTAATTTTTCTTTTCATAATTTTTAAACTGATCTTTTAAGCTCCCATTTTATACATGTATCTTGTTGATTTGTATTACCATAAATCACAACACAATCATTATTTACCAATCTATTTCTCCCCATAAACAATCCTTTTTCAATTTCTAGATCATGACTATCAGAAATCAGCATCCAAGATTTTTTTTGATTTATTTGTAAAAGAATACTTTTCCCACTTAAAGTTTTGATAGCAGATATTCCTGGGTATATATGAAATCTTATACTAAACCTTAATCCTTGGGGTACATTTTTTTTTTTTATAAGAGTGTCTACACCATTAACAACACCACTTTTTTTTAAAATTCTAATTTCTCGCTTATGTAAATATCCATATTTATTTAAGTAAGCATTGTGAGTTGCTGTAATATATATGTCATTTTTATTTTCTTCACGTATAGACTCAGATATTTTAAAGCCATCACTTATGGTAGATCCAAATGTTTTATTAATTAAATTATTTTTTTGAAACTTAACAACAGAAGTATCGTTTAAACATAGAGTAGATTGTGCAGATGTAAATTTACTAATAAGTTGAGCCTTTTTAGATATTTTTCTACCATATCCACAATTGGTAATTATTTTATTATCTTCGTAAAAAAATTCGAAAGACAATGGTCCTGACTGATAGTCTTTAGAATACTCATAAATTGGGGGTTCACCGGAGTCAAAATAAAGTGTATTTTTTTTATTCTTTATAATTTGAATCTGACCAATTAGTTTTAATTTTTTATCAAAAATATAATTTAATTTTGATAAATATAAATAAAAACTATCAAGATTTTTTTCTGTAGTTCCATTAAAAAGAGGCAAATTTTTAGTTTCATTCTTTAGTGAATTTAAACAAATTATATTTTTATCAATAATATCATTCAAATAATCTGGAACTGACTCTTGCCCATTTTTAATCCACTCTTTTATTATTATAAAATATTGTAAAAATAGTATCAGATGTTCGAGATTTCTATTTTTCGGAAAACCATCTTTGTCAAAAAAATTAATAATGATTTTTTTTAATTCTTTCATCCCAAAATTATAGTTAGGGTAATATTCTTTAAAAACTAAGCCAGATAATATAATTGAGGCTAGGCATGATATTTTAGTGTTATCATAAGAAACAATATTTAGGTTTCTCTTTATAAAATTAATTTGCTTTATTAAATAAGTTGTAAAAAATTTAAGGAATTTGTCTTCCTTTTTATCTAAAAATAAATCCGCATTTGAAATCCAAGCAACAATTCTTTTACTCAAAATATTTTCATCCCAGACCTCCCTTTTGTAATCTCCGTAATTTTTTATCCAGTCACTAACAATTTTTTTCATAGACTCTTTATCGTTTTTTCTATCAATAAGATTTAGCCATAAAAAACTATGTAAATTTTTCACATCACTTTTGTTTTTTGAATTATTCCAAAAATAATTAGCTTCAAATTTTGAGATTTTTAAAAGGGACTCTTTATGATTCAAAAATGGAGACAAAAGATATGGGTTAGGGTAGAAAAAAAATCTTGACGGAATTTCCGTTATTAACCTTTTATTATAAAACGGAGTAGAAAAAAAAAATCCTCTTATTTTTTTTATTGTAATCTTTTTTAAAGATAGTAAGTAAAGATAGATACTTTTTAGATCTAACATTTATCAACCAGAGCGTAGTAACCCAATATTTTTTTTTAAGTCTCCATTATTTTCATTAAAAATAGTAGAACCTGAAACCAATATATTAGCGCCTGCATCTTTTGCTTGCTTTGAATTTTTAAAGTTAATACCGCCGTCAATTTCAATATCAATACTTAAGTTTTTTTCTGATATTATTTTTTTCAACCTTTTTACTTTATCAAGTACCTCAGGCATAAACTTTTGCCCTCCAAAGCCCGGTTCGACACTCATAATTAAAATTAAATCAATTTCATTTAAGTATTTTTCTATTAAGCTTATGTTTGATTTAGGTTTTAAAGAAATTCCAACCTTTTTTTTATATTTTTTAATTAAACCAATTGTGTGAGCTATATTATCCGTAGCTTCTGGATGGAAAGTAATAATGTCTGATCCAGCTTCTGAGAATTGCTTTATGTAGTTATCAACTGGAGATATCATAAGATGAACATCGAAAGTTTTTTTTGTAAATGGTCTTAATTTTTTTATAACCTCTGGACCAATAGTAAGATTAGGTACAAAGTGTCCATCCATAACATCGACATGAATATAGTCAGCTCCTGCTTTATCTAATGAAATTATTTCTTCACCTAATTTACTAAAATCAGCAGATAAAATGGATGGGGAAATTTTGATTGTTCCACTCATTACGGTTTAGTTATAGTTTTAATTTTTTTTATGTCAAAAAAATTTTTAACATTTTAAATTCTACCACCAATATCCTCAGATTGAGAAATAATTGTTTTTTCAGACGGAGTAGACATCTCCATTTTAAAAGCCAAAAACCACACCAAAACCACACCAAGTAACCAGAAAATAATTTGCCATACCCAAATAGAAGGCATTCCAAATGACCAACTTTCCACATTATTTGGATTTCCAAACATTCGATTCCCAATCAATAAACCAGGGCCTATTGAAAAAAATATCCAAGCAATAGTTACTATCCATGCGCTTGGCTTCAGACTTCTTCTGCTTATCGATAAGTTTCTATGATCATCGAAGAATTCATGAATTTTATTTTTATGATTATTTTCTTTTGTGTCTTGAGTAATAAAAGAAATTACAACTGCTGAAATAGAGTTGAATAAAATTCCCCAAAAAGCGGAGTGTATAGTTAGAGGCCACTTTTCCCAATTTATTAAATTTCCAAACATTACTTGACCAATCTGCTCTGTAAAGAAAACTGTAATTATCCCTATAACAATTCCTAAGGCTACTCCATTTTTTGTTAACCAAGGGAAGTAGCATATTGCAAGTAAAGGAACAAACATTTGGCACGCAATACCCAAGGCAAAACTACCTAAATCAAAAACTGAATTCGGAGTTTGAATTGATAAAATTAATGAAAAAATAAATAATACCATCAATATTATCCTAAAAGAAAAAATCTGTTCATTACCGTTCATATTTTGAATAAAGAATCTCTTCAGCACATCTCTTGTCAAAAGAGCGCTTGTGCTAATATAAATTATACTTGCAGATTGCACAGAAGCTATCCCACAAATTAATAGTAATCCAAAAAATAACGGTGAATATTCTCCAATTACATTAATAATATGAGGAACCAGACCGCTAAGATTATCCGGCGATATATTACCTGGAAGAACATTAGAAATATTGTTGCCAGTTTGGTTAATAACTTCATTCGAACCTAAAAAAATCGAACCAATTCCAATGGCTGATGTAAAAAAAATTAAAATAAATCCTATTAAAAAAGAGGAAAACCAAACATGCTGAGTTCCTATAGATTTTACCTCTCTACTTGAAAAAACCAACATTGAAAAACTAGGTGAAATAATTACACCTGATATAGCTAACACAAAAGTTAAAATCATTGAACTTGTCCAAATTCCTCCATAGTTTAAGTCACTATCTAAAATCTCTACTATTTTGACAGTTCCTGGTACTGTAAGGTAGGAGTTGTAGCTTTCTTTAATGTTGAATAAGCTTTCTTTAATATTTGATATTCTAGATAAACTTTCATTTAACAAGTTCCATCCACCAACAAGATCATAAACAACGAAACCTAAAGCAACTATACCAAATATTGTTAAGAGAAAATTAAAAGTATCGATAAAAATCAAAGACCTGATACCACTTAAACTTAAATAAACCACAACAATACAACCTAGTAGTAAGGATGCTGAACCCGAACCTATCATATTATCAGTGACAATACTTAACATTATTCCAGCCAGAGAAAGCTGCATTGCAATAAATGGAATAGCAAACCCAATACCTATAATAACGATTAGAATTCTAATTAGATCACTTTTAAAATAAGCTGAAAACATCTCAGCAGGCGTTACGAAGCCAAACTTTTTTGATAGCATCCATTGTTTTTTCAAAAAAAGCAAACCAACTAATGAGACACCTACCACAGAAAGAGATGTTGATGCATAAGGAAAACCGTTCAATAACATTAAACTAGGCTGTACGAAAAATATCCAACAAGAAAAAATAGTGCCTGTAGCTACAGTTACATAAACCCATGAAGGTATGTTCCTTCCATAAATGAAGAAGTCTACTGGAGCAAATGTTTTTTTATGATTTTTAAATCCTACATAAAGACAGTAAATCCAAAAAAGAGTTAAAAAAATTATAAGTGAATAAATTTTTCCAGGCATATTTTATTATTTTTAAAGTAAGTTTTTAGACAATTTTATTTAAATTATCTATTAAATAAACGATAAATTTCTTTTGCTATATCGCTTTCTAATGGAAAAGATAGCATGCCCATAACGTCATACCCCAGGATATAGGGCATTGCGTAAAACCTAAACATGTAAAAAAACCATGCAACGTATAATGGAACAAAAAGTGGTATTATAAAACTTGGAGTTATGAACCTAAATATTTTAATTATAGGGTTTGTAAATTTAACGAAAGCTTTCATAAAAAAGAAATTTGAGTCCTCTCTTTGAAAAATATTCATCGCCGACCTTCCGATTAAAGTCCACATGATTATTCCAAGAATATAATCGATTATTAATATCCAAAGTGGCATGAACTAAAGTAACACGTGCAAATATTACCTTAAAGCAAAAAAAAAGGGGCGAACAAGTCGCCCCTTTTAAAATAAATAATTTTATTTAGTGTTGTTTTCCAAGAATAGCTCTTCCGCTAGGTATTCTAACGTCATCAACCATCTTCTGAACGGCAGCACTAGGTTCTTTTGTCATTAAGCTTACTACAACCATTGCAACTAAGCTTACTGAAGCCCCTATTATACCGAATCTTAAGTGGTCAATTCCAAGCCATGGAGTGTTAGCCATAAACTTAGGTCCAACATAAATTAGATATGCCGTACCAGAGATTAGACCTCCAAGTATTCCTGCAACCGCACCTTCTTTAGTAGCTCTCTTCCACCATACACCAAGTACAAGTGGGAAAAATAAGCCTGACATCGCAAAGTCGAATGCCCAAGCTACTGCTCCTAGAATGCTTGTTAATCTCATTGAAGAGATGTAAGCAGCTAGAGCACCTATCACTACTAGAAGTACACGCGCAACAATTAGCCGTTTTCTAACGTCTGCTTTCGGATCGATTATTTTGTAGTAGATATCGTGTGATAAACAGTTTGATATCGCTAAAACTAATCCATCGGCAGTTGACATGGCAGCAGCCATACCACCTGCAGCAACTAATCCAGAAATAACGTAAGGTAAACCAGCAACTTCAGGAGTCGCTAATACTACTACGTCACCTCTCATAAACCATTCGTTCAACTGTAATATTCCATCACCGTTGAAGTCAGCAATAAATACTTGTTTTACTGCAGACCAGTTTTGAACCCATGGTATACTTTGAACCTCTGAGATCGATTTACCAATGATCGCAGTAGGCAAGTTTGGATCCATTAACTGAAGTTTAGATAGTGTTGCTAGCATAGGCGCAGAGAAATAAAGCAAGAAGATAAAGAACAGTGACCAAGCCACTGATTTTCTCGCTGATTTAACAGAAGGAGTTGTAAAGTATCTCATTAAAATATGAGGTAACGATGCAGTTCCAACCATCATACAGATCGCAAGCGATAAGTATTTCCATACAGCCATTCCACCCGCAGGTACAGCAGAGTGAGGATTAGAAATATATTTTAATCCACCAGGAACACCAGCTTCTTTAATTGCAGCCCCTGTGTTCTTAGTTAACCCAAACTGACCTTCAAGTTCAGCTAAACGTTGTACTTCATCACCAAGCATAAAGTGTGGGAATGGATTACCCAATTTACTTCCCATCCAAAATACTGGTATCAAGTATGCTGTTATAAGCACTATATACTGGGCTACTTGTGTCCAAGTAACAGCTCTCATACCACCTAACATTGAACACATTAAAATACTAACTAGACCAACCCAAACTCCAAGTTCAAATGGAATTTGTAAAGCCCTTGAAGCAATTGTTCCAGTAGCATTAATTTGTGCCGTCACGTAAGTGAATGAAGCTAATACTAAAACTAAAGTTGCGCAAAATCTTGGTAGATTTCCGCCGTATCTAGTTCCAATAAAGTCCGGTACAGTATAACAACCAAATTTTCTTAAATATGGTGCTAGAAGAGTCGATACTAATACGTATCCACCAGTCCATCCAACTAAGAATGCCATGTAAGTATAGCCACCAAAGTAAATACCTCCAGCCATTGCAACGAACGATGCACCTGACATCCAGTCAGCTGCTGTCGCCATTCCATTAAATACTGTTGGTACTTGTCTTCCCGCTACGTAGTAAGCGTCAACTTGAATAGTTCTAGATAAGTAACCAATCAATGCATATATAAGCACTGTAAAGGCTACAAACATAATTCCTATGCTTGCTGCGCTAACACCAGCTGATTCTAGTACTGCCATCAATAAGATGAATACTAGGAAACCTCCAGTGTACAAACCGTAGATCTTGGGAAGGTTTTGTATAAAACCACCTTTAAACATTAGTCATCCTCCCTTTCACCGCCATATCCGTGTTCGTCGTCGATTTTCTCCTGTTTGTTAGCAAACCAAAAGATTAAAATTACGAAAGCAGCAAGTGATCCTTGCGCTGACATATAGTAAGCTAGTGGGTAACCAAGAAACGATCCTTGATTCACCGACTCACCGAACATAAATATTACTATTGAGAAAAAGAACCAAATAGCCAATGTTACAAACATATGACTTTTGGTCTTTTGCCAATGTGATTCTTTGTTTGACATGTCTTTCCTCCCTTTTTTTGTTAAGAGTATTTTGCGAAGCATACTTAAATCGACGTTAATTAAAAGACTAAAAATGTAGGAAAAAACATGTAATGATACCCTTTTACAAAGGAAAATAGTCTGCTATTTTAATAATACAACGTGAAATTGAATCTAAAAGACCTCGAAAAATACCTGTTTCCTATCAAAAGGATTTTCTCAAAATACAGGCAGATAAAAACTATCGATCAGGTAAAGGTTTTTATTCAAGAACAATCAGCTCAGGTAAGTCAAATGACTTTATATGGTTATTTAAAAACTAGAATGGGGGCTAAGCATGTAATCATGTTCGAAGATAAAGATTTTTTAAAATCAATAAATATTGCAAAATGGCAAATTTACGTAGTGTCTTTAATCGACTGTACATTTTTTTGCTTTTCGTTCTTGTACAAAGAAAAAAAATTTATGAAAACTGACCTTGCAAATCAAATTTTTTTTGAAATATTAAATAATGAAAAAGCGAGCGGTATGGATTTGGATGCTTATGAAAATGCAACAAAAGAATTTAATTCAAGATTTACAAGTATTAATTGGGAAACATATTATAATACCAACCCATTTGAAAATAGTGCTCTTGCTTTATATAAATGGGCACCTATAGCTGACGAACTGAAAAAATTCGATAAACAGATTGTTCTAAATTCTGTGTTTTTAAAATGGAACAATGTTCAAAAAGACTTTAAAAAATTAGTTAATAATTTCACTGGAAACTAAAACTATTTTTCTTTTCTATTTTCAATTAAAGACTCCACTACAGATGGATCAGCAAGAGTGGTCGTGTCGCCAAGATCATGATGTTCATTCGCAGCAATTTTTCTAAGAATACGTCTCATAATTTTGCCTGATCTTGTTTTTGGTAATCCAGGGGCAAATTGAATATAGTCTGGAGTTGCGATCGGACCTATTTGCTTTCTAACCCAAAGTTTAAGTTCTCTTTCTAAATCACCATTTGGGTTTTCACCTGCATTTAATGTTATATAACAATAAAGACCATTACCTTTTATTTCGTGAGGAAAACCCACTACAGCAGCCTCAGCAACTTTATTATGGGCTACGAAAGCGCTTTCTATCTCGGCAGTACCTAGATTGTGGCCTGAAACAATTATAACATCGTCCACCCTTCCAGTAATCCAATAATATCCATCTTTGTCTCTTCTACATCCATCGCCGGTAAAATATTTACCATCGAATTGAGAGAAATATGTGTCAATAAATCTTTTGTGATCACCATAAACTGTTCTCATTTGTCCAGGCCAAGATTGAGTCATACAAAGTCTACCTTTACAAGCTCCTTTTAAAACTTTTCCTGACTCATCTACTATTGCAGGTTTGATACCGTAAAAAGGTTTAGTAGCCGAACCAGGTTTTAAACTTATAGCACCAGGCTGAGGAGCAATTAAAATCCCACCAGTTTCGGTTTGCCACCAAGTATCTACAATTGGACATTTTCTTTCACCGACTGTTTTGTAATACCACATCCATGCTTCAGGATTTATTGGTTCTCCTACTGTTCCAAGAAGTTTAAGTGATTTTCGACTTGTTTTTTTTACAGGACCATCCCCCTCACGCATCAGTGCACGAATTGCTGTTGGAGCTGTATAAAAAATATTGACTTTGTATTTATCAACTATTTGCCACCATCTTGAACTATCAGGATAATTAGGAACACCCTCAAACATAATAGTGGTAGCACCGTTAGCTAGAGGTCCGTAAATAATATAGCTGTGTCCAGTCACCCAACCGATGTCTGCAGTACACCAATATATATCCTTGTTCTTGTAATCAAAAATATACTGATGTGTCATTGAAGCATAAACCATATACCCGCCTGTAGTATGTAAAACACCTTTTGGTTTACCAGTAGATCCAGAAGTATAAAGAATAAACAGCGGGTCCTCTGCGTTCATCTCCTCTGCTGCACATTTATCAGGAACGTCTTTTGTAATATCATCGTAAGAAATATCTCGATCGTCATTCCAATCAACTTTATTACCAGTTCTTTTTACAACAACACATTTTTTTACATTTGGACATTGCATCATGGCTTCATCAGCAATTTTCTTTAGTGGAATTATTTTTCCACCTCTTACTCCCTCATCTGCTGTAATTACGTAGTCTGACTCACAATCATTTATTCTCGTAGCAATCGAATCTGGAGAAAATCCACCAAATATTATTGAGTGAACAGCACCGATCCGAGCACATGCTAACATAGTGTAAGCAAGTTCAGGTATCATAGTAAGGTAAATAGTTACCCTGTCTCCTTTTTGGATACCTATACTTTTTAACCCATTAGCTGCTTTACAAACATTTTTATGAAGTTCTTTATAAGATATTTTTTTGGAGTCACTTGGGTCATCTCCAACCCAAATAATTGCAGTCTTATTTCCCTTTTTATCTAAATGTCTATCAATACAATTTGCCGATGCGTTTAAAGTACCATCGTAATACCACTTAATACTTACGTCCTCTTTACTGTATTTCACATCTTTAATTTTAGTATAAGGTTTCATCCAAGTGATTCTTTTACCTTCTTTTTTCCAAAACCCGTCGTTATCTTTTAATGATAATTTATATTTTTTTGCGTATTGAGATTGATTTACATAGGCTTGTTTTTCCCAACTTGGTGGAACTTTAAATACTATATTTCCATCAGAGTCCTCTATTTGCTTTGAGCCTTTCTTTTTTGATGAAGTTTTCTTTTTCTTTTTTCTAAGAATTTTTTTCTTTTTTCTCTTGAAAATTTTCTTTTTCCTAGATTTTGATTTTCTTTTTTTCTTTTTACTTCTTTTTGCCATATATCCTCAAAACGTAATATTTAAATTATTTTACCCATCTTGCAAATAATTTTCCAGCTTTTAAAGTCTATAGGCATCACTGATAATCGACTTTGTTTAATTAGCGGTAAATGAGAAATAGCCTTAGTTTTTTTAATTTTTACCAAAGAAACAGGGGTTTTAAATTTTTGAATAAACCTGACTTGAACAGCAACAAACTTTTTTTTCTTATCAGTTTTATCTGTAAAAGCTTCTTTAATAACTTTTACTATTCCGACAATTTCTTTGCCAACATTAGAATGATAGAAAAAGCAAAGATCTCCTAGCTTCATAGATCTTAAATTATTTGCAGCTTGATAATTTCTTACACCATCCCAAGCTACACCTTCACTACCAGCATCTTTTTGTTGTTCAATTGACCAAACATCAGGTTCTGATTTTAATAACCAATAATTCATTAAAATTTTAAGCCCGGACCTTTTAAAAAAGGGGCTTTAATATCTAGAGGCCATCTAGACTTTACCGTCTCATTTTTCTTATTAAATAACTTTTTTTTACATCTTTGAATTCCAGCCCATGCAATCATAGCAGCATTATCACCGCAAAATTCTTTAGAGGGGAAAATTGGTTTAAAATTCATTTTTAACGAAACTTCTTCTAAACCTTTTCTAATTGTTTCGTTAGCAGCTACTCCACCCGCAACTACAAAATATTTTAAAGATTTATTAGTAATTTCATCTCTAAACTGTTTCATTGCTACTTCTGTTTTTTTCCTCAAAATTTTATTTACAGTTTCTTGAAATGATGCAGCTAGATTATATCTTTCTTTTTTTGATTTTAAATTTTTTGACTTCCTCAGTACGTCTGTTTTCAGACCAGCCAAGGATAAATTACATCCCGCTCTATTTATAATTGGTTGGGGTAAAATAAAACTATCTTTAATTCCCAATTTGGAAAATTTTTCAACATTCGGTCCACCAGGATAGCCTAAATTCAGGATTTTTGCAGTTTTATCAAAAGCTTCACCGACAGCATCATCAATCGTGGTACCAATTTGTTTATAATTATTAACGCCGTTTACAATTAAATACTGAGAATGGCCGCCTGAAACCAAAAGCAATAAATATGGAAAAGATATTTTATTTTCAATACTAGGACTGAGTGCGTGTCCTTCTAAATGATTTATGGGAAAAAATAATTTATTTCCAAAAGCAGCAATACTTTTTCCAATGTTAAAGCCTACATGCAAACATACCACCAAGCCTGGTCCAGCTGTTGCTGCAATACCATCTAAGTCTTTAATTTTTTTTTTACTTTTTTGAAGAGCTTTTTCAATAATAAAATCAATATTTTCAATATGTGATCTCGCTGCTATTTCAGGAACAACTCCACCAAATTTTTTATGCTCTTTAATTTGACTAGAGACGATATTTGATAATACATTTGCAGTGCTATCGCCATTTTCCTGAACTATTGCTGCAGCAGTTTCGTCACAGCTCGTTTCAATTCCTAAAAAAGTAAGTTTTTTTTTCATTAAATTAGATATTATAAAATATAAATCTTTATTTATAAATGGACAATAAAATTACTATAGGTGCCAGAGGAAGCAAACTGTCTTTGGCTTATGCTAATAAAGTTAGAAGCAATATTCTTAGTCAAGTACCAGGAATCGATAAAGAAATTATAATAAAAACAATTAAAACATCAGGTGATTTATTTCAGAATAAAAAAATTTCTGAAATTGGTGGAAAAGATTTATTTTGTAAAGAAATAGAAGAAAAATTAATTAAAAAAGAAATTGATATAGCAGTTCATTCTCTTAAAGATATGGACTCAGAAGAAACTAAAGGCCTAACTATTCATGCTTACTTAGAAAGAAATGATGCGAGAGAAACATTTGTTTCGAAAAGTTTTAATAAAATATCAGACATAAAAGAAGGCAAAATTGGTTCAAGTTCTAAGAGACGCGAACTTCAAATAAAACTTTTAAATAAAGACATCAAAGTTGAAAGCATTAGAGGTAACGTAGATACAAGAATTGAAAAAATAGAAAAAGGAGAATACGATGGTGTAATTCTGGCATTAGCAGGTTTAAAAACATTAAATTTAAAAAATCATATTAAACAAATATTTTCTCTAAAAGAATTTATTCCAACGGCTGGGCAAGGGATTATCGCTGCACAATGTAGAGAAAATGATGAGGATACTAAAAAAATTTTAAAAAAGATTAATCATATTAATACAGAAATATGTGCGTTAGCTGAAAGAAGTTTTTTAAAAACATTAGGAGGAGACTGTGATACAGCGGTTGGTTGCTCAGCTGTTCTTAAAGGAAATAACATTGATTTAGAAGCTCAACTTTTTTCAGATAACGGTAAAGAAGTATACAACGTAATTAAATCTGGAAAATCAACTGATCCTCAAAGTCTTGGCAAAATAGCAGGTGAGGAAATTTTAAAAAAAGCTGGAAAAAATTTTATTAAAAAAAGATGAATATTATTTTTACAAGACCTTTAATAGATGCTGAAGATTTGATGACAAATTTTTTTTCATCAAACTATAAAGTTATACATCTTCCAACTTTGAGCATTGCCTCTGCAAACATGGAACCAATTAATGTAAAAGAATTTGACGGTTTAATTTTTACTAGTGCTAATGCAGTCAGATTTTTACAATTAAAAAATGATGAAAAAAATATAAAATGTTTTTGTGTTGGAAATATAACTGAGAGATCTTTAAGATTAAAAGGATTTACTAATACAGTTGCCGCATCAGGCACAGTTAACGCTCTTAAAAATATAATTTTGAACTCTGAAAAAAAAATAAAAAATTTAGCATATTTATGTGGAGATGTTGTTTCCTATGATCTGGATAAAGATCTCAAACTTTCTGGATTTAAAGTTAAAAAAATAATAAATTACACCTCAAGCAAAATAACAGACTTGAACAGTGAAAGTTTAGATTTAATCAAAAAATACCCTCCAGATGTAACACTTATTTATTCTAAAAGAAGTGCAGAAAGTTTTGATCAGATAGTAAGTAAATACTCCCTTTCAGAATTGATGACACAATGCACAGTTATGTGTATAAGTAAAAAAATTAAAGAATTTTTAGAATCTAAAGGCTGGAAAAAAACAGAAACTTTTAATCCTGGAGAAGAGCTATTAAAAATAGAAAAAATTAAAAATGGATAAAACAGAAGAATTTATAGAATTGTTTATTGACGTTTGGAAAAATGGAATTTCTGGGATAAATATTTCAGAAATTATCATCGCTTTAATTATTTTTTTCTTATTCCTTTTTCTCCGAGGTTTATTTGCAAAATTTATTATTAAACGTCTTGAAAAGTATGTTTCCAAAACATCAAACAAATTTGACAACACCCTGGTAGAGTCTTTAAAAGGCCCAACAAAATTTTTTCCTATTGTAGTAGGGTTTTTTGTTGCAACAAGCTACGTATCTTTAGGCGATAGCACAGAAAACTTTATAGATAATGCAAACAGAACACTTATTACGATTTTAATTTTTTGGTCATTACATCAAATTATTGGCCCGATATCAGTTTTAATTAAAACTGTAGAAGACCTTCTATCTAGGGATCTTTTAAACTGGATAATAAAAGCATTTAAAATTTTAATTTTAATTCTTGGAGCAGCTGCAGTTTTAGAACTTTGGGGTATTAAGATAGGTCCTATTATAGCTGGATTAGGTTTGTTCGGTGTAGCAGTAGCTTTAGGTGCTCAAGACTTATTTAAAAATTTAATTTCTGGTATTCTGGTTTTAGTTGAAAAAAGATTTAAAGTTGGAGATTGGATTTTAGTTGAAAATATTATTGAGGGGATTGTAGAAAAGATTGGGTTTAGATCGACGGTAGTAAGAAAATTTGATAAATCAGTTGCTGTAATTCCTAACTTTCAATTTGCTGAGAACGCAGTAATAAATATTAGCCAGACAACAAACTGGCGAATTAATTGGATCATTACTCTACAATACGACACTACAGTTGATCAGCTAAAAAAAATCCGAGATGAAATTGATAAATACATTACAACCTCAAAAGATTATAAGATAAGCGAAAACACTACTCATGCAGTAAGGATTGATAAGTTTTCAGATAGTTCAATAGATATGTATGTTAGATGTTTTACGAATACAAATAGATGGTCTGAGTGGTTAAAAGTTAAAGAAAGATTAGCAATAGCAATAAAAGAAATTGTTGAGAGAAACAAGGCTTCTTTTGCATTCCCAAGTCAATCAATTTACGTAGAAAAAAAATAAGAAATGAAATCAGTTTTAATTTTAATTGATAGTTTAGTTAGTATTTATATATGGGTTTTAATTATTAATGCATTACTAAGTTGGTTAATTGCTTTCAATGTTTTAAATACTTCAAATAGACTAGTCTACTCTCTACTTGATATAAGTTACAAAATGACAGACCCACTTTTAAGGCCAATAAGAAATTTTTTACCAAATCTTGGTGGTATAGATATATCACCAGTTATTCTTATTTTACTCTTGATGTTTCTAAGAAACTTAGCTTTTGAATTTTTTGCACCAGCTCTGTTTTAAATATGATTATAGATGGAAAAAAAATAGCTGAGGGATTAAGAGAAAAATTAAAAAAAAAGATTGTAGAATTTAAATCAAAATTAAAAATAGCCCCAGGCTTATCCGTTATTCTTGTGGGAGAAGATCCTGCAAGCCAGATTTATGTTAAAAATAAAATAAAATTTTCAAAAGAAATAGGCATAGACTCTGAGGTAATAAGGTATCCTGAAAATATTCAGGAAAAAATTGTTTTAGACAAAATTATTGAACTAAACAAAAATCAAAAAGTATCAGGAATTCTTGTACAATTACCTTTACCTAAACATATAGACAAACAGAAAGTTATAGAAACTATTCTACCAGAAAAGGACGTTGACGGATTTCATCCCATCAATGTTGGCAATCTATCTTCAGGATATGACAGTAAAATACCATGCACACCTTTAGGATGTCTTATTTTACTTAAAGAAGTTGAAAAAAATTTAAGTGGAAAACATGTTGTAATAATTGGAAGGTCTAATTTGAATGGAAAACCTATGGCTCAATTGTTATTAAGAGAAAATTGTACAGTAACAATTACTCATTCAAAAACTAAAGATTTAAAAAGTGAGTGTAATAAAGCTGATATAATTATTGCAGCTGTTGGTAAACCTAAGCTTGTAAAAGGTGATTGGGTTAAAAAAAATGCTATAGTAATAGATGTAGGTATCAATAAAACAATCAATGGTATTGTAGGTGACGTTGATTTTGATGAAGTTGCTAAAATTGCTAAGGCAGTAACCCCCGTTCCAGGAGGTGTTGGACCGATGACTATCGCATGTTTATTAAGCAATACTGTTGAGTGCTTCAAAAGAGCTAATTCTTAAAAAGAAACAAATTATATATTTTACAAAAATGAAATTATTTTTAATTCTAGGTAATCAACTTTTTAACCCAAAATATCTTAAAGAGTTTTCAGGACATACATTTTACATGGCCGAAGATTTTGGATTATGTACATTTCAAAAACATCATAAATTAAAAATATTATTATTTTTATCATCAATGAGGTCTTATAGAGATGAACTTAAGTCTAAAAAATTAAAAGTTATTTATAGTGACTGTAACAATAATTTTAAACTTTCCTATGAAAAAAAACTTGAAAAAATAATTAAAGAAAAAAAGGTTACCGAAATAAGTTTTTTTGAAATAGAAGATATTTTTTTTGAAAATAAAATAAAAACTCTATTCAATAAGAGAGGTGTTAAATTTAATGAAATAAAATCGCCAATGTTTTTAACAACTAGAGATGAGTTTAAAAAATATTTAAGTGGTACAAAAAAACCATTCATGGCTAACTTCTATAAAATAAATAGATCAAAATTTAATATATTAATGAATAAAGATGGGACACCTAAAGGTGGAAAGTGGAGTTTTGATGAAGATAACAGAAAAAAGTTACCAGACAAAGTTGATGTACCAAAACAACTTAAATTCCAAAACACCTCCCATACTGAAACATTAAAAAAATTTATTGAATTAAATTTCAAAAACCATCCAGGTACAACAAATAATTTTTGGTTTCCAACTACCAGAGAGCAGACGCAAAAACTTTTTGACCAATTTATTAAATCAAAAATCGATTTATTTGGTGATTATGAAGATGCGGTTAGTAAAAAATCAAATATTCTATTTCATAGTGCATTAAGCCCTTTAATAAACATAGGCTTGATAACACCAAGTGAAATTTTAGAAAAAATTAAAAAAATTGAAAATAAAACAAGAATAAATTCTTTAGAGGGTTATGTTAGACAAATTATTGGTTGGAGAGAGTTCATGCGAGGCATTTACCAAAATTATGATGAAAGATTAGAAAATACAAATTTTTTTAATCACAAAAATAAAATGAAGTCATCTTGGTATAACGGGACCACTGGTCTTGATCCTTTAGATTTTTCAATAAAAAATGCCTTAAATTCTGGGTGGTCGCATCACATTGAGAGGTTAATGATCTTAGCAAACATCATGAACCTTTGTCAGATACATCCAAGGCAAGTTTATAAATGGTTTATGGAAATGTTTGTTGATTCATCTGATTGGGTAATGGCACCAAATGTTTACGGTATGGGACTTTTTAGTGATGGTGGAATATTTGCCACAAAGCCATACATATGCGGCTCTAGCTATTTTTTAAAAATGATGGATTTTAAAAAAGGGGAATGGTGTAATATTATGGATGGTCTCTACTGGAATTTTATAAATAAAAATAGAAAATTTTTTTCTAGAAATCCAAGACTGTCAATGATGGTGAGAGTCTTTGATAAAATGAAGTCAGAAAGAAAAAAATTAATTTTAAACGCTGCACAAAAATTTATTAAACAAAATACTATTTAAGTGAATAAAAAAGAAAATTTACCTTTTAAAATATGTATTATTTGTAAAAGACCATTCACTTGGAGAAAGAAGTGGAGACTTAACTGGGATAAGGTAAAATATTGCTCAAAAAAATGCTCAAAACTAAGATAATTTAAATTTCGTTATTATTTTTGGAATATTAGACTTAAAATTGAAATATCCTTTATTAGAAAAATTCCAACAAAATAAATCTTTTTCATTTTTTAAAAATCTAAATTTAATATCTTTTGTTTTATTTAAACGTTTTATAAAAGATAGATTCTCTCCTATTGAGGGATAAATAACATCAAACTCTTTTACTCCATCTAATATATTTAAACTTTGTGAGTTTTCTAAAAATTTTATATTTTTAGTTAATGTCTTCAAGTGGTTTTTTATAATTATTTTTTTAAAATCTAAAACTTTTTGATCAAGTTTAATTTTCCTTTTATCATTTTCTATTAATAAACAATAAATATTTTGATAATTGTCTAAATTATAATTTTCTAAATTTAAATCATTTTCAAAAAAAATAAGATTTCCTACTTTTTCAGAATTATTAAAATTTTCAATCTCAGTCAGTTTGTATTCACGTTTGTCCTGTAATGGTATTGGATTTTCAACTAATCTTATATTTTTGTATTTATTATTTGTAAACTTTTCAATATTCCAAGATTGCGCAGAATAATTTTTACCTTTAGTTTGAAGACCAGCTACCCATCTCCAGCTCAGAGTATTAGATGCAGCATCACCATCTAAAAGATATTTTAAAAAAAATTCAGCACCCTTCTGCCAAGGTAATTTTAATGTAAATATCCAAATACTCGCAAACCACATCCTTGTATGGTTATGAAGATAATTGAATTCTTTTATTTCATTTACCCAATCATTAAAGCATGAAATTTGGGTTTTTCCATTTACAGCTTGCTGTATCTTTTCATCATCTTTAATATTTTTTAGATCTTCAGTAAAATCTGTCCAAACTTTTGGTCTTAATTCCAACCATCCTTTCCAGTATACCCGCCAAAAAATTTCTTGAATATATTTTTCAACTTTTTGATAAGGTCTTTTTTTTAAAACTCTCTCAACAGTTTCGTATTCAGTTATCAGTCGGTGAGTTATATATGGAGATAGACATGAAACATTTTTTCTTTCTTTAGGTCCAAAATCGAAATTTCTTTTAGAATTATAATTAATAATTTCGTTCTCAATGAAATTATCCAATTTTTTTAGCGCACCATCTCGTGTAGTTTCAAATATCATAATTTATCAGAACTTTAAATAATACTTTTCACAGTTATTTGATATTATCTATTTAAGCACATGCATAAAAAACTTTTAATTATTTTATCTATTTTTACTTTACTTTTAACGAACGTAAAATCTGATGAGATCGTAATCAAACAGTTAAAAAAAGGTGGTAATATTGTATTTATAAGACATGCGATTGCGCCTGGTGGTGGAGATCCAGAAAATTTTAGATTGGATGATTGTTCAACTCAGAGAAATTTAGATAATCAAGGTATTGAACAATCAAAAAAAATGGGGTTATTTTTTCAACAAAATAATATTCCTATAGACAAGGTATTATCCAGTGAATGGTGCCGTTGTAAAGATACGGCTAAATTCGCTTTTAATGATTATGAGACTTTTAATGCTCTTAACTCTTTTTTTTCCTCAAAATTTGAAAAAAATAAAGAAAAACAGATGCAAGATTTAAATAAATTTTTAAATAACTGGGAAAGTAATAAAAATTTAATTTTGATTACTCACTATGTAGTGATTTTAGAAAGTTTGAACAAAACAGTTTCATCTGGTGAAATTGTTGTAGTAGATAAAAATCTTAATTATATCGGTAGTGTTGAGAAGTATTAACCAACGTTTGATCTTCCACCATCAACTCCAATAATTTGACCAGTAATCCATGAGCTATCATCAGATAGAAGAAACTTTGCGAGTGCTGCTGAATCTTTTCCTTCGCCAAGTCTTTTGAGTGGATGCATTTTGGCAATACCTTCAGCAATTTTTGGATTTTTTAAAATTTTACTAGCCATTTTTGAGTTACTCATACTTGGAGCTATACAATTAACTCTTACGTTTGGAGAAAATTCTGCTGCCAAAGAAATAGTAAGACCTTCCAAAGATGCTTTTACCGGCGAGATAATTCCATGATTAGGGAAACCTTGATTTGCAGCAACTGTCGAAAACAAAACTATTGATCCTTTATTATTTTTTAAACTTTGATGAAATTTTTTTATAATGTCGTAAATAGGAAATAAATTTAGTGAAAATGATTTCATTACATCTTTTTTTGAAATCAAATTTATTGGTTTAAGGTCTATAGATCCTACGCAATAAGCAATACCTTTAATTTCGGTGTCAGCAAGATCATTATCAATTTTATCTAAAAAACCTTCTTCTAATACATCAGCAACACTAAAGCTATGACCAGTTTCATCTGACAGTCTTGAAACTTCATCCTGATTTTTTCCTATAAGATGACACTCAGTTGATCCATTTTGCATTAATTTTGCAAGAGAACTTCCAACAGCCCCAGTAGCTCCAAATATTAAAATTTTATTAGCCATATATTTAATTATTTTTACTCAATTGTAATTTCTTTGCTACCCCAAAACTCAAAAATGTTAAATAAGTTCCGGTAATAAATAATCCGTTAGCAATTATCATAGTTACATGCGTGATCTCGAAATAGGAGAATAGTAAATAAGCAAAACCAATCATTAAGTCCCAAACACCAAATAATAAAATATAAAGTGGCCATCTCGAACTTTGTCCTAGTGATTTAAAATCAGCAATTCGTCTTTTAATATATTCTGTTCCAAGAGCAATTAGAAAAAGTGGAACTATAAAAAAGAAAACCCATAAATAAATTGCTATACTAAAATTATCTTGTACCCAAACTTTTGGAAAAAGATCTGTCTCGTGAAGAAAAGTCCAAAAAATAAGATATCCAAACATGTAATATGCAACAATTGCTACTAGTTGTTTCATTTTAATTAAGCTTCCTCACCAGGATTTTTTTTATCCATTCCAAGTTTTTTGCTGTATCTCAAAGTTAAGAAAAAAACTGATAAAGCTAATAATAGAATAGCAGCACCCTGATAAATTAAATTTACTGAAGCACTATCTTTGTCTTGCAAAATTATTAGTCTAGCTAATGCTGTAATTGCAATTAATACAGGGTAAGTAATTCTTATTGTTTTACTAGCCCAGAAAACTCCAATCATTCCGATAACTTCAATATAGATAAACATTAAAAGAAGGTCTGCTAAAGTTACACGACCAACTTTATACATTTCGTTGATTTCAAAACCAAAGGCTAACACAGTTCCGACCAAAATAAATATTACAGCAACTAGCTGAATATTTCTGATTATAATGTTCATATTCATAGAAGTTTTTTATATTTTTAATTATACTTAAACCCTAAGCTTTCTTGCCGCACCCAATATAAATCTCTCAACTTTTGACTTTTTGAAACTTTTATTTTCTTCAAAAGACACTTTATCAATAGAGTATGCTTTACTGTTACTTTGTCTTGATAAAATTGTAACATTACCTTTGTATAACTTAAGTTTAATATTTCCATTTACTTGATTTCTTTTCAGGTCGACTTTTCTCTGTAATTTAAGTCTTGATTTTGAAAACCAAAAACCATTATAAATCAGTTCAGCATACTTCGGCATAATTTCATCCTTCTCATGCATAGTTTTCTTATCTAAAGTTACGGACTCTATCGCTCTGTGTGCTATCATCAAAAGAGTTCCTCCTGGAGTTTCGTAAACTCCTCTCGATTTTATTCCAATAAATCTATTTTCAACTAAATCAACTCTACCAACCCCATTCTTACCAGCAATTAAATTTAATCTTTGAAGTAGTTTTGCTGGAGATAATTTTTTATTATTTACTGATATTGGATCACCTTTTTTAAATCCTATATTTACATAAGATGGTTTACTAGGAGCTTTTTCAGGAGAAACTGTTCTCTGGAAAATATATTCTGGTGCCTGTTTTCTTGGATCTTCTAATACCTTGCCTTCTGTTGAGGTGTGATAGAGATTATCATCAACAGAAAAAGGTGGTGCCCCCTTTTTATCTTTCGGTATAGGTATGTTATGCTTTTTTGCATATTTTATTAAATCAGTTCTGGATTTTAATTTCCAAATTCTCCAAGGTGCAATTACTTTTATCTTTGGTCCAAAGTAATAATATCCAAGCTCAAATCTTACTTGATCGTTTCCTTTTCCTGTTGAACCGTGTGATACTGCAAATGCTTTAAATTTTTTAGCAATAGCAATCTGTCTTTTAGCAATTAAAGGTCTTGCAATCGAAGTTCCTAATAAATAAACACCTTCATATAATGCGTGACCTCTAATCATTGGGTAAACATAATCTTTAACGAAAGTATTTTTTAAATCCTCAATAATTATGTTTTTTACACCCAATCTCTTTGCATTTTTGATAATTTTACTTTTGTTTATTTCTTGTCCGATGTCTGCAGTGTAAGCAATAATTTCTGAGTTATAATTTTCTTGAAGCCATTTTAAAATTATAGAGGTGTCTAGCCCTCCAGAGTAAGCTAAAACAATTTTATTCTTTTTTTTAGGCACAACTTTTTCTAGCGGTATTGTAAGCTTTAGTGAAACCCATCATGGAATACATATCTTTTGTTTCTGTGCCTGTACTTGTTCTGGCTGTTACAGATAATTTTGAAGCTCTTTTCATAGTTTTTATAAGATTGAATTCCTCTTCTCCATCTATCAACCAAGCAAAATTTCCTTGTGAAAAAAACAAAAATTCATTTTTTCCTGATTTTGCTATTACTGAAGATTTTTTATACATGTGGCCGCTAGTTACACTAAGCTCATTCTTGATCTTTTCATTCTTTCTGAAAGTCACAAAAAGTCTTGATGGATCTCTTTTTAAATTTTTTGGAGCTCTATCTAAAGGAATAGTTTGTGCAAAACAGATTTTCCCGTTACTACCATTGTATGTAAAAGCTTCCCAGCTTTTATATTTACCGATACTTTTTGGTTGATCACTAAAAGCGTTTGATGAAAACAAAAAAGTAAATAATATTATTAGAACCGAAATTTTTTTCATTTTTTAAACTTAGACTTTTAATTCAATCTATACAAATTTTTGACCTTTTCAATAGTTGTTTAATTAAGGTGCTGGATTCGGAATTTTTTCATGAATTAAGTTTATTTCATGCATGATATTTTCTTCCAAGCCTATATCTATACTATCTATATTTTCTTTTAATTGCTCCATGGTTGTTGCCCCAATAATATTACTAGTTACGAAATCTCTTGAATTTACAAAGGCAAGAGAGAGTTGTGATAAAGATATTTTATATTTTTGAGAAATTTTGAAATATTCATCAACTGCTTCGTAGGTTCTTTCATTATGATATCTTGGGTAATTTTCATAAAATAGATCTAATCTTGAATTTTTTGGGATTTCTTTGTTTCTATATTTTCCAGTTAAATAACCAACCGCTAATGGAGAATATGCCAAAAGACCAGCTTTCTCTCTCATTGAAATTTCTGACATTCCAATCTCGTAAGATCTATTTATTAAACTATATGGATTTTGGACTGAAACTACTCTTGGTAATTTCTGCTCTTTAGCTATCTCTAAAAATTTTGAAAAACCCCATGGGGTTTCATTTGACAAACCTATGTATTTAATTTTTCCTTGATCAACAAATTTTTTTAAAGTTTTTAAGATACTTTCAAAACTATTCCATGATTTTTCATTAATATTGTGTTCATAATCTAAATCACCAAAATAATTAGTATTCCTTTCGGG
>CACBKA010000007.1 GCA_902539745.1 uncultured Pelagibacteraceae bacterium
ACTGCAAAATTAATGAACCCAAGTAAAAAAGTTTTGATACCTGATATGCAGGCTGGTTGTTCACTTGCTGAATCAATTACAGGTCAAGATGTAAGAATGCTTAAAGAAAAATACCCAGGTGTTCCAGTCGTATCTTATGTCAATACCTCTGCTGATGTTAAAGCAGAAACAGATATATGTTGCACATCTGCAAATGCTGTAAAAGTTGTTGAGTCTTTAGGAACTGATAAAGTTATTTTTCTTCCTGATCATTATCTTGCAAATTACGTTCAAAAAAATACAAAAGTAAAAATCATTTCATGGCAAGGAACCTGTATGGTCCACGAAAAATTTACTGGTAAAGAAGTTGAGGATATTAAAAAAGAAAATCCAGGAATTGAAGTTATTGCTCACCCTGAATGTCCACCAGATGTAATAAGTGCTTCTGACTTTGCAGGATCAACATCAAGTATGGTGAAGTATGTAAAGGAAAAGCAACCAAAAAGGGTTTTGTTAGTAACTGAATGTACAATGAGCGATAATGTTCAAGTTGAAAATCCCAACGTTCAATTTGTAAAACCGTGTAACCTTTGTCCTCATATGAAAAAAATTACTTTAAACAAAATCTATGATTGTTTAAAGAATGAAACCAATGAAATTAAAATTAGTCATAATATTGCTGAAATGGCAAGAAAATCTGTTTTGAGAATGGCCGAAATTGGTAGATAATTTCGAGTGCAAAAAATAAATAATAAATATATTAGATCAATTGTTTATGATGCTTTAAGAGAAGATCTAAAGCCATTAGGAGATATAACATCTAGAAATATAAATAATAAAAAAATTACAGCCAAAATTATTTCTGGTCAAAACTGTATAATTGGAGGTCTTAATTTTGCAAAAGAGACATTTAAAACTTTAGATAAAAAAACCATTTTTATAACAAAAACAATTGATGGAAAAAAAGTTAAAAAAGGTAAAGTTCTTGCAATTTTAAAAGGTAATGCAAAAAGTATTCTTAAAGCCGAAAGAGTCGCCTTAAATTTTATAGGATTAATTTCTGGAGTAGCAACAATTACAAATAAATTTGTTAAGAAAGTAAATGGTAAATCCTGCAAAATATGCTGTACAAGAAAAACATTGCCAAATCTTAGATTAATACAAAAGTATGGAGTGAGCCTAGGTGGTGGAATTAATCATAGATTTAATCTAAGTGATGAAATACTAATTAAAGACAATCATATTGCTATAAACAAAAATATTAAAAACCTTGTACAAAGATCAATAAAAAATAGAAATGGTAAGAAAATTACTGTGGAAGTAGACAATATTAATCAACTAAAAAAAATAATTGGACTTAAATTTAATAGAGTTTTGTTTGATAATATGAATGTTAAAAATTTAAGAAAAGCTGTTAAAATATCAAAAAAATATTACGAAACTGAAGCCTCAGGTGGAGTAACTCTCAAAAATATTAAGAAAATTTCTTCTACTGGTGTTAATAGAATTTCAATCGGCCAAATTACACATAGTGCACCAAGTGTAGATTGTAAATTAGATTTTATCTCCTGAGCTCTGCTTGTGCGGCTGCTAACCTTGCAATTGGTACTCTAAATGGTGAGCAGGAAACATAGTTTAAACCTGCTTTTGAACAAAATTCTATACTTTTGGGGTCACCACCATGTTCGCCACAAATTCCAAGTTTAAGTTTTTTGTTATTCTTTCTTCCTCTTTCAGTGGCAATTTTTACTAATTCACCTACACCATCTTTATCAATACTTACGAAAGGGTCTGTATCAAAAATTTTGTGATCGATATAATCATTTAAAAATTTTCCTGAGTCATCTCGACTTATACCATAAGTTGTTTGTGTTAAATCATTTGTTCCAAAGCTAAAAAAGTCAGCATGTTTCGAGATCGGCGCCGCTCTGAGTGCAGCCCTTGGTAGCTCGATCATTGTACCAACAAAGTAATTAATTTTTATTTTATTTTCTTTCTGAACTTTATCAGCAACCTTATTAACTAATTTTCTCATTATTCCAAGCTCATCTTCTGTTGAAACAAGAGGTATCATAATTTCTGGTATTATGGATTGAATTTTTTCTTTTTTACATTCAATAAGCGCTGTAAATATTGCTTTGCATTGCATTTCGTATATTTCGGGGAAAGATATACCTAATCTACATCCCCTGTGACCGAGCATAGGGTTCAATTCGTGAAGTTCGGCTACTCTATCTTTAATTTCCTTAACACCTAAATTAAGTGATCTGGCTAGATCTTCCATATCTTTATCTGTTTTTGGAAGAAATTCATGCAGTGGAGGATCTAAAAGTCTAACAGTTACTGGCAGGCCATTCATGATTTTAAAGATTTCTTTGAAATCATTTTTCTGATGAGGTAATAATTTTTCTAAAGCAAGTTTCCTACCATCTAAATCCTTCGATACGATCATTTGTCTAACAGACAAAATTCTCTCTTCTTCAAAAAACATATGTTCGGTTCTACATAAACCAATTCCCTCTGCACCAAAGCTTCTTGCTACTTTAGTGTCCTGTGGTGTTTCTGAATTAGTCCTAATTTTTAATTTTCTAAAATCATCTGCCCACTTCATAATTGTTGAAAAATATCCTGATATATCTGGTTTAACAGTTGGTACTACACCTTGCATCACCCTTCCTGATCCACCATCTATAGTAATAGTATCACCTTCTTTAATAACTAAATCTCCAACTTTAAATTCTTTACTTTCATAATCTATGTTGATTTCTGCCGAGCCTGAAACACAAGGCCTGCCCATTCCCCTGGCAACTACAGCAGCGTGACTTGTCATTCCGCCTCGTGCTGTAAGAATACCTTTTGCCGCGTGCATTCCATGAATATCCTCAGGCGAAGTTTCTACTCTCACCAGAATTGTATCTTCTTTTTGATTTTGCATTCTCTCAGCTTCATCGGCGGTAAAAACGACTTTTCCACTTGCAGCACCTGGAGATGCAGGCAAACCTTTTGCTATTATTTTTTTTTCAACTTTATCATCTAACGTAGGGTGTAAAAGTGTGTCAAGTGTGTTTGGATCAATTCTTAAAATGGCATCTTTTTTTGTTATTAATTTTTCTTTAACCATATCTACTGCAATTTTTAAAGCAGCATTTGCAGTACGTTTTCCATTTCTAGTTTGTAACATCCATAATTTTTTATTTTCAACTGTGAACTCTATATCTTGCATGTCTTTATAATGTTTTTCTAGTTTTAGGAAAATATTTTTTAATTCACTAAAAACTTTTGGCATGGTTTCCTCCATCGATTTTTCTCTTACACCAGCTTCCTCTCTTGCTCGCTTAGTTATATATCTCGGAGTCCTGCTGCCTGCTACAACATCCTCTCCTTGAGCGTTTATTAAGTATTCTCCAAAAAATTTATTTTCCCCAGTAGATGGATTTCTTGTAAAAGCTACACCCGTAGCGCAATCATTACCCATATTTCCAAATACCATAGACTGAACATTTACTGCTGTACCCCAATCGCTAGGTATTTGATTTAATTTCCTGTAGGTCTTTGCTCTTTTACTTTCCCAAGATAAAAATACAGCATTAATCGCACCAAACAATTGTTCATTAACATCTTGAGGAAAATTTTTATTAGTTTTTTCCTTAATTAATTTTTTAAAATTATTAATTAAACCTTCCCAGTCATCTGAGGTAAGTTCGGTATCTTGTAGAACGCCCTTTGTTAATTTATAATTATCAATCATTTCTTCAAAATGAAACGTTTCAACACCCATTACAACATTGGCATACATTTGAATAAATCTTCTATAACTATCTTTGGCAAATCTATCATTTTCTGTTTTTTTTGATAAAGCTACCACCGTCATATCGTTAAGACCTAAATTAAGAATAGTATCCATCATTCCAGGCATAGAAACTCTTGAACCAGATCTCACAGATACCAATAAAGGATTATTATTATCACCAAACTTTTTCTTAGTCTTTGCTTCGATTTTTTTTAATTCTTTTTTTATCTCAACCTTAATTTTTGTATTTAATTTTTTATTACTCTTATAAAAAATTTCACACATCTTAGTTGAAATGGTAAAACCTGGGGGTACTGGCAATCCAAGTCTTGCCATTTCAGCTAGATTAGAACCTTTGCCACCTAAAATATTTCTTGAATTGGGTATTTTTTTTGCTTTTTTATCACCAAAACCAAATATTAATTTTGACATTAATTACCTTCCAATTTTGAAAAATCTATAAAAGTATTAAATGTAGAACAGAGTCTTTGCAAGAGTTCTAATCTATTGTTTTTAATATCATTATTTTCATCATTTACCTTTACATTGTCAAAAAACTTGTCAGTTGATACCTTGGCATCCGATAAAAGTTTAAGGTGATTCTCATAACTTTCTTTCCTCTCCTTGTAAGTAAAAGCTTTTCTTATATCGTTAATTTTATCAAATAATTCTTTTTCCTCGTCCTGTTTAAAAAGAACTGCATCGGGACCGGATTTTGATATGTTTTTTACTCTATCAATAATATTGTATGCTCTTTTGTAAGTTGAAACTGCATTTTTTCCAAGATCTTTTGATATAAATTTATTCATAACAAGTGTTTTTTTGTATAGCTCAAGAAAATTGTCGTTAGTATGTGAACTTAATGAGGCTTCAATTATATCAGGTCTCACCCTTTTTTCTTTTAATATATTTTTCATACGATCTCTGAAAAAATTAATTAATTCTAAATGTGTATTCTTATTTACATTCTTAACACCTTGCTCAGTGTAAAACCTTATTAAGTAATCTATCAAGTCTCTAAGACCAACGGTCAGATTATTTTCAATAATAGTTCTTAATAATCCTATGGCTGACCTTCTTAAAGCAAAAGGATCTTTTGAACCTGTAGGTTTTTCATTTATTAAAAAGAAACCAACAAGTGTATCCAATTTATCTATTATTGATAGACCATAACTGATTGGTTTTTTTGGCACCGTTGAAGAAATACTAATTGGTAAATAATGTTCACTAACAGCTCGAGATACTTCTTCTTCAAATCCCTGATTGGCAGCAAAATATTTTCCCATAATTCCTTGTAATTCTGGAAATTCTCCAACTAAACCTGAGACTAAGTCAGATTTACAAATAGATGCAGCTATCTCAAGTTTTTCTTTTTTAATATCAAGTTGATCTGAAATAAAATAAGCCATTTTTCTTAGTCTTTGTGTTTTGTCATAAATTGAACCTAAATTTTCATAAAACGTAATTTCTTTTAGTTTATTAATCTGCTTGATTAAATTTAAAGATTTATCTTTTTCCCAAAAGAAACTAGCATCAGAAAGTCTTGCGTCGACTACCCTTTCATTTCCTACTTTGATCACTTTTTTCTCGTCTTTTTTATTTGCAACTACAATGAAATTGTTGCTTATTCTGTCTCTATGATCAATTAAGGTAAAATACCTTTGATGAGTTTGAAGGGTAGACCTAATTACCTCAGGAGGTAATTTTAAATAACTCCTATCAAATTGAGCGACTAATATATTTGGATTATCAACTAAATTTGTTACCTCGGTAAGTAAAGTTTGGTCAATAAAAACTTTAAAAGATTTTTTTTTACATATTGATGAAATTTTATCGTTAATAAATTTTTCACGTTCTTTATGATCAAGCATTATTGAATAGCTTTTTAAAATTTTGTTATACTCAGAAAAATTACTAATTTTTTTTTGTGTTATTGAGTAATTTTCCTCTATTTGTGTAAAATTCGAAGTCTCAAGATGTTGATAATTAAATTTTAGCACTTTGTTTCCAAAAATAGCTAAAATTGATCTTAATGGTCTACCCCAACTCATTTCATAGTCAGACCATTTCATGGATTTTTTCCAAGATATTTCGTTAAGAGATTTTAATATGCATTTAATTAATTCTTCTTCACTATTAATTTCTTTTCCTTTTATCTTAACAAAATGAAAATTTCCCTTCTCTGTTTTTTTTTCATATAGTTCACTTAAACTAACGAATCTTGATTTTGCAAAGTTTTCTAAAACTTTTTCTGGTACACCAACTTTCGGACCTTTTATTTCAGCCGGTAAAATTTTAATTTTATCTGGTAATTCAGAAATATGTGCGGTTATTCTTGTTGGAGTAGAATAGATCTCAAAGTTTCTATATTTTATATTTGCCTCATATAGTTTTTCTCCTAAGATTTTTTTAAATTGTTTTCTTGTGCTTATTTGAAGGTTTGGTGGTATTTCCTCACTAAAAAATTCAATTAAAAGTTCAGACATTATCTTTCTTGGTTTTCTAACCAGCCTGATCCGGCTCCCTTTGCTAATTCTCGAATTCTATTTATGTAACCAGTTCTCTCTGCAACTGCGATTACACCTCTTGCATCTAGTAAATTAAAAATATGACTAGCTTTTAAACATTGGTCGTAAGCTGGCAAGGGAAGTTTTTGATCTAGAAGATTTTTACATTCCTGTTCTGCGATTTCAAAATTTTTTAGGAGAGAATCGGTGTTAGCTTGATCAAAATTATAAGCGGAGAATTCTTTTTCTGACTGAAGATAAACGTCTCCATATTTAACTCCATTATCATTCCAGTCAATATCAAATACATTTTTTTTTCCTTGCACAAACATACAAATTCTCTCTAAACCATATGTCAGCTCCACAGATATTGGTTTACATTCTATTCCTGTCATCTTTTGAAAATAAGTAAATTGTGTAATTTCCATACCATCACACCATACTTCCCAACCCAAACCTGCGGCTCCTAAAGTTGGACTCTCCCAATCATCTTCAACAAATCTTATATCGTGTTCTTTAGAGTCTATGCCAATAGCCATTAAACTTTTTAAATACAATTGTTTAATATCTTTTGGAGATGGTTTTATTATAACCTGATATTGATAATAGTGTTGCAGTCGGTTTGGATTTTTTCCATATCTTCCATCTGTTGGTCTTCTTGAGGGTTGAACGTAAGCTGCTTTCCAGGGTTTTGGTCCTAGCGATCTCAAAGTAGTTGCTGGATGAAAAGTGCCTGCTCCAACTTCTAAATCGTATGGCTGTAAAATAATGCAACCTTGTTTGTCCCAAAATTTTTGTAAATTAAAAATTAAATTTTGAAATGATAAGACCGTATTTTTCTTTTTAGTTTTTTTTGGCATCTATAAACCAAATTTTTGCCACAGAGCTCTCTCTTCTATAACGCTTACTATATTATCAACTTGATTATCTAGTGAGGAAGATAATCTTTTTGCTAAAAAACCTTTTTGTTTTTCAAACTTTTTAATTTCAATATTTTCTCCAAATTTTTCTCTTAATATTTGTTCTGCATTTCCAATTCCATCTATAAGTCCTAATTTTAAAGAAGTTGAACCTGACCAAAATTCACCTGTAAAAGTATTATTTTTATCTGGATCTTTAAGTTTAGATCCACGACTTTTTTTTACTAAGTTTATAAAGTCTGAGTGTAGTTCTAATTGTAATTTTTTAATTCTCTCAATATCTTCGGGTTTTTCCTCTTTGAAGGGATCTAAGGTGCTTTTATTTTTTCCAGCAGTATACACTCTTCTTTGAACACCTATTCTTTTTATAGCATCCTGGAACCCAAAAGATGCAGATATAACCCCGATTGATCCAACTATTGAACTAGAATTTGCATAAATCTCGTCGCCTGCACAAGCAATTAGATAGCCGCCTGAAGCGGCAACATCTTCCGCAAAAACTATTACTTTTTTGTTATTTTTTTTTGCAAGTTGTCTTATGTAATCATGAATTAAATGCGATTGAACTGGTGAACCTCCAGGTGAGTTTATTGATATTGCAATACTTTTAGCCTTTTTAAAAGAAAATGCTTTTTTAATAATCTCTTGTTGGCCAGAAAAATCTATGCCTTGCCTAAATCGTCCAGCTGATCCAATGACTCCAGCTAGTCTGACATGAGGAACAATGATTTTTTTTTTAAAAATTGAAAACATATGATTAAAGGTTAATAATAATTCTTATATCAGCACATAAATTAAATTGAAATATAAATTACGCTACTCATGGTTGAAAATGACATGCGTCACATAGTTCTAAAATAATAATTAATAAATTTTTGAAAAGTATATAATGATTACTGTATGGGATCTGTAATTCCTTTAAAAAAATCTGCAAATAACGCTTACTTAGATTTAAGAAACCACTTAAATGATAAGCTTGATTCTGTCGAAAAACTAATCAAAAACAAACTTAAAAGTAATGTCGCATTAATAAAAAAAATGAGTGATTATCACCTTGACTCGGGCGGCAAAAGAATAAGGGCTCTTCTGACGATGGGTTGTTCAAAATTAGGCGGTTATTCAGATGGTGATAGAGATGTAAATCTTGCAGCGTGTGTTGAATTAATTCACAGCGCAACCTTACTTCACGATGATGTTATTGATCAAAGTAAAGTACGGAGAGGTAACAAAACTCCAAATCACATATGGGGAAATCAATCCTCTATATTGGTTGGAGACTATTTGCTAAGCAGATGTTTTGAAATGATGGTTGAAGATGGGAATCTAGAGATATTGAAACTTCTTTCATCAACATCAACTAAAATTGCTCAAGGAGAAGTTATGCAGCTCCAACACAAAGGTGAAGCTGATCTTTTAGAAGAAAATTATCTAAAAATAATAAATTTAAAAACTGCAGCCCTGTTTTCAGCAGCTACTAGAGTTGGGGCATGTTTGTCAGATTTGGATATTAAGAAAAAAGACGCTTTAGGATCATATGGTAAAAATTTAGGTCTAGCTTTTCAAATTGCAGACGATGCTTTGGATTATTTTTCTAAAGAAAAAATATTTGGAAAAGAAATTGGTAAAGATTTTTTTGAAGGTAAAGTAACTCTACCGGTTATAATAGTATATCAAAAAGCTAATTCTATAGAGAGAGCATTTTTAATAAATACTTTCAAAAAAGAAGTGAGAAATAAAATAGATTTGGAAGAGACTCAAAAACTAATTAAAAAATATAAGGCATTAGAGACAACTTTTAAAAGAGCAGAGTACTTTGTAAATGTTTCTTACGATGCTTTGGGTATTTTCGAAAATTCAGAAGAAAAAAAATATTTTACAAAACCTAACTAGTTTTAGCCTAAACAGATCTTTCTAAGGATAAAGTATTTCTTTTACCCAATTGTCATTCTCTTTTTTATAGTTAAGTCTCTCGTGAATTCTATTTTTTATTTCCAACCAAAATTCAATTCGTTCGGGTTTTAAATTCCAACCAGACCAGTGAGGTGGTCTAGGCACTTTATTTTCGTCTGGATATTTTTTTTTAAATTCTTCAAATCTTTGGATTAACTCTTCTCTTTTTTTCATTACACTAGACTGTGATGATGCCCACGCTCCTATTCTGCTTCTATAAGCTCTTGAATTATAATATTTGTCAGCAACTTTATCATCAACGACATTTACTTTACCAGAAATTCTTATTTGTCTTCTAAGACTTTTCCAATGAAAGCACATTGAGGCATTAGGATTTTTTTTAAGATCAATTCCTTTTTTGCTATTAAAATTAGTATAGAAAATAAAACCATCCTCGCTATAACCTTTTAACAAAACCATTCTCACACTTGGAATTCCATCAGGTGTTGAAGTTGCAAGAGATAATGCGTTTGGATCATTAATTTCACTTTTTTCGGCAACAGAAAACCAATTTTTAAACAAAACAATAGGATTTGCCTCATCCCCAAAGCAATTATCCAGTCCTAACGAATTTTGGCCATTTTTTTGATTCATAATTAATATAAAATAATTTATACATTAAATATCGATGTCTTTTAATACTTTTGGAAAAATATTTAGATTTACGACTTGGGGTGAGTCACATGGCCCAGCTATAGGCTGTATTATCGATGGTTGCCCTCCAAATATCCCAATTTCTGAGAAGGAAATACAGATAGATATGGATCGAAGAAGACCTGGTAACACTAAGTTTGTGTCTCAAAGGAAAGAGTCGGATAAAATAGAAATTTTGTCTGGCGTATTTGATGGAAAATCTACGGGGACTCCTATTTCAATATTAATAAGAAACGAAGACAAAAGATCTAGAGACTATGAGTCAATAAAGAATAAATTTAGACCCGGCCATGCTGATTTCACATATTTTAAAAAATATGGAATAAGAGATTTTAGAGGAGGTGGAAGACAGTCTGCAAGAGAAACTGCCTCAAGAGTTGCTGCTGGTGCTATAGCAAGAATAGTATTAAAAAATTTATTAGGAAAAAAGTTTAGTATTTACGGTGCTGTTGTACAGTTAGGATTAATGGGCTGTAATAGAAAAAATTGGAATAATAAAGAAATAAGAAAAAACCCATTTTTTTGCCCTGACAAAAAATCAGTAAAACTTTGGGAAAAATATTTGATGGCAGTAAGAAAATCTGGTTCATCATGTGGTGCTATAATTGAGCTAAGAGCAAATGGTATACCTGCAGGACTTGGTGCACCAATTTACTCTAAACTTGATACTGATATAGCAGGTGCTTTAATGAGTATTAATGCTGTTAAGGGAGTAAATATCGGTGCAGGCATGGGTGCTGCATATTTATCAGGGGAAGAAAATTCTGATGAGATGAGATCTAAATCTGGAAAAGCTAAATTTAAAAGTAATAATGCTGGAGGAATACTTGGTGGTATTTCCTCAGGGCAGGAAATAATTGCTTCATTTGCAGTAAAACCAACTTCGTCAATAATTAATAGTAGAGAAACAATTGATAAAAAAGGTAAAAATACAAAAATATCTGTCAGAGGACGCCATGATCCATGTGTTGGTATAAGAGCTGTTCCTATTGGTGAAGCTATGCTTTCTTGCGTTTTACTAGACCACTTTTTAATGAATAGAGCGCAGTGTGGTTAAGATAAGTTTTTATTTTTTGCAATAACCACGTTAGAATTTAAAATACTTTCAATTTTTTCAACAATACTATTACTGTCTAATCCAGCAGTTTTATACATGTTATCAGGTGTATCTTGATCCAAAAATTTATCAGGTAAAATCATAGATCTAAATTTTAATCCACTATCAAAAAATCCTCTTTCAGATAAAAGATTAGAAACATGAGATCCAAAACCTCCTATGGAACCTTCTTCAATTGTCAAAACAGCTTCATGGTTTGAAGCTAATTCAAGAATTAGTTTTTCATCTAAAGGCTTTGCAAATCTTGCGTCAAAAATTGTCACAAAAATTCCTTTCTTATTTAAAGTTTCGGCAGCTTTTTTGCATTCATTCATCCTTGCTCCAAAGTTAAGAATTGCCAAATGTTTTCCAGATGAAATAATTCTACCTTTACCAATTTCAATAGTTTCATTGATATCGGGTAATTCTACACCTAAACCACTTCCTCTAGGATATCTGAAGGCTGACGGCCTATCATTTATGTTTACTGAGGTATTTATCATTCTTACTAATTCAGCCTCATCACTTGCTGCCATTACAACAAAATTTGGTAAAGTAGAAAGGTATGTAGTATCAAATGATCCAGCATGAGTTGCTCCGTCTGAACCGACTAAACCCGCTCTATCTATTGCAAATCTAACTGGTAATGATTGTATTGCAACGTCATGGACAACCTGATCATAAGCTCTTTGCAAAAAAGTTGAGTAAATAGCAGCATAGGGTTTGTATCCCTCGGTCGCTAATCCTGCAGCGAAAGTTACTCCATGTTGTTCAGCTATGCCCACATCAAACATCCTATCGGGAAACTTTTTTTGAAAAAGATCTAGTCCAGTTCCTGATGGCATTGCACCAGTAATCGCTACAATTTTCGTATCGTTCTGAGCATGTTTAATTAAAGTATTTGCAAAAACCTTTGTATAAGAAGGTCCTACTGATTTACCTTTTGCTTGTTTACCGGTTAAAACATCAAATTTTGATACCCCGTGATATTTATCTCCTGACTCTTCAGCGGGTTTATATCCTTTGCCCTTTTTGGTAACTGCATGAATTAGTATAGGACCTTGATGATTTGAATTTTTTGCATTCTCTAAAATTGTAACTAAATTATTAACATCATGTCCGTCGATAGGACCTATATAATAAAACCCAAGTTGGCTGAATAATGTTCCACCAGTCACTGCACTTCTAAGTAGATCCTCTGCTTTACCTGCGCTTTTTGAAAATCTTCTTGAAAATGCTGAAAGTATTAATTTTATAGTTTCGCGAAAACTGAAATATATTTTTCCAGACAAAAGTCTTGCAAGATATTTGCTCATTGCACCAACCGGTGGTGCAATTGACATATCGTTATCATTAAGTACAACGATCAATTTTGATTTCATTGCTCCAGCATTATTCATTGCTTCATAGGCCATTCCTGCACTCATGGCTCCATCACCAATGACAGCAACAACATTATTTTTATCATTAGAAAGCTTCTTAGCTGTAGCCATTCCAAGAGTTGATGATATCGATGTAGAACTATGTGCTGCTCCGAATGGATCATATTCGCTTTCTGATCTTTTAGTAAATCCCGAGAGCCCACCACCTTTTCTTAGTGTTCTTATTCTATCTCGTCTTCCAGTAATTATCTTATGTGGATAGCATTGATGACCAACATCCCAAACTAATTTATCTTTTGGAGTATTAAAGACATAGTGCAAAGCAACAGTAAGCTCTACAACTCCTAGACCTGCTCCTAAATGACCTCCGGTTTCTGATACAACATTAATGAGCTCGGATCTCAGTTCTTTAGAAACTTGATCTAATTGATTTTTACTAAGTTTCCTTAAATCTGAGGGATAATTAATATTATCTAATAATTTATTTTTCATCAAAAACTTCTATTTAATATAAAATCTGATACCTCAATTAACTTATTTGATTTTTTTCCATATTTTTTTAATTTATTTATTATCGTCTTTTTTCTATCTAAAGCAAACTCTAAAGTTTTTTCATAACCAAATAATTTAATTAATGTGGATTTCCCCTTTTTTTTATCTTTCTTAACTGGTTTGCCTGTGTTTTTTTTATATCCTTTTATGTCTAAAAGGTCATCTGCAATTTGAAACAGTAGTCCTAATTCCTCTCCAATCATGCTCATTTCTTTTTGTGTCTTGAGACTTTTTTTAGCTATAACTGCCGGTGCTAAACAACAAAATTCAAATAATTTTCCTGTTTTTTTTCTCTGCATATTAATGATTTTTTTAAAATCAATTTTCTTTTTTTCGTAATTAAGATCTAAAAATTGACCTCCTGCAATACCAACGTGACCAGCGCATTCAGATAATTTTTTTATTAAATTTAATTTAATTTTTGTATCTATATTAAATTTTTTATCCGCTATCATTTCAAAAGCTAATGTAAGCAAAGAATTGCCAGCAAGTATAGCTGTTGACTCACCGAATTTAATATGTGTTGATGGTTTTCCTCGTCTTAGTCTATCGTTATCCATACACGGTAAGTCATCATGAATTAAGGAGTACGAATGTATGAATTCTACAGCAGCACATAAATTAATTATTTGATTAGATCTAATATTAAAAATTTTTGATGTATTAAAAATAATTGTTGATCTAATCTTTTTTCCACCAAATAAAGTACCATATTTCATTACAGGGATGAGGTTCGAATAATTTTGTGTATTGAAATACTTCTTTATAAATGTATCAACAATTTTTGCATTTTGTTTAATATTTTTAAGCATTGAAAATGATTAATTATTTTTTTTTACCCAATGAATGTATTTTGTTTAGTTTTTCCTTAAAAACGTTATCTACATGATTATTCAATAGCAGCAATCTTTCATAATCTTTCTTTGAATTCTCTAAATCTATCTCATTATCCTCTAATCTTTTTAAAATATCTGATATTTCAATTTTAGCTTCGTTTATTGATTTACTTTTAATGTCAGGTGGAATATTTTTAGTTTTCATTAAACTCATAATAATCTTAATATGAAAAATATCTATAAAAATTCTTTTTACAACCTGAATAAAGCTAAAAGAATTTTAGAAAAAAACCAAATTTTAGCACTACCGACAGAGACTGTATATGGGTTAGCAGGAAATGCTTATTCACATAAATCTGTTAAGAGAATATATAGTTTAAAGAAGAGACCTCAAAAAAATCCACTTATTATTCATTATTATAATTTAGATCTGCTTAAAAAAGATGCAGAATATGACAAAAATTTTTTAAAACTTTATAAAAAATTTTCTCCTGGGCCCCTTACATATATTTTAAAAAAGAAAAAAAAAATCGAAAGTTTCAAAATTTGCTAATGCAAAACTAAAAACTATTGCGGTGAGATTCCCAAAAAACAAAATTATTAGATCTTTGTTGAAAAAATTAACTTTCCCTTTAGCAATACCCAGCGCAAATATTTCTACTGGGGTAAGTCCAACAGAACCACTAGATGTGGTTGACGAATTTAAAAATAAAATTAAATTTATTTTAAACGGTGGAAAATCATTTATTGGGCTTGAGTCGACTGTTATAAATTTAAGTAGTAAACCAGCAATTTTGAGACCGGGATCAATAAGTCATACTCAAATTGAAAAGGTATTGAAAAAAAAAGTCTCAAATGTAACTAAATCTAAATTTGTGATTTCACCCGGTATGCACAAAAGACATTATTCACCAGGCATACCAATTAAACTTAATTCGATTAAACCTGATTATAAGGCCGCATTCATTGTTTTTGGAAAAAAGTATAAAATGAAAAAAAATATGTTCAATTTAAGTAAAAAAAGTAATCTTAAAGAAGCGGCCAAAAATTTATATAAAGTCTTAAGAAGAATAAAAAAATTAAAATATAAAAAAATTAACGTAGTTAAAATTCCAAATAAAAATATTGGAATTGCGATCAATGATAGATTAAAGAAAGCATCAAATTAAATGTCTATTGAAATTAAAAATTTATCAAAAAAATTTAATGAAACTTACGCAGTAAAAAATATCAATCTTACTATAGGCACAAACAAAACTATAGGGTTACTTGGTCCTAATGGTTGCGGCAAAACTACATCGATAGGAATGATGCTCGGATTAATTAAGCCAACTACAGGCGATATTATTATTCAAAATAAAAATATAAATACATTTGAGAGAAATAAACTTTTAAGCATAATGAATTTTGCTTCGCCCTACGTAGAATTACCTAAAAAACTTAGTGTAAAACAAAATCTTCAAATCTACGGTAGGCTTTACGGTGTAAAAGATTTATCTCTTAGAATAGATGAATTAGCTGAAGACTTAAATTTAAAAGATTTTATTAATAAAAAAACTGGTGAGTTATCCTCGGGACAAAAAAATAGAGTATCACTTGCTAAGTCGCTAATTAACAAACCTGAAATTCTTTTATTAGATGAACCGACTGCAAGTCTTGATCCAGATATTGGTGATTATGTTAGATCTTATGTTCAATCATACAAATCTAAAAATAAAGTAACTATACTTTTAGCTTCTCATAACATGGCTGAAGTAGAAAGGCTTTGTGACAGTGTTATAATGATGAAAAAAGGGAAAATTATTGATCAAGGAACTAGTAAAGAGATAATAAATAGACATGGTCGAACAAATCTAGAAGAAACATTTTTAAAAATAGTAAGGAGTAAAGATGAGATGGCATAAAATCTATGCTTTATGTTTAAGACATATTTACTTGATAAGTAATTCTTTGCCGAGAATTATAGACTTAATATATTGGCCGACTGTCCAAATATTTTTATGGGGATTTATATCAAAATTTTTTACTTTAAATTCTGAGTATTACAGTAATACAGTAGGAATAATATTAACAGCAGCCATTCTATACGATTTTTTATTTAGAGTAAGTATTAGTTATAATATTATGTTTCTTGAAGAAATTTGGAGTAGGAATTTTACAAATTTATTTATAGCTCCAATAAAATTAAGTGAAATGATAGCATCGCTTACAATAACTGCGGTGTTTAGATCTTTAATAGGATTAATTCCAGCTGCATTATTGGCGATACCTTTGTTTGGCGTTTCAGTTTTTAAAATAGGTTTGCCACTGTTAGCATTGTTATTTAGTTTGTATATTTTTGGTGTCACCCTTGGACTTTTAGTCACTGCAGGACTTTTACGATTTGGCCCTTCATTTGAAAATATTGCTTGGGCGAGCTTATTTTTTTTAGCTCCATTGGGTTGTATATATTACCCAGTAGAGATACTACCCTTGTCTTTACAAATAATAGCTAAAGGACTTCCGCTTGTACATGTTTTTGAAGAAATGAGAAATATACTAATAAATGGAACGGTTAATTATTTTGAAATATTCATTTCAATTTTAATTTCAATTGCCTATTTTATTTTTGGTGTAATAATTTTTTATATGGCATACTTTGGTGCTAGAGTAAGAGGTACCTTGATAAATATGGGGGAATAATAAATGGCTCTATATGACTGTTTTATGTATTTTGATGAAGATATGCTGCTCGACATCAGGCTAAATATATTAAATGAAACAGTTGATAAATTTATAATAGCGGAAGCAACAAAAACTCACTCTGGTCAAGATAAAAAGCTTAATTTTGATATAAAAAATTTTTTAAAATTTAAAGATAAAATAAATTATTTAGTAATCGATGATTTGCCTGAAAATTTAAGTAAATACAAAAAAGGCTGGTCAGAAAGTCATTTAAGAGATCAATATCAACGAAATTCTTTAAGTAGAGGTTTGGTGGACTGTGATGAAGATGATTTAGTTATGATCTCAGATCTTGATGAAATTCCAAATCCAGACAAAATAAGTGAATTTAATAAAGAAAAAAAGTATGCTTGTTTTTTACAAAAGAATTTTCATCAAAAATTAAATTTACTAAATACTTCAATAAAGGAATGGCCTGGAACAAAAATTTGTATAAAAAAATATTTAAAATCACCTCAGTGGCTAAGAAATATTAAAACTAAAAAAAGACCTTTTTGGAAATTTTATAAACCTCGAAGACCACAAATATTAAACGATGGTGGTTGGCATTTTAATGATTTAAAAACACCAAAAGAACTATCGAATAAAATTCAGAGTTATGCTCATCAAGAATTTAATAAAGATAAATTTATTGATGTCCAAAAAATTAGCGATAGGTTGAAAAATAATAAAGATTTATTTGATCGTGATTATAAATTTGAAATTATAAAAATTGATGAAAATTACCCAAAATTTTTAAGAGAAAATAAGGTTAAGTATAAAAACTGGATATTATAAAATTTGCACTATTTTATTTTGGTGGGCCGTGAAGGATTTGAACCCTCAACCTCACCGTCCGAAGCGGTGCGCTCTATCCAGTTGAAGCTAACGGCCCCTAGGAATATAATACTATTAAATTATTAGATGAATAAAACAATAACATTTTTAGCTAAGGATCTGGGAAAAAAGATCAGATTAGATAAGTATTTAGCAGATAACTTAAATGATTTTACCAGATCACAAATAAAAAAAATAATATTGTCAAAGAATATCAAGGTGAATAAAAAATTGATCAATTCTGCATCTGAGAAAGTAAAGAAAGATGATTTAATTGAGGTGAGTTTTCCAGATAGAAAAAATAACGATTTAAAACCAAAAAAAATAAATTTAGATATAGTATACGAAGATAACGATGTAATAATTATAAATAAAAAAAGTGGCTTAGTTGTTCACCCTGGGGCTGGAAATCAAGATGAAACTTTAGTGAACGGATTAATGTACCTTTACAAAAATAATTTATCTAATATTAACGGAGAATTTAGACCAGGCATAGTCCATAGAATTGATAAAGATACAAGTGGTTTAATTGTTGTTGCTAAAAACAATCAAACTCACAATAGTCTCTCAGAGCAATTTAGTAACCACTCAATAAAAAGAAAATATTTGGCTTTAGTTTGGGGTGTAGTAAGACCATTAAATGGAAAGATAATAACCTTAATTACTAGAAGTAAAAAAAATAGACAGCTTATGTCTGTTAGCGAACGTTTGGGTAAGAAAGCAATAACAAACTACAAAACATTAAAAACATTCAGTTCTAATGAAATACCAAGAATGAGTTTAATTGAGTGTATTTTAGAAACGGGTAGAACTCATCAAATTAGAGTCCATCTTGCTCATAAAGGAAATCCTTTAATCGGTGACAAAAAGTATGGAAAGAAAAAACAAAAATTTAAAAAAATTAATTCAAAATTTGAAAAGATAATTTCCTCTTTTGATAGGCAAGCATTACATGCTAAAAGTTTAGGTTTTTTTCACCCAGTAAAAAAAAAGTTTCTTGATTTTGAATCCAAATTACCTAATGATTTTAAAAAAATACTGGATTTTCTTGACAAATTTGGTAATTGAACAATAAAAATTTATAAATATATATACAGCTATGAATACAAAGTCTGAAATCACTAACGTACCAAGTTTAACAAGTGAGGGTGGTTTATCCGTTTATCTTGCACAGATTAAAAAATTTCCAATACTGGATGCCGAAGAAGAATATATGTTGGCCAAAAATTGGAAAGAGCGTGGTAATCTAAAATCAGCTCATAAACTAGTAACAAGTCATTTACGTTTGGTTGCTAAAATTGCAATGGGTTATCGTGGGTATGGTCTTCCGGTTAATGAATTAATCTCAGAAGGGAATATTGGTTTAATGCAAGCTGTAAAAAAATTTGATCCTGAAAAGGGATTTAGACTAGCAACTTATGCCATGTGGTGGATCAAAGCTGCAATTCAAGAATACGTTTTGAGATCGTGGAGTTTAGTAAAAATGGGTACAACATCTGCCCAAAAAAAACTTTTTTTTAATTTAAAAAAAATCAAACAGCAAATAGCTCCAAACCAGGATGGAGATTTAAAAGATGAGCAAGTTAACGAAATATCAAAAAAACTTGGAGTTAAATCGGATGAGGTTGTGAACATGAATCGTAGAATGATGGGGCAAGAAAAATCTCTTAATGAACCAATTAAAGATGGAGAAAAAGGTGAGTGGCAAGACTGGATTGTAAGTGAAGATTTAGATCAAGAACTTTTTGTGGCCCAAAAACAAGAGATGGATGAGAAAAAAACTTTGCTGCACCGATCAATAAAGGTTCTAAATGATAGAGAGAGAGAAATTTTACAGGACAGAAAATTATCAAACGAGCCAAAAACATTAGAGGAATTGAGTAAAAAATATAAAATAAGTAGAGAAAGAATAAGACAAATTGAAACTAAGGCTTTCGAAAAACTTCAGAAGGCTATGCTTAACGCGACAAAATCTGAAAATTTGCTTCCAAGAAATTAAGAAAATGGATTTTCAAGTAGAATAGTGTCTTCTCTTTCGGGGCTAGTTGAAATACTTGATATTTTGGCTTCGATGAAATCTTCAAGAGCATAAATATATTTTTTTGCTTTATCTGGAAGGTTTTCAATATTTCTTACACCTTTAGTACTTTCTTTCCAACCTGGAAATGTTTCATAAATTGGTTCGATTTTAAATTGATCATCTACACCTGCAGGTAAATAGTCCAATTTTTGTCCATTAAGCTTGTAAGAGGTACACATTTTAATCTCATCTAATTCATCTAAAACGTCCAACTTAGTCAATGCTATTCCATTAACACCAGATATTTTTATAGTCTGTCTTACCAATACTGCATCGAACCATCCACATCTTCTCTTCCTGCTAGTAACTGTTCCAAACTCCTTTCCTCTTGTGCCTAATAAATCTCCAATTTTATTTTTTTGCTCAGTGGGAAATGGTCCCTCACCTACTCTAGTAGTATAAGCTTTCGTAATACCCAAAACATAACTTTGATTATTAGAACCTAATCCAGATCCTGTTGCAGCTGTTGACGCAACAGTATTAGAAGAAGTTACAAAAGGATAAGTACCATGATCAACATCTAAGAGTATGCCTTGTGCTCCCTCAAATAATATTTTTTTTCCTTTTGATTTAAGTTCATTTAATTTTTTCCAAACTGGTTGTGAAAATTTTAAAATTTGTGGTGCTATTTTTAATAAATCTTTTTTTAATTTATCCTTTTTAAAAACCTTCTGTTTTAAACCCTTCCTTAATGCATTGTGGTGTATCAATGCTGCTTCTAATCTTTTATCTAAATTACTTTCTGAAGCTAAATCCATAACTCTAATTGATCTTCTGCCAACTTTATCTTCATAAGCCGGACCTATACCTCTTCTTGTAGTTCCAATTTTTGCGTTTCCAGCAGCGTCTTCTCTTATTTCGTCTATTTCCTTATGATATGGCAATATAAGGTTTGATGCCTCGGAGAGAATTAGATTATTCTCATCTACTTCAACTCCTTTAGATTTCATCTCTTTTATTTCGTCAATTAAAGCCCAAGGATCTACAACAACACCGTTTCCGATTATAGAAATTTTACCTTCTCTAACAGTTCCAGATGGTAATAATCTCAATTTGTAAGTTTTTCCATCAATGACTAGAGTGTGTCCAGCGTTGTGACCGCCTTGAAATCTAACAACAACATCAGCTTCACTTGAGAGCCAATCAACAATCTTGCCTTTTCCTTCATCTCCCCACTGTGTTCCAACAACTATAACATTTTTCATTTTTTAAATTTATTATCTATATAAATTGAGCTTAAATGATTTATAGGTCCATGGCCCTTTCCATAATTAAGATTGGATCTAATTGACTGATTAACATATTTGATTCCAAGCTCACAAGATTTATTTATACTTTTTCCACATGCAAAAAAAGTTGCAATTGCACTTGATAAAGTGCAGCCAGTTCCATGAGTGTTTTTAGTATTAATTTTTTTATTTTTAAATATTTTTATTCCTTTTTTATTTAAAAATACATCTTTCATTATTTTAGAGTTTCTATGGCCACCTTTTACTAATACACTTTTAACACCAGAATTAAGCAAAATATTGGCAGCCTTAATCATATCTTCTAAATTTTTAATTTTAGTTTTAGTTAGTACCTCGGCTTCTGGAATATTAGGGGTTATAAGATAAACTTTTTTAATAAGCTTTTCTTTTAATACTTTAATTGCAGTATCATTTATAAGTTTAAAACCACCTTTGGCAACCATAACTGGATCTAAAATTATTTTTTTAGTTTTAACTTTTTTAAGAGATTTTATTACTGAATTAATCACAACTGGTGAATGCAGCATTCCAATTTTAATTGCATCTGGTTTGATATCTTTTGAAGTAAATAAAATTTGTTTTTCTATTTCTTTAGGTGGAATAGGTACTACAGACTTTACTCCGGTAGTATTTTGAGCAGTAATAGCTGTAACTGCTGTCATTGCATAACCTCCTAATGCTGTTACAGTTTTTATATCAGCTTGAATTCCTGCACCACCAGAAGAGTCTGATCCTGCAATTATTAGAATTTTTGATTTAGGTTTCAAATTATTTAATTGAGCTTTTGATTACTTTTATACATTTTAGAATTAAACTTTTATCATACGACTCAGCCATTATCCTAATTTTTGGTTCTGTTCCAGATTTTCTAACTAAAATTCTACCATTTTGACCCATAAGCTTATTTGCTATATTTATTGCGTTTTTACATTTTGATTTATTAATTACATTTTTATCGTTTACTTCTACGTTTTCTAATATTTGTGGCAATGGTTTAAAAACTTTTAATAATCGGCTAGCTTTTTTACCCTTCCGAAGAGAAAATAAAACCTCTAAGGCTACTAATAATCCGTCCCCAGTTGTTGCAAATTTTCCTAAAATAATGTGGCCAGACTGTTCGCCGCCTAAATTATAATTGAGCTTTTTCATTTTTTCTTTAACATATCTATCTCCAACTTTAGATCTCGAAAATCTTATTTTTTCATTACTTAAAAATTTTTCTAAACCATAATTGGACATTAATGTTCCAACTACGCCACCTTTTAAAATTTTTTTAGATTTCCATCTACGAGCTAACATTGCAATAATTTGGTCACCATCTATTATTTTTCCTTTTTCATCACACATAATTACTCTGTCAGCATCTCCATCAAACGCAATTCCAATTTTAGCTTTATGTTTTCTAACAGCTGTCTTTATTTTTGAAGGATATGTTGATCCACATTTTTCATTAATATTTAATCCATTTGGTTTTACTCCTATAGAAATCACTTTTGCACCAAGTTCTTTTAATAATTTAGGAGCAGCTTTGTAAGAAGCTCCATTTGCACAATCTAAAACAATTTTTGTGCCTTTAAGGTGAAAATTACTTGGAAAATTATTTTTTAGTATTTTTGTATATTTATCATTTCCATCCTCCAAACGCTTTACTCTTCCCAATAATTTTGGATTTGTTAACTGTTTTGTATTTTTTGCATCTATTAGTTTTTCAATTTTTTTTTCAATTTTATCAGATAGTTTCATCCCATCGGGACCAAATAATTTCAGTCCATTATCATGGTAGGGATTATGTGATGCAGTAATCATTATTCCCATATTGGCCTTCATAGATTTAGTCAACATAGCCAAACCATTTGTGGGTAAAGGACCTAAAGTATAAACATGCATTCCACCAGATACTAAACCAGAAACTAGAGCTGGTTCCAAAGTATATCCTGATAATCTAGTATCCTTTGCAATTATAGCTATTTGTTTTGTTTTTTTTTGATTTTTAAAATAAGTACCCGAAGCAAGACCAAATTTAAAAAATTTTTCTCCGGTAATATTTCCTTGATTTACAGTCCCTCTAATACCGTCTGTTCCAAAATATTTATTTTTCATTAATTTTTTCGTACACCATTATTCCTTGCTTAACTTCCCTTACATTATGTACTCTGAAAATTTGTACACCTTGGGATAACAAGTAAAGAACTGATGCCAATGTTCCTCCTATTCTATCTTTACTATCGTACTCGCCAGATATTTGATTAATGAATCTTTTTCTTGAAGTCCCAACCAAAATAGGAAAGCCAAGGCTATGAAACAAAGATATATTAGAAATTAAAGTCAAATTATGTTTCAGAGTTTTACCAAAACCAATGCCTGGGTCTATTATAATTTTTTTATTATCTGTAATATTTGAAATTTCTTTTTCAAAAAAGTCGTAAATATCCAGTAAAACATTTTTGTATTTTGGACTCCTTTGCATTGTTATTGGAGTCCCTTGCATATGATGTAAAACTTTTGGAATATTAAAATCTCTTAATTTAATAAGTGAAAATGGATCATGATTAAAACCTGATACATCATTGATTAGATCAGCGCCACAGGTAATGCTTTTAACCATTATATCAGATTTTCGTGTATCAACTGATAAACAAATTTTTTTATATTTTTTTTTAAAATTATTTAAAACATACTTAATTCTCATCCACTCAATTTTTGGATCAATCGTTTTTGAACCTGGCCGAGTAGACTCTCCACCAACATCAATAATATTTGCTCCAGATTTTATCATGTTAGAAATTTGCTTAAATGCCTTACTGTAGTTATTGAATTTTCCTCCGTCTGAGAAGCTATCAGGAGTAAGATTAAGAATACCCATAATTGATGGGGATTGAAAATTAATATGTTTAAGAAAATCCTTTCTCTTCGATACAATTTTGTTTAGATCTTCTTTAACAATTTTTTTAATTTTTTTATTTAGTTTAAAAACTTTATTAATTTTAATTAAATTAACTTTTACGCCCCTTTTTTCTCTCGAAAAAATTTCTATACTATCAAAGGCAATATTATTCTTACCATTTAATGGAAGTGCTTTTTTTGTTTGAATTAACCTTTTTGCTTCACTTCCATGATAAAAATTACACGCCCTCGTGTAATATTTTCTCATGATAAGTTATTATAGTGCTGGTTTTGGTTTTAAACCAATAGAATCTATTGCTGAGGATGCTTTATCATCAGCTTCTTCTTCCTGTTTTTTAGAAAGTTTGGTTGGTTGAATATTTTTAAGTATAAGATCTCTAATTTCATCGCCGGTTAAAGTTTCGTAAACTAATAAAGCCTTAGCTATTTTGTGAAGATCATCTATTTTTTCAGTTAAAACTGTTCTAGCTCTCTCGTATCCAGTATCTACAATTTTTTTAACTTCAGAGTCTACTTTTTTTGCGGTATCTTCGGACATATTTTGCTGTCTAGTAATTGATCTTCCCAAAAACACTTCGTCTTCATTTTCTCCGTAAGCTATGGTTCCTAAACTTTTACTCATGCCATATCTTGTAACCATATTTTTTGCCATTTTAGTTGCCATATCAATATCAGATGAAGCACCAGATGTTATTTTTTCATAGCCAAATATAATCTCTTCAGCAATTCTACCCCCCATTGCTACAGCTATATCTGAGTACATTTTTTCTCTTGTAACAGAGAGTTGGTCTCTCTCCGGCAATCTCATAACCATCCCTAATGCCCTTCCTCTCGGTATGATGGTTGCTTTGTGTATAGGGTCAGATGCTTTTTCATTTAAAGCAACAATAGCATGACCTCCTTCATGATATGCAGTTAGTTTCTTTTCCTCCTCTGTCATTACCATTGATCTTCTTTCTGCGCCCATCATTACCTTGTCTTTGGCTTCCTCTATATCAACCATTGTAACTACTCTTTTATTTTTTCTTGCAGCTAGAAGTGCGGACTCGTTAATTAAATTTGCTAAATCGGCTCCAGAAAAACCAGGAGTTCCTCTTGCAATTGTTCTAAGTTTCACATCTGGACCAGTATTTATTTTTTTAACATGAACTTTTAAAATAGCTTCTCTTCCTAAAATGTCAGGATTAGGCACTACTACTTGTCTATCGAATCTACCTGGTCTTAATAAAGCAGGATCTAAAACGTCAGGTCTATTTGTTGCTGCTATTAAAATAATTCCTTCATTGGTGTCAAAACCATCCATCTCAACCAAAAGCTGGTTTAAAGTTTGTTCTCTTTCATCATTACCACCGCCTAGACCTGCACCTCTGCTTCTACCAACCGCATCGATTTCATCAATAAAAATTATACATGGAGCATGTTTTTTTCCTTGTTCAAACATATCTCTAACTCTTGAAGCCCCAACTCCAACAAACATTTCCACAAAATCAGAACCTGAAATTGTAAAGAAAGGAACGTTAGCCTCACCTGCTATAGCTTTTGCTAATAGTGTTTTACCTGTACCCGGTGGTCCAATTAATAAAGCCCCTTTAGGAATTTTTCCTCCGAGTTTTCTAAATTTTCTTGGGTCTTTTAAAAAATCAACTATTTCTTCTACTTCTTCTTTTGCTTCCTCAATGCCTGCAACATCGTTAAAAGTAACTTTACCCTGAGCCTCATTTAATAATTTTGCTTTTGATTTTCCAAATCCCATTGCACCACCTCTACCGCCTTGCATTTGACGCATGAAAAATATCCAAACACCAATCAGGAGTAGCATTGGAAACCAAGACAGTAGAACGCCTAATAAAGAAGGCATCTTATCTTCAACTGGAGCAGCGTTTATACTGACATTTTTGTCAGAAAGTTTGTTTACTAAATCTGGGTAATTTGGTGAATAAGTTTTAAACTTCGATCCGTCTGATAAAGTACCGTTAATATTATTTCCTTGAATTTCAACTTCAACAACTCTGCCGTTATCAACCTCTTCTAAGAATGTTGAAAAAGCAATTTGATTACTGTTTTGGTTTGCTCTTTCAGGGTTCTGGAAAAGATTAAATAATCCTACGGAAAGTAAGATTATAAGTCCCCACATTAATACATTTCTAAAGTTCATTATTTATATAAATAGTTATTTTTATAATTTAAACAAGTATGTCAAACTAGATTAATAATAAAATATGGCAAATTGTAGTATGTGTAGTAAAATTAACCGTTTTTATTGGATATTTTAATATTCTTTTGTCACATGCAAAAAGTTTTTTTTCTTTTCAAAAATACACCCTCCTAAAGTGCACTTTTTGACCCTGATTCTTTGAAATCCTTCAATTAAATTTAAAACTTTGATTGATCTTGGAGGATAATAAGATTTTGAAATATTTTTAATGACGCTGTTCATTATTCTAAATCTGATTTCTAAAGGTTCCTTCTGAAACTTTACAAAATTAAGAATGGCTTTTTTATTCTCAAAAATTACAAATTTTTTCATACTTTTTGCTACATAAAAATCTATTGCTTCTCTGGTTGAGGCAATATTTTTTATAGATCTAGAAATTTTTTCTATATTTATTCCTTTGTTTTCTAAATTTTGTTTTAATACTCTAATATTAGTCCTTAAAAATTTTTTATTTTTATTACTTGGGTCCTTAAGGATTTTACCAAAAATATTTTTAGCTATTTTAATAAGATCAGTTTTTTTAAATTCAAGAAGTGGACGTATAAGTCTTATTCCATTTTTAAGTGTTGTCATTTCCTGCATGGATGAAAGACCCTCGACACCGCTACCCCTTGACAATCTTATTAAAAAAGTTTCAATCTGATCATCTTGGTGATGTGCAACTAAAAGAGATTTAGCATTTTTCTTCTTGCAAAATTTTCCAAGTAGCTCATATCTAATATCTCTTGCATTTTTTTGCATATTCTTTGTAATTTCTTTCTTATTTTTTAAAATTGAAAGTGTTAAATTTTGTTTTTTTAGAAGTTTTTTTACACCTAAAGCTTCTTTATATGAATTCTCTCTAAGTCCGTGATCAACTATGGCAAAAAAAAACTTATATTTTTTTTCTACCGCAATACTTTTTGTGATTGAAACTAATGCTAAGCTATCTGGACCGCCAGACACACCAACAACAAAAGAATTGTTTTTTTTGTATTTTTTTAAGATAAGATTTACTTTTTTATAAACGTCAGAATAGTTATGTCTTGTTGCATTTGAATTTTTTATTCTCATATTCTGCTTTTTGTAACACAGACTTGCTTGCTTTTGGATATTGTTTTTTTACTCCCTGTATCATCAAACATCCTTGATCTTTTTCACCAAGTTGAACTAATGTACTACCAAGTTTTAGTAAATTTATCGGAGCCTTTTTACTTTTAGGATAATTTTGATAACCATCCAAGTATGCTGCAGCTGCATCTTGGTAGAGTTGTCTAACTCTAAATGTTTCTCCGTACCAGTATTGTGCACTTCCTGCCAGGTCATTACTTTTATTTTTGTCAATAAATTCTCTTAAAGCAAATTCAGCAGTTTCATAATCACCGACTTTTATAAAGCTCACGGCAAAATCATACTGCTCTCTTGGAGATTTGTTTGGTAATAAAGATTTAGTTGGAGAGGCTTTTTCTGTTACGACTAGTCCAGCAGACTCAACTGATTGTGTTTTTTGAACTTCATTTGTATTTTTAAGATCTTCATCTGATATCCTGCCAAGATTCTCCGGTAGATCAGTTCCAGGTAGTTTTTTCTTTTTTGAAATTTTTTTATCTTCAACTATATTTTGTGGATTATTTTCTAAATCACTAAACCTCATTTGGTTATCAGTTTGCATTTTTGTTATTCTTTTAGATAATTTGTCCATTTTAAAATTAACTTCTTCAAACTTATTTGTTAAATTTTGAAATTGTGTTTCTATTTCGTTAAGTTTTAAAAGATGTCGTGTTAAAATATCTTCGTTTAGACTATTAGATGAAGAATTTGATGAAGTTGTAATTTGCGAAGATTTATAAACTACTTTTTCAAGTGTTTTTAAGTCTTGTTTTAATTGTTGAATTTCTGTTGAAATATTATTTGAACTTTCCTCCTCAGCTTTAATAAAGTTTGAGATGAATAAAAATATAACTAATAAAAAAGTTACAGTTAAAAAATTGTGTTTTTTAAGAATCATTTTTCATTTTTTAAATAGACAAGATGGCAAAAAAAAGACCCCTGTTTTTTAAAACAGGGGTCTTCATAATAAGCTTAATAAGGTTTAATTTGCTTTTACAGTAACTGATCTTCTATTTTGAGACCAAGCTAATGGTGAGCTAGCCGGGTTAACCGGTCTTTCTTTACCATAACTGATTACCGATATTCTTTTTCCAGAAACGCCATATGTCATCAAATAATCTTTTGCTGCATTAGCTCTTCTTTCGCCTAAAGCTAAGTTGTACTCTCTTGTACCTCGCTCATCGGCATGTCCTTCAACTGTAACAGTTACATCTTTATTTTTTCTCATCCAAGTAGCCTGTTTTCTTAATGTATCTCTTGAAGCAGTAGTCAGTTTAGATTTGTTAGTTGCAAAAAATATTCTATCTGGAACGCCTTTTGCTAAAAACTCAACTGTATCTGTTCCTGTATATACATCATCAACTGTATCTACATTAGCTTTCTTAGCTGTAGAACAAGCTGATATTAACAGCGTACTAAATAAAACTATAAAAAGGTTCTTTATGGCTTTATTAAATTTCATTATTAACTCCTAAATATATTTAAGGTATCAGCAATATTTCAAATTTTTAGAAATCTTGCAAGCGTAAATTGTACTTGGAAAATCACTACTTTGACAACAATGAGGACCAAGATGGGTCGGAAGCGTCGGTCTCAGTTTTTAGTCTTCTCTCGTTATAACCAGTAATGTCTATAGACCACAATTTTGCTGAGAAACCTTTTCCTTTACTATCAGATTTAGTCTCCCTGTAAAAAATCAATACCCTTCCGTTAGGTGACCAAGAGGGTGCTTCCTGATAAAAATTTTCAGTTAGAAGTCTTTCTCCAGTACCATCAGATCGCATTACACCGATGTAAAATCTTCCTTTTCTAACTTTTGTAAAAGCGATTAAATCTCCTCTTGGAGACCAAACTGGTGTTCCATAGAGACCTGATCCATGTGTAATTCTTTTTACTTGGGTCCCATCGCTCCTCATTACATATATTTGTTGTAGTCCACTCCTATCAGAGTTAAAAGTTATATACTTGCCGTCTGGTGAGTAAGATGGTGAAGTGTCAATTGAAGGGTGTTTGGTAATTTGTTCAACCACTCTTGTTTCCAAGTCCATAGAATATATATCTGAATTTCCATCTTTAGCAAAACTCATAATAATTTTTTTACCATCTGGAGAAAATCTAGGAGCAAATGTCATCCCAGGAAAATTTCCAACAACTTCTTGTATTCCAGTTTCAATATCTAGCAGGTAAACTCTTGGCATATTTTTAAAATATGACAAGTAAGTTACTAGCTGGTTAGTTGGATTAAACCTAGGTGTTAAAACTAATTCATTGCCAAGAGTTAAATATTTTGTATTAAAACCATCCTGATCCATTAAGGCAAGCTTTTTTACTCTCTGGTTCTTAGGACCTGTTTCTGAAACATATGCAATTCTAGTATCAAAATAGCCAGACTCTCCAGTAAGTCTCTCGTATATTTTATCTGAAATTATATGAGCAACTCTTCTCCAGTTATTTGGTGTAGTTGTGAATGATAGAGCAACCATTTCTTTTGCTGCAGTTAGGTCCCAAAGTCTAAACTCTACTTTTAATTTATTATTCTTTATTAATAATTTACCCGTAACAAGTGCCTGGGCTTTGATTAAACGCCAGTCCTCAAACCTTGGTTTTAAATGTGCAATGTCTGGTTTTTGAACAAAAGAATCTTTCTTCAGTGGATTAAATAATCCTGTTGATTTGAAGTTTTTTTCTACGATTTTAGAAATTTCTTCCCCTAATGTTGATATTTCAAATGAAGTGATTTTTTCAGACTCCGAATCTACGTGAAGTGGTGAAACTGCAATTGGTAATGGGTCTAAATTTCCTCTAGTGATATCTACAGTAATTAAGGCATAAGCACTATTCCAGCTTAAAGTAGATAATAATAAAATAAAAATAATTTTTTTCATTTTTTTAACCTTTTAACATTTCTGATGGGTCAAAATTTAGTTGTAATTCTTTCCATCTTTCGTAACCGGTTGGTGGTACTTTTAAAGGCTGGCAAATTCTGACAGCTCTTAAAGCACTTTCAGCTAAAATTTTATAAAAACTTTGTCCTGGAGTATTCATTCTCGCATGATCTAAGATTTCTGATTTTAAAATTCTTCCGTCTGGTTTTAATTTTAATTTTATTCTCACTAATAGATTTTCATCATAAGGTAGGCCCAACGGTACACTCCAGCATCCAAAAATCTGCGCTCTTAAAGCATCTTCTTCAGACAAAGATAATCCTTGTGCAAATGCATTCTTTACGCTGCTTTGTGTTAATTCTTGTTTCTTTCTCTGAGTTTCCGCCTGTTCTTCTTTTGCTTTATCTATTAAAGCTGCTATCTCATTTGTGTCAAATAACTCATCCTTTTCAAATTCAGATGCTTGTCTAATTTGAGGTTTTATTTCTTCAGGGTTTTGTTTTTTTTTAATTAATTCTTTGGTTTCTTTTTTGTCTTCCGGCATAGGTATTCTATCCGGTTTTTCTTTTGCTTTAGCAGCTGGTGGCGCCTGTTCTGAAACAACACGTTTTTTTTCTTCTTTGACTTCTTTAATGATCTTCCTAGCTTTAGGGGCAAAGGGAATGTAAGTTTTATCCTTAATTTCAATTAGTTCTACTGAAACTATTGGTGGTAAATCAATTGGTTCTCTCATCATAAACGGCAAAGTTAGCATTGTTAAAAAAATAATTAACGAGTGAAACAAAAATGAAAATAATAAACCTTTAGTCATAGAATTTTAATTCTTATAAGGCTCAGATATAAGGGCTACTTTTGAAAAACCCGCACCTGATAGTCTGCCCATAACTTCTAATACTCTTCCGTAATTTATTGTTTTATCTCCTCTTACATAAATTCTAGTATCAGTTCTATTTTTTGATATAGCTAATAATTTCGGTACAACCTTCTCAAAAGTAACTTTGTGTTCTTGAATAAATAATTCACCCTTTGAGTTGATTGAGATAGTAAGTGGCTCCTGGTCATCAGGTAAAGAGTCTGCTGCCGATTCTGGTAAATCAACTTGAACTCCAACTGTGAGTAATGGTGCGGTTACCATAAATATTATTAAGAGCACAAGCATTACATCTACGAATGGTGTTACGTTTATTTCGCTCATGGGTTCTTTTTTTGAGCGGTTAATTATAAAAGCCATAAAAAATTAAATTATAGATAAAAATCTTTTTGAAAAGTTATCAACTCTTGCAAAATATCTTTGTGAGTCACTATTAAATTTATTATATGCAATTACTGCTGGTATTGCTGCAAGTAAACCAAGAGCGGTTGCAAATAGAGCCTCTGCAATTCCAGGAGCTACTATTGCTAAGCTGGTATTTCTTGAAATTGCTATTGATTGAAATGAATTCATAATTCCCCAAACTGTTCCGAATAATCCTATGAAAGGAGCGGTTGAACCTATAGTAGCTAGATATGTAAAATTTTTCTCAATATTTTTTAATTGATTATCGATAGATACTTCCATTACTCTTTCAACTCTTGCACTTTGAACTGCTGTTGATTTTGATCTTGTTTTAATTACTTCATTCATTGCAGATTTAAAAATTATTGTGAGGGGGTCATCAGATTTTTGTGGTAAGTTTTTATAAAAAGCTTCTGCGGATTTTGATTTCCAAAATTTGTCTTCAAAAGATTTTGTTGAAGTATCAATTCTTCTAAACAATCTTATCTTATCAAAAATTAATGCCCATGAAAAAATTGAACTGGCAATAAGAATTAATATTACCGCTTTAACAACAAAGTCTGCACGTAAAAAAAGTTTCCATAGTGAAAAATCTGTCGCTCCACCTAATCCAACAGCTTGAGTTGCAATTTCTTGTTCCATTGATGTTAATTACGTATAGATTGTGTCATCAATTTGGCACAAAAGTTATGAAAACATTGATTAATTATTAAATTGGGAGTGGCAATCTCTAAAATACCTAGCTATCAAAATTGCATCAGCTTTATTTACATCTTTTTTCTTTGTAAGTCTTGAGGATATAGACGGATACATTTCAATAACTTTTGTCCTACTTGCATCTTTTGACGAGTTAATAAGTTCAAAATGTTTTTTCCATTTTGCTGGTCTAACATAGAAAATTGGAAGTCCCAAAGCAGCACAAATACCTTTTATAGATCCAAAAGTTTGACCAAAATTAAACATGCTGGTAACTCCCTGGCCTGGCATAGCACTTACTTGCTCAACTATTACAAAAGTGTTTTCTTTTTTTAAAACATGTTTGTTTAAAATGTTAACTAACTGGGCACTATTTAACTGATTCTTATTTTTTTTGCCTTCTGACATTATTGGCATGTCAAAAATATCATAAATTTTGAGGTCATCTAAAATTGCAATTCCGCCACTTAATCCAGGATCGATTCCAATGATTCTCATTATATATACACGCTATGCAGGTTTACAATTATGAAAAACTTTTTGAATATCGTCGTCCTCATGTAACTGTTCAAGCATATTTTCAAAGTCCGTTGATTCTTCCTTAGATATATCAATAAAATTGTTTGGTCTCCACTCTATTCCAGAATAGATTAAAGTTTTAACAGAATTTATTATTGTATTTTTTACCTTATAAAAATCCTCTTTTTTTGTAATTATTTCGTGATAATTATCTAAGGTCACACAATCATTTGATCCAGCATTAATAGCAAGTTCGAAAGCTTCTTCATCTGAAATATTTTGTTTTGCAAATTGAATAATGCCACAATTATCAAAATAGTGTGTGGTCGATCCTGAACTTCCAAGGTTTCCACCATGTTTTTGTAAAATTGTTCTTATGCTCCCGGCAGTTCTGTTTTTATTTTCAGTTAGAGTTTCAATTATTAAAGCAATATTTTTTGGACCAAATCCCTCGTATCTTAAACTTTCGTAATTTTTTTCCTTGTCAATTTCTGATTTATTTATTGCTCTATTAATATTATCCTTTGGCATATTGGCATCTTTCGCTAACTCGATGGCTGTTCTTAATCTAGGATTAGATTGAGGGTCTTTTGAACCAAGTTTAGCAGCAACAGTAATTTCTCTAGATATTTTAGAAAATATTTTTGATCTTATCTTATCTTGTCTTCCTTTTTTATGTTTTATCCCTGCCCAATGTGAGTGACCTGCCATACTTTTAAAATCTTTCTTGTAAGGCCCCGCCTAAGATAATTTGTTGAATTTTTAAAGCTAAACCGGTTTTTTCATCAGCCGTAACAAGAACTCCAGAGATAGTTGCTTTCCCTAGAGCTGGAAAATGTTTTTTTGTTGAGCTTTCTTTTAAAAATTTATTTAGTGAGTTGTCTCTATTCATTCCAATAACAGAGTTATAGTCTCCACACATTCCTATATCAGTTTGGTATGCTGTTCCTTTTTCCATAATTCGGTTATCTGAAGTTGGAACATGAGTATGAGTTCCTATTAAAGCAGTAGCTTTACCATCAAATAAGTATGCCATAGCCATTTTTTCGCTAGTAGTTTCTCCATGGACATCTATTACTATAAAATCAGCATTATCCTTAAGTTTAATTTTTTTAATAAATTGTTTTGCGGTTTCAAAAACATCTTCACTTTTTTTCATAAAAACATTTGCCATTAAATTTAAAACTGCAACTTTTTTATTATTTCTAGATTTAAAAATACCGTAACCTTCTCCAGGAACTGGCTTTAATGAATTTTCTGGTCTAAGTAATCTTTTTTCACTTTTGATAAATTCTGTTGTTTCTTTTTGATCCCAGATATGATTTCCAGATGTTATTACATCTGCCCCTGCAGCAAGAATTTCATCTAAATTTTTTTTGCTAATACCCACTCCATCGTCAGCAGCGTTCTCACCATTAACAATAACAAAGTCTACCTCTTTATCTTTTATTAATTCTGGTAACCTTTCTTTTATAGCTCTCATTCCAGAAGGGCCCATTATATCACCTAGTATAAGTATTTTCATAAAAATTAAAAAATTCCCTTATCGGTTAAAATATAATTTAGTTTGATATCATAATTTGAAGTTTTAATTTTATTATATTTTTGAAAAGAAAAAGCAATCCCAATAGTTATAGTTTTTTTATTTTTTTTTAAAAATTTATCGTAAAAACCCTTTCCATATCCTAGTCTATTTTTTGATTTATCAAATGCAAGTAATGGCGCCACTATCAAATCGGGCTTTAAAATTTTAGATGTTTGAATAGGCTCTAAAAAACCAAAGTTGTTTACTTTTAAGGGCTCTTGTAAATTCCATTTTACAAATTTCATCGATCCTTTTGAAATACACGGTAGAAGTATTGAAATTCTTTTATTACTATTTAATAATTCAAACAGTTTCAAAGTGCTTAATTCATTGTTAGAAGGGTAATAACAAGCAATATTTCTAAGATTTTTTGTTTTAATTATCTTTAATATTGGTGAAAAGAAATTCTGCTTCACTTCAAAATACCTCTTTTTCCTTATCAAAGAAAATTTCTTTCTAAGTATTTCTTTGGAAAGCATTTACTGTACTTTTGAACTATTTTCGGAATTTTTTATAATTTCCTCAAGGGATTTAGTAGTTTTTTCAAGCATTTTTTCATAAATTCCCTGACTTTCTTCCACCATTTTCTTAAATTTATCTAATTCAGAATTTAAATTTGATATTTCTTTATCTTTTCCACCCTTGTAATCTATGGCAAGAGATCTCATCTCTTTAAATTTTTTTGATAAATTTTCAAAATTTTCTTTTTGTGACTGAACCCTTTGTTTTAAATCAAAGTATTCATCTATAACTTGAATAGATGTAATTAAAAGCAATTTATTCTCACCAATGTTTCCTAGTTTGTCTTTTAAACTTGAATACTTCTTGTCTAAAAATTTTGTCAAAGTTTTGAGGTCTTCTTCTTGACCATCATCACATGATAATAAATAATCTTTATTATTAAATTTAATATTTACGTTTGCCATTTATCAATTTCCTCTACTAAAGACTCTGTCTCCCTACCTAACTCATCAATATCTTGATTAAATTGGTCATGAATTTTTTGATTTTTGCTATTTTCTTTTTGCATTTCTTCTAATTTTTTTTTAAGGGTATCATACTCAGATAAAAGTTGATTATATTTTCTCTCTATTTGATCTTTTTCGCTTTGTAATTGATTCTTTTCCACACTGAGACTATTTATGTCACTGTCTCCATTTGAAAAAGAATTGCTCAAGTTCTTTAATTTTTCTAAAGCGGTTTCTAGTCTTTGTTCTTTACTATACAAATTTTCCATCAAATAATTTTTTATTTATATCATATTATTGATATCATTAATTGGAGTCTATATACGTATTGATAAGTGGATCCAAAATTAAAAGAATTATCAAACGCTATAAGGTTTTTGTCAATTGATGCTGTTCAAAAAGCCAATTCTGGGCATCCTGGAATGCCTATGGGCATGGCGGACGTTGCAACGACTTTATTTAAATACTACCTGCGGTTTAACCCAAAAAATCCTAGCTGGATAAACAGGGATAGATTTATTTTGTCAGCAGGTCATGGCTCAATGCTTTTGTATTCTCTTCTATACTTAACTGGTTATAAAAAAATTCAATTAGAGGATATAAAAAATTTTAGACAAATAAATTCAATATGTGCTGGTCACCCTGAATATGAGTTTGACTCTGGTATCGAAACTACAACAGGTCCATTAGGACAAGGTTTGGGAAACTCAGTTGGTATGGCTATCGCTCAAGAAATTCTTCAAAAAAGACTTGGTTCAAACATTATAAACAATAAAACTTATGTAATCGCTAGTGATGGAGATCTTATGGAAGGAATTAGCCATGAGTCGATGAGTTTAGCTGGACATTTAAATTTAAAAAATTTAATTGTATTTTTCGATAATAACAAAATTTCGATTGATGGATCAACTTCTCTAAGTGTTTCAGATAATTACAAAAAAAGATTTGAGGGGTACGGCTGGTCTTTTCAAGAAATTAATGGTCATAACTACAAGCAAATAGCTAAGGCTATAAAAAAAGCTAATAATTCAAAAAAACCAACAATTATATCTTGTAAAACAATTATTGGATTCGGATCTCCAAATAAGTCTGGAAAGGCATCTTCACATGGAGCTCCATTAGGAGAAGATGAAATAAAGTTAGTTAGAAAAAAACTTGGCTGGAAATATCAGCCGTTTGAGATTCCAGAAAATGTTCTGAATTCGTGGAGAGAAATAGGAAATAAAGGAGAAGAATTAGAAAAAAAATGGAAAATTAATTTGGAAAAAAAACCTAAAATAAAAAGTGAGTTAGATAGAATAATCAAGGGTGAATTAAGTTTAAATTTAGATAAGATAATGGGTGACGAAAAACTAAAGTTTTTTCAAACTAAGCCGAAAATGGCCACAAGACAATGTTCATCAACAGTTATAGAAACTCTCACAAATACTTTGCCAGAATTAATTGGTGGTTCTGCAGATCTTAGTGGATCAAATAACACCAAAACTGAAAAATCAAAAATAATAAATTCAAAAAATTTTTCCGGAAATTATATTCACTATGGTGTAAGAGAGCATGCAATGGGCGCGGCTATGAATGGTTTAGCACTTTATGGGGGTTTAATACCATTTGGAGGAACTTTTTTAATTTTTTCTGACTACTTGAAACCTTCTTTGAGGTTATCTGCAATTATGAATTTACGAGTTATTTATATTTTTTCACACGACTCTATAGGTTTAGGTGAAGATGGGCCAACTCATCAACCAATAGAACAATTAGAAAGTTTGCGATCTATTCCAAATCTAAATGTTTTTAGACCAGCAGATATAAACGAAACAATTGAGTGTTGGGAAATTGCATTAAAAAGTAAAAATAATCCTAGCGCAATAGCTCTATCAAGACAAAAATTACCTTACATAAGTGAACATAAATCTGGAGAAAACATGTGTGCTAAAGGTGCTTATGTTTTAAAAGGTGATGCGAATGGTACTAAGGTAACTTTAATAGCATCCGGCTCAGAAGTTGAGATTGCGTTAGAGGCTTTCGATAAACTCAAAAAAATTAATATAAACTCGAAAGTAGTATCTGTACCTTGTTTTGACATTTTTGAAAAACAGAGTGATAACTATAAAAAAGAAATCTTAGGTGAAAATACCTTTAAGGTCTCAATAGAGGCATCTAGCAAATCAGGATGGAAAAATATTGTAGGTAAAAATGGTGTAACCCTTGGTATGACAACCTTTGGCAAAAGTGGTCCTTATAAAGAAGTTTACAAACTATTTAATTTAACTAGCGATGAAGTTGTCAAGATAGTAAGTAAAAATGTTTAAAAAGAATTGGACAAATGTCTAATTTAAAAATTTTTTCAGAGGATTTAAAAGTAAGCAATAAGCGTATTATTGTAAGGCTAGATCTCAATGTTCCAATTAATAATTTTAGAATAGAGGATAATACTAGAATAAAAATTATTGAACCATTTATAAATAAATTAATTGAGAAAAAAGCCAAAATTATTATTATTTCACATCTCGGAAGACCTAAAGGAAAGATAGTGAAAGAAATGTCATTAAAACCAATATATGATTATTTACGAAAAAATCTTTTAGGAAATATCTCATTCTATCAAGGTGAAATAAATAATGATGCTGTGAACGCCTCTAAAAATTTAACACCTGGAGAGGTTTTGCTTATCGAAAATATTCGTTTTTTTAAGGAAGAGGAAAATGATGATGAAAATTTTGCAAAAAATTTATCTAAGTTAGGAGATTTTTATATTAATGAAGCTTTTTCTTGTTCACATAGAAAACAAGCGTCCTTACATAAGATAACTAAATATATTGATAGTTATGGTGGTCCACTATTAGAAAAAGAAATCCAATCAATTAATCTAATTTTAAAAAATAAGAAAGAACCTGTAACTTCTATAATTGGTGGCTCAAAAGTTTCTACCAAAATCAATGTACTTTTAAACTTAATTCAAAATGTAAATAATCTAATAATTGTTGGGGCAATGGCTAATAATTTTTTAAAATTTAAAGGTTTTAATGTTGGTTTGTCTCTTTTGGAAAAAGGTACAGAAAAAATAATTGAAGATATTTATACTTCTGCAGGAAAAAACAATTGTAATATTATTATTCCTTTAGATTGTATTGTTTCAAATAATTTAAATGGCAGACCAAAACTAAAGTCCATTAACGAAATAACTTCAGAAGATATGGTTTTAGATATCGGAAAAAAAACAGTTGATCTAATAAATAAAACTGTAGAAAACTCGAAAACTGTTTTTTGGAATGGACCAGCAGGATATTTTGAAAATAAAGATTTTTCGAGCGGAACTATCGCGATCGCCAAAAAGATTGGCGAAAACTCTCAATCGAAATCTCTAATTTCAATTGTTGGTGGTGGAGATACATTAGCTGCAATTAAAAATACGGATTATCAAAAACTTTTTACCCATTTATCAACAGCTGGTGGTGCCTTTTTGGAGTCTCTTGAAGGGAAGCAGCTCCCTGGTGTAAAAGTATTAACAAATTAATTTATGACAATAGAAGAAATAGCAAAATTAATGGTTACAAAAGGCAAAGGAATTCTTGCTGCTGACGAAAGCACAGGAACAATGAGTAAAAGATTAAAAAGTGTAAATGTAGAGTCTAATGAAAAAAATAGACTACATTTTAGAGAAACATTATTTACATCGGACTCCATGAAAACATCTATAAGTGGGGTAATTTTATATGATGAAACAATAAGGCAAACTTCAAGCAAAGGAATTTTAATCCCTGAATTAATTAAAAAAAGTGGATCTATACCAGGCATAAAAGTTGACAAGGGAGCAAAACTTCTTGCTGGTTCAGATGATGAAAAAATAACTGAGGGACTTGACGGTTTAAGAGAAAGAATGGAAGAATATTATAAGTTGGGCGCAAGGTTTGCAAAATGGAGAGCTGTGTACTCGATTTCATCTAAATATCCAAGCGAGCAATGTATTAAAGCGAATGCTCATGCATTAGCAAGATATGCTGCAATAGTTCAAGAAGCAAAAATGGTACCAATAGTTGAGCCAGAAGTCTTAATGGATGGGAGTCATACAATTGATAGATGTTATGAAGTTACTAGTCAGGTTTTAATTGAATGTTTCAATGAATTAAAAATAAATAATGTAAATCTTAAAGGAATAGTTTTAAAACCAAACATGATACTTCCTGGTGCAAATTACAAACAAAAAGCTTCTACAGATGAAATTGCTAGCAAAACACTTGATTGTTTAAAAAAAACTATGCCCAAAGAAGTTCCGGGTGTTGCGTTTCTATCTGGAGGACAAAGCGAAATTGAGGCAACAAAAAATTTAAATGCAATAAATAAGATTAATGATACAAATTTTAATTTTACTTTTTCTTATGGTAGAGCTTTACAACAATCTGCTCTCAAAACATGGGCAAAATCAATGAATGACGTAAAAAGTATTCAAAAAGTTTTCGATCATAGAGCTAAAATGAATGGTGCCTCGACAGAGGCGAAATGGGAAGAGAAGAACGAGCAAAATTTTGCTGCTTAAAATTGAAAAGATTTTTATATTTAATATCCCCAAACAAAATCAAAATAAACTTCTACAAAGATTTGGAAGAAGTTCTTTCTACGAATAAAGTCAAATATTTCCAATTAAGGCTTAAGAACTATTCTTTTCCAAGTATTTTAAAAATTGGTAAAAAAATAAAAAAAATTACGGAAAAGAATAAAGTTAAATTAATAGTAAACGATTCTGTTGATATTGCCAAAAAACTTAATTCTGATGGCTGTCACTTAGGTCAATCAGATGGTTCAATAAAAGAAGCAAAAACAATTTTAAAAAAGAGAAAAATTATAGGGGTTACATGTCATGGTTCAAAAAAATTAATTTTAAATGCTATTAAAGAAAAACCAAATTATTTAGCTTTGGGATCTTTTTTCAAATCTAAACTCAAACCGAACGCAAAAAAGGCAGAAAAAAAATTAATAAGATGGACTAAAAGAAGAACTGCTTTACCTATTGTTGCTATTGGTGGGATAAATAATAAAAACTCTAAAAGTTTATTAAAATTAGGAGTTAATTACCTTGCAATATCAAGTTTTATTTGGAATAACCCTCGCTTAAAACCGAAAGAAGTTATTAAACTATTTAACTAGAATGAAAATACAAGGAAACGAAATTAAACCTGGAATGATTATTGAACATAATAATGATCATTGGACCGTGCTAAAAGCTCAGCATGTTAAACCTGGAAAAGGTGGAGCATTTAATCAAGTTGAACTTAAAAGTTTAACCAAAGGAACAAAGCTAAATCAAAGATTCAGATCGAGTGAAAATGTAGAACGTGCTCAACTTGAAGAAAAAGAATTTAATTTTTTGTATTCAGATGATAACGGGTGTTTTTTTATGGATCCAGATAACTTTGAGCAGATTTCTATTAAAAAAGATTTATTAGGTGAAAAACTAAAACTTTTAACAGAGAATTTAAAAGTAACAATTTCTTTCTTAGAAGAAAATCCTTTAACTGTAGATTTGCCTACTAATATTGAGTGTGAAATTGAAAGTACAGAAGGAGTGGTTAAAGGTCAAACTGCAGCTTCATCTTACAAGCCAGCAAAACTTAAAAACGGTATAGATATTATGGTTCCTCCTTTTATAGAAGAGGGTAATAAAATAATATTGGATACAAGAAGTTTAGAATATGTAAAAAAAGTAAATTAATGAAAATAAATTCCCCACAATTTAATTTAATGCAAAAAGCCTGCCTAAAGGCATCAAAAGTTTTAATAAGGGATTTCGGGGAAGTAGAAAAATTACAAGTATCAGAAAAAGGTCCAGGAGATTTTGTGACTGCATCAGATAAACGTGTAGAAAAAATAATAATAAATGAATTAGAAAAATCAGGTTATTCAATTTTAAGTGAAGAGACAGGATTGGTTGAAGGAAAAACTAAGGACAAAAAATGGGTAATTGACCCTATCGATGGTACTTTTAATTTTTTAAATGGTCTTCCACACTTTGCAATTTCTATAGCCTATGAGGAAAAATCAGAGATTATTTCTGGCATAATTTTTGATCCTATTAAAAATGAAATGTTCTTTGCTGAAAAAGGTAATGGAGCGTACTTAAATAATTCAAGAATAAGAGTTTCTAATAAATCTGATTTTAAGAATAGTTGCTTGGTTACTGGTGGTCCAAAGGTGAATAGTAAAAAAAGAGAATTTATTTTTGAAGAATATCAAAAAATTTCTGTAGAGGTAAATTCTCATGTAAGAAAATCTGGTAGCGCTGCTTTAGATATTGCCTATGTTGCCTCAGGAAGATATGATGGATATTGGCACAGAGAGATTAATTACTGGGATATTGCTGCTGGTTTGATTCTTGTTAAGGAGTCTGGAGGATTTGTTGAGAGCTTGAACGGCAACGGCTTTTTGGAAAAAAAAATTGATATTATTGCTACTAATTCAAAAATCCATAAAGAATTGAGAAATTTACTGTAAAAATTTGTTGAGCCATTAAGAATATTGTTATAAAAACTTTTGCATGAAAAAAAAAATTCACCCAAACTATCATAAAATAAATGTGGTTATGACTGATGGCTCAAAATTTGAAACTATGTCTACATGGGGTAAAGAGGGTGATACTTTAAAATTAGATATTGACCCTAAATCACACGCAGCTTGGACTGGTGGAAGCCAAAAAATTTTAGACAAGGGAAGAGTAAGTAAATACAACAAAAAATTTAGTAATTTAAGGAAAGAAAAAAAATAAATTATGCAAGATGGTCCATTTATGCCAAAAGCTACGGCTGTTTGGCTTGTTCAAAATACAACATTAAGTTTTAAACAAATCGCTAACTTTTGCAGGTTACATGAATTAGAGGTGAAAGGAATAGCAGATGGAGATGTAGCAAAAGGTATAAAAGCCTATAACCCTATTTTAGCAGGACAACTAACTCGGGATGAGATTGATGTTTGTTCAAAAGACGATAAAAGAGATTTAAAAATTAATAAAAAGAATGAAGAAGTTGTAGTTTCAACGGAAAGAAAAAAAGTCAAATATACACCGCTTTCAAAAAGAAAAGATAGGCCCGACTCTATACTTTGGTTAGTCAAAAATTTTTCACAACTTACTGATGGTCAAATAGCAAAAATTGTTGGAAGCACAAAGGGAACGGTCTCATTAATAAGAAAAAGGACTTATTGGAATTTATCAAGCTTAACACCTAAAGATCCAGTAATACTTGGACTCTGTAGTCAAACAATTTTTGAAAAAGCCGTTGATAAAGCTAATAGAAGAGTGATGAGAGAGAAAAAGCTGAAAGAAAAAGAGGCGAAGGCTTTAGAAAAGGCTAAATTAGAAGAAAAAAAAGTTGAGGAAAATACAAATGAGCAAAATCAATAATAATCCAACAGTCGGTATTATCATGGGTAGTAAATCTGATTGGAAAGGTGTTATGGAACACTGCAGTGAAATTTTCAAAGAATTTGGAATTAATCATGACGTTAGAGTCATCTCTGCTCACAGAACTCCAAAAAGATTAGAAAGATTTATTTCTGAAGCTGAAAAAAAAAATTATGAGGTAATAATTGCGGCGGCTGGTGGAGCAGCACATTTAGCAGGAGTTACTGCCGCTTTAACAACAATACCTGTGTTAGGTGTACCAATGCCAAGTGTAACAAATGGGGTGGATAGTCTTTACTCGACTGTGCAAATGCCTGCTGGTGTTCCTGTTGCAACTTTAGCTATTGGAAAAGCTGGAGCCAAAAACTCAGCATTATTCGCAATTGCTATTTTAAGTCGTAAATATCCTAAAATTAGTCAAAAACTAAAAAAATATAGATCTGAATTTGAAAGTAATATTCCGAAGAGACCATACTAAATCCTGTGTAGACAATGACATTCCAACGTGTTAACTACTGCCCTAATTTATTAATGGAGGATTTATTAAAATAGACGTTAAAGATAATAATGTAGAGCAAGCAATAAGAGTTCTTAAAAGAAGATTGCAAAAGGAAGGTTTCTTTAAAATTATAAAAATGAAAAGTATTTACGAAAAACCTTCTGAGAAAAAAAAGAGAATTCGTCTCGAAAACATCAAAAGAGCAAAGAAATTTCAGCGTCTAAGAAATAGGTTATAAAAAAGCCTAGTAATTAAGAATATGCCCACAGGTAAAGTAAAATGGTTTGACTCTAAAAAGGGTTATGGATTTATTAAAGATAATGATAGTGAAAAAGATATTTTCTTACATGTAACATCATTAGAAAAATCAAAATTAAGAGTTCTCAAAGAAAATCAAGAAATAGAGTTTGAAATAAAAGAGGAAAAAGGTAAATTACAAGCTGTCAACCTAAAGCGTTTGTAAAAATATTATCGCGGGGTGGAGCAGTCTGGTAGCTCGTCAGGCTCATAACCTGAAGGTCGAAGGTTCAAATCCTTCCCCCGCAACCAATTATTCGACTTTAATTTTGGATTAATAATTAGATTACTTTTTTTGAGATAATTCCTTATAAATATTATTAACCCTATGTACTTCTTTTGGAATATTAAAATATCCAACATAATTAATTTCTTCAGGGGTAACATCAAAGTGATAATGTCCAGCATCCTTAAAATGTTTATAAGAATGAAAATGAGTATGCTCGCCCGACTCTCTAAGATTTAAATTCCCACCAGTAGGGTCTCCTGTCCAAAGAACTGAATAACATTGTAGCTCTGGTCCTACAGGCTCATAGAATTGTAAAAAATCTTTTATACATTTCATTTGATCTGGATCATAATAATCTATTTTAATATCATCATAATCTGGTTGAACGTGTGATTTTATTTTTCCATTAAGAATTCTAATGACGCCTGCTAAAGCTACATGGCTGTTCCCCTTTACTGGGAGGTAGGTTTGTAACGAATTTCTCATTGCTTGAGATAAAGACCCTTGCTTACCAGTTCTTTTTTTAATTTTTATTTGAATTACCTTTCCTTTTTTTCCATCTGAGTAATAAATATTTGATAAACCTCCATGCTTTTTTGCAGTGTATTTAGTAACTATACACTCTTTATTTTTTCCAACTCTAGCGATTACAGATTTTGACTCTGAGGTAATAAAATTTTCATTAATAACCAGCTCACCACAGTGTCCCTGTAAACAAGACATGGCTCCTGAGCCAGCACCCAAAGCATATGATTTTTCCGAACCAATTTTTTTTGCAATTTCCTCATAATCAAATTCTGTGCCAATAAATCTTATATCATGCATATAAGGTTCCCCGCCAACATCTATTATCTTTTCATTTCCTGAAATTCCTTCAGATGGACAACCCCAATCTTTTAAGTTTGGACAGTCAACAACTTCGATATTTACTTGTTCGTAATTCTCCTTGAGACCAGTTAATAAAGCTTTTCTCACATCTTCTAGAGAGGGTGTTGCAAATTTTCCACTTTCAAATTTAAGCTTCATGTGATTACTTATAGGGTATGAGTACATTAGCAGAAAAATTAGCAGATGCATGGATAAAAAGAGATTTAATTCAACTTAAATCAGATGAACTTCCAAAAAATAGAGAAGATTCTCACGCAATTCAAAAACAATTCCACGCTGTATTAAAGAAAAAAACAGTTGGTTGGAAAATTGGATTAGTATCAAAGAATTTACAAGAAGGTGCAAAAGTCGAAGGTCCTATGATTGGAAAAATTATTGATGAAACAGTTTTGATGAACCCATCGAAAATTGAATACAGTAAAGTACCTGATTGTATTCTTGAATGTGAATTTTGTTTAAAATTTTTAGAGGATACAAAAATGATACCTGGTGCTGAAAACAAAACAGGAAACTACGAGGCTTATATAGCTTTAGAACTTGTATCTACAAGAGTTCATTCGGATTCTAAAAAAGGTTTAAATCCAGTTGGAATGATGAATTTAAATATTGCAGATAATGGTGGAGCTGGAGCAGTAATTGTTGGAGACAAAATACAAAATCTCGATAAAATTGACTTAGATTCTATTCAAGTTGAAATCAATTTAAATGGAAAAGTAACAGAACCTTTTTTTAAAGGAGAAAAACGAGCTGGTCCTCAACTAGCAATAAAATGTATAATTGATGAGTTTAAAGATGATCCTGTAACTTTTAAAAAGGGTGATTGGTTTATGACTGGTTCGGTTATACAGCCTTTTAAAGTGAATAAAGGAGATAAGCTAAAAGTTGACTTTAGATCATTAGGAAAAATAAATTTAGATTTTATTTAATTTTAACTTTTTTCCCTGTTTTTGAACTTTTAATTATTGCTGCAAATATTTTAAGTGATATCAAACCATCTTCTCCGGTAATTTTAGGTTTTGCTTTTTTATTCACAACATCACATAAATGATTAATCTGATTTGTAAGTGTATACCTGCTTTCTCTTGTACTTTCATCTTTATGTAATATTGGCTTCCACCAACTTCTCTCTTGTTTGTTGTACCACTCTTTATAATTTGGAAATTGTATCGAGCTTTTTGTACCACCAATGTAGTAAGCAGATTGATTGGTAATCGGATAAGCAGGATTTTCGCCTGCTGTTAATTCATAACTCCAAGGTGATACTATTGTGTCAGAAACACTCAAAGTGCCTAATGCTCCTGATTTAAAAATAAAATTTACTACTGCTGTATCTTCAACATCATATTTTCTGATTTTATTTGAAGATGATGCTTGCACATATTCAATAGGTCCTAACAAATAACAAATTAAATCGATATCATGAACGAGATTTATACCCAAAGGACCCCCGCCCTTTTTTACTCTCCATTTCTCTTTAAACCATTCTTTGTTTTTATATAACCAGCACATCACGTTGACTGATACAATTTTTCCTAATTTACCTTTAGAAATTTTACTCTTAACTTTTGTTGAAATTGCATTGTGTCTTCTATGATAACCAATAAGCAAATGTGTTTTGTTTTTTCTTGAAGATGCAATTATTTTTTTCGCCTTTTGAATATTACTTGAGATCGGTTTTTCTAATAGGACAGGAATTTTTGCATTTAAAAAACTAATTGTGTGCTTTTCATGAAATTGATTTGGTGTTGCAACAATTACAGCATCAGGTTTGTTATTTTTAATTAATGCTGATGAGTTTTTGTAAAATGGAACTTTAAATTTTTTGGCGTGTAGTCTTGACCGTTCATTAATATCTACTATCGAATGTAAAACAGCCTTTTGAGAATTTTTAATCGCTTTTAGGTGTTGGCTACCCATTAATCCAATGCCAACAACAGCTATTTTGGTTTTATTTTTCATTAAAATATTTTATTTGATATATCAACTTGTCCTGGGTGGATACAAGCTTTTCCAGCAAACCCGACTCTCTTAGCTACATTACAAGACTTCTCAAAACCTTTTAAATCTTTAAAATTAAGATATGAAGTATCAATAGGGTCTTTTGAGTGTGAAACTATAAGTTTTCTATAATTGAGAATTTCATTTTCATCATCGGATACTTTAAGATTAATAGACTTAGCTAAATCATGTGATCCGAAAGAGATAACTTTTATCCTTTCTTTAAACTCACAAATTTCCTTAAGGTTTTGAATTCCCTTTTCACTTTCTATAATTGGAATTATATCTGTTTTAAGCTTTTCATTTGATTTTAGAATTTTATCAATATTTAAAAGCTGTTCTCTACTTTCGGTAAAAGGGAGAAAAATACCAATAAATTCCTCTTCGACTACAAAATCTAAATCTTCAATATTATTAATCCTGATATAAGTTTTTTTTTTATCTACTTTACAATTTCTAATAATTTTCCTGGCATTTTGTTTTTCGTTATCAGGAACTGTAGACTCTAAATCAATTACAACTAAATCAGCATCTAAAGTATATGCTTTTTTTATTTTTTTTTCCTCATGACCAGGAACAAATAAAACTGATCTATATTTCATATTTACTTAACCTTTTATAGTCTAAGTCAATACCTAAGCCAGGACCTGAGGGTAATTTATATTTTCCATTCATGGCTTTTTTAAAATTTGGGTAAAACTCTTGATCAATATCAAGGTAAAATCTCTCTATATATGTTTCTTTTTTCATCAAGGATGCTAGTTGAAGAGTGGCAAGAAAACCTGGTCCAAAGTAAGCGGTATGAGGCATTACAGAAATATTATTTTTTTCTGCACGTTGTATAATTTTATACATCTCGTAAATACCACCAACTTTAATTACAGACGGCTGAATATATGTTACAGCTTTTTGCTTGATCATTGACTTAAACTCGAATTCTGTACATGCATTCTCTCCACATGCTATTGGTGTTCCAAGCTCTTTATTTAATTTAGCAAGAGTTTCATAATCTTCTGGTGGATATATAGGTTCCTCTAACCAAGTAAGCTTCAAATTTTTTAAAAAATCTTTTTTGGCCATAGTTTCTTCATATGTCCATGGACAATTAGTATCTAACATTAAAGGAAGATTGCCTGTTGCCTTTCTTCCAGCTTCAATACAATTATTTTCTATTTCATGTAATTTAATTGCTTGATAGCCATCGTCTAATGATTGTTTACACTTTTGCTCTACAATTTTTGGATCTCCATATCTAAAAAGACTTGAGTAGGCTTTAAATAAATCTTTATTTTTTTTTCCTAATAATTCATGGATTGGCTTATTTTTTTCTTTTCCTAAAGCATCCCATAATGCAATTTCAACACCAGATATTGCAAACATTGTAATTCCGTATCTACCAAATAAGTGTAAAGACTTTTGAAGAGTTAAAAGAACCTCTGGAATATTGCTTATATCTTTTCCTATAAGTAAAGGAGCTACCATATCTTCAACAGCAATTTTTACTGCTTTCCAACTTGTATAACCAAAGGCTTCACCCCAACCAGTGATACCTTTATCTGTTTCAATTTTTACTAAATTAAATTCTAAACTTTTCCATTCTTTTCCATGAAAAATTACTTTTTTCCCACCATGACTAAATGGCATACTCAAAGTGATTGCTTTGATTGATTTTACTTTCATTAACGAAATTTTTTAAAATTTGGTTTTCTTTTCTCTAAAAAAGCCTTAGCACCCTCTGACTGTTCTTCGGTTTTAAAATAGTCGGGAGCAACTTCATCAACCATACTTTTTTGAGTTATTTTTAAAATTTCATCAAATTGTTTTCGAAAACTAGCTTTTAAAATCTTCAAACATGTTGGAGCTCCTTTTAATATTTCATCCCCATACTTTTTAACTTCCTCATCTAATTTTTCTCTTTTTACAACAGAGTTGACCAATCCCCAATTCATCATCTCTTTTGCAGAATACCTTTTGCACGTCATCCACATTTCCCTTGCACGTTTATGACCTAAAATATTCGCAGAGTGAGCAACGATAGCACCTCCTGCTGGCGATCCAACTCTTGGCCCGTTCTGTCCAAATATAGAATTTTCACTTGCTATAGTTAGATCACAAAAGTAAGCCATATGATTTCCTCCTCCGATTGCATATCCATCTACTTTTGCAATAATTGGTTTACTACATTTTGTTAAGTGGATATGAAATTCATATTCATGATCTTGAAATTCTTTTGAACTTTCCCAGTTCATATCTCCACCTGCACAAAAAGCTCTATCTCCAGCACCAGATAAAACAATTACACCAACATTTTGATCTTTTTCAGCACTATCTAAAGCAGTTTTCAATTCTTGAAGAGTAACGGGTGTGAACGCGTTTAATACTTTTGGTCTATTTATAGTTACATGAGCATAATCACTTTTAACTTCATATATTATATCTTTAAATTGCATGTTGTTTTATTTCCTCTACTGACTCTGGATTTAATAAAGTTGAAATATCACCAGGGTCCTCATTTGTTAAACACGATTTTATTACTCTCCTCATTATTTTCATATTTCTCGTTTTAGGTAAATCCTTAACAAATATTACTTTATCAGGCTTAAATGATTTTCCTAAATCTTTTATAATTAAATCAATAAACAAGTTTTCTTTAAGGTTTTTTTCACTTTCTAGAGGAACTATAGATAAAATTATCTTAGATCCTTTTCCTTCATCTGGAATCCCAACAGCCGCAACCTCTTTAACTTTACCGCTTTTCACAATTACACTTTCTAATTCTGATGGACCAATTCTTTTACCCGAAATTTTAATTGTATCATCTGACCTGCCGTGAAGATACCAGTGGCCGTCTTTATCCTTACTAGCTAAATCACCATGAACCCATAAGTCATTTTTTATAACTTTCCAATAATTCTGTATGTATCTTTCATCATCATTCCATAAACTTTTAGTCAATCCTATTGATGATTTTCTCATTACTAATTCTCCCATTTGATCAGCAGATACTCTTTCGCCTTTTGTATCTACAATATCTGCGCTCATTCCAGGAATGGGTGCATTAAAAGAACCAACCTTAAAAGGTCTATGCAAGCAACAATGTAGTATAGATCCAGATACTTCAGTTCCACCAGCTGAATTCATTATAGGAACTTTTGATTTACCAATAAATTCAAATAACCACTTCCAAGGTTTTTCTGTCCATGGTTCACCACCTGTACAAATAATCCTTAATGAACTTAAATCCAAATTTTCAAAAAGTTTTTTATCTTTTGTCATTTGATTTCTTATTAGTGCGGGGGACAATTCAGTCCAAGTTACTTTATACTTTTCAATTAATTTCCAAAATCTCAATTCATCTGGAAAGTCTGGAACACCTTCTGCAATAATCATTTTTGCACCATGAGAAGATGCAATTGTTGCTGATTTTGAACCAACCATCCAGCCCATATCTGCCATACATAAGTGCATATCTGTTTGTTTAAAGTCAGCTAGTATCCCTTCATCAAAAGCCATTTTAGTTACAAGTCCTATGTGGGTATAAACACATCCTTTTGGTTTTCCTGTTGTACCTGAAGTAAAATGAATAATAGCTGGATCCTCGGTGTTCATCTCTTCAGTTTTTAATTTATCTGATACATTGTCAAAGTTTTCCCAATTAAATATTTTTTTACCTTTATCATTTCCTAGAAGAAATATTTTTTCTAATGACTTAACTTGATCAAGATCTCCTTTGATTTGATCAAACATTCTAATTTCCTTAGCTTTTCTAAAAGTTTTTTCTACGGTGAATATACCTTTAGCTTTAGCAATATTTAATCTTTCAATTACAGCTTTTGAACCATAGCCAGAGAAAAGGGGTAATACGATACAGCCTATTTTTAAAATAGAAAAATAAGCAATATAGGTTTCGATAAATTGGGGCATATAAAGTGCGATTACATCGCCTTTTTTAAAACCATTATTTTTTAACGTGTTTCCTACTTTCGAAATTCTTTTATTAAATTCTTCATAGGTAATTGAAGTTTCTGTGCCATCCTCTCGTTCTGAAAAAATAAAAGTCCCCTTAAAAAAATCTTTGTCTTTATGACGATCAATGCAATTAAGAACTATATTGGTCTTTCCATCTACGCACCATCTAGTCCAAGGGATACCTTTACTTTCATCTATAATTTTTGAATAGGGTTTAAAGAACTTTAAATCAGAAAATTTAATAACACTATCCCAAAGCCAACCAGGGTCTGTCAGACTTTTTTTCTCAAGCTCATTATAATCTTGAATTTTAGAAAAGTTTAAAAACTTTGTTAGTTTTGAATTTTCAACTAGATCTTTTGATGGTTTCCAGATTATTTCTTTAGACACGGGTCTAGATATACATTCCCTCTTTGATTTTAATAATATTATACATGAGATCGTTTAGAGGAGTTTTGATCCCATGTTTTTTTCCAATTTTTGAAACAGCACCACTTATAAAATCTATTTCAGTTTTTCTATTCTTCAATACATCAAATGCCATTGAGGATTTATTAGTTTGTCTGGAATCTACTATTCTATTAAACATTTCAAGACAGTCTTTCTCACTGACATCTACCCCATCTGCTTTAGCAACTTCTCTTGTCTCTAAGATTATTTCTTTGCCTAGATTTCGTGACATATTTTGATTTTTGTTAGATATATAAAGATCAGTGTGGTGAAGATCAAATATTGCAGAAAGTGGTCCTATCGCTGTAAGTGCAAATAATTTCATCCATTTTCTTCTTTTAATATCTTCTTCCGCAATAGTTTCTAAACCGTGTGATGTAAATGTTTCTGCAAGATCTTTTACCCTTTGGCTGTGCCCACCATCATACTCTCCAATCCAAGATGGTAAACTTGCATGATTTTGAATAATGCCCGGGCCTTGAATACTTGATGCTTGAGTAGTTGATCCTCCCAAAACTTTATCTTTTCCAGCTATATTTTGCATTATTTCTTCATGTCCTATTCCATTTTGAAAAGACATGAGCATAGTTTTATCACCTATTATATTTTTTGAATTTGTAAGAGCTTTCTCTAACGCGGTTGCTTTACACATTATAATTATGGCATCAACTGGTTGTAAGGTTTTGGGATCAGTTGTTGCTTTGATTTTTACAATTCTATCGCCACCATGACCCATCATTTTGAGACCTTTATTATTTATCTCATCAACATGGTCTTTCCACACATCAATTAAAACTACACTTAATCCTTTTTCTGCAAGCAAACCTCCGAAGAGACAGCCCATAGCGCCTGCGCCTAGTACAGCGACTTTGAGATTTTTATTAACCATTTATGCTTTCATTTTAACTTGCACGCCAAAGAAACCAGTTGGTTTTATAAGTAAGACTACTATCATCAATAAAAATGCGTAAGCATCTTTATGACTTCCAGAAATAAAAAAAGCACACGATGTTTCAAAAAGACCTACGGTGAAACCGCCAACGATTGCGCCTGGCAAACTTCCGAACCCTCCAACAACTGCAGATGCAAAAGCTTTTAATAAAATTATATAACCCATATAAACTACTACTTGATATGTAGGTCCAACTAAAGTTCCTGCTAATCCTGCAAGAGCACATGCTATTCCAAATATAATCGAAATATAAAGAGGAACGTTAATTCCAACTAAGTTGGAGATTACCTTTGAGTGCGCTACGGCTCGAACACCTAAGCCCATTTTAGTTTTATTTAAAAAGAAATATAAAGCTCCTGCCACAGTAAATCCTGTAACCAACATCCATAAATATGTCATTGGCAACGTCACGCCACCTATATTAATTGGTAATCCTAAATCTGCATGAAAAGGATGTGCTGTTGGATTCCAAATTATGTAAGCTAAGTTTAATAAGACAACTGATAAGCCAAAACCACAAATAATAATTCCCATTCCAGCAACGGTATAACCACCGCCTTTTTTTGTTAATGGTCTTAAAAAAACTCTTTCTATTAAAACACCAAAAAGACCCATGATAACAAATGCAAAAAATAATCCAATTACATAACCTACCCATCCGTAAGCATCAGGAAAAATTGCGTAAATTAATTCTCCATCGATTAGAAAATTATAAACTGTTAAACCAGTAAATGCTCCGAGCATGAAAAATTCTCCGTGTGAAAAATTAACTACATCTAGTCCTGTATAAATTAGAGAAATTCCTACAGCTACTAGTCCGTAAATTATTCCCACAGTGATACCGATTATTAATACACCTTTAAGAGACTCTAGGTTCATATCTGGGCTCATACTGATGTATCCTAGAAAAATTAATGTAAAAACTAACATCAAAGTATTTTCAAGTTTTCTTGTAAGTTTAAAACCTTTAAACATTTGCTGTTGTACCTCCCCCACCTAGATATGAATCTTTTACAGACTCGTCGTACATCAATTTTTTAGACTCTCCCTCAACATTAATTACTCCGTCCTTTATTACATAACCGTAATCTGCAAGCAAAAGAGCCATTCTAACGTTTTGTTCTACTACTAAAACTGTTAGGCCATCTTTTCTTATTTTATTAATATTTTTAAAAATATCTAAAACAATTTGCGGTGCTAGCGCTGCACTTGGTTCATCAAGCATGATCATCTTAGGATTTGACATTAAACCTCTCCCAATACAAAGCATTTGTAATTCGCCACCTGATAATGTTGCAGCTAACTGACTTTTTCTTTCATTTAATCTTGGAAAATAATTAAAAACTTTTTCTATATTATCATTTAATGTTTGCTTTGATTTAAGTGTAAAACCTCCTAATCTTAAATTTTCCAAAACTGTCATAGCAGGAAAAACGTCTTTTCCTTGAGTGACTTGAACCAAACCTTTTTCTACAATGTTGTGTGGCGGTAAATTTTGAATGTCTTCTCCATTAAAATTTATACTTCCTTTCCAAGTTCTAATTATTCCTGAGCAAGCTTTTAATATTGTAGACTTGCCTGTCCCATTTCCGCCAAGTAATGCAACTATAGATTGATTGTCTACTTTCATATTGGCTCCATTTAATATTTGCACTGAGCCGTAGCCTGAAACTAAATTTTTTATTTTGAGCATAGCTGTTGACTTAAAATTGTTTATTTAATCTAATACATTTAATTAAATTAATGCTTTGGCGTCAATTAAAAACGCCGAAGATATATAAATTAAAAAAGGGGGAAACATGAAAAAAATAAATATAATTTTTTCAAGTTTGTTACTCGCTGTTAGTTTACTAGTTACTTCAGTAGCACAAGCTAAAGACATCAAAATTGGTGTTTCATTTAGAATGCTATCTGACGTTGGCTATAAACATGGTGAGTTAATTCAAGATACTGTTGCGGAGTGGAATTCTTCTGGCGGTATTAACGGAAAAAAAGTTGATTTGATACTTTACAATGATGAATGTAAATCTGAGAAAGGTGTTGCAAATGCTACGAAGCTTGCATACCAAGATAACGTTCACGTTATAATCGGATCTAGCTGTAGTTCAGTTACTTTACCAATGGTACCAGTAATTTCTAAAGCTAAAGTTCCACAAATCATTCCGCACTCAACAAGTTCAAAAATCACATTAACAGGAAGTGAATGGATATTCAGAGTTCCTGTTTCATCTAGATTTTACAAAATAGTACAAGCTAAGTTCACAGCAGAAAATGCTGGTACGAAGATAGCTCATATCTATGTACCGGACCAAGCTAGTATGGACTTTTCTAAATCTATGATTGCTTACGTGAAAGATGAATACGGTGTTGATCCTGTTTATGAAGCGCAAGCTGGAGAAAAAGAAACTGACTTTAGATCTTACTTATTAAAAGCTAAAGCAACAAATCCAGACGCACTTGTATGTTCAGGTTTAGTAGATGAAACAGTTCGTTGCTTAGTTCAATCTTACGAAGTAGGAATACCTAAGAGCGTAGCTAGAGTTGCAAACTCTGTAGCATCAAAAGTAGAAGTACCAACTAACGCTGGTAAAGCAGCTGTTGGTGTATCTTATGCTGCTGCTTTCGCTGCTTCTGACACAAGACCAATCGCTAAAAAGTTTGTTAAACATATTAAAAGTAGATATGGCGTAGTACCTGGCCATGACTTCTCTCAAATGGAGGACTTATTAACTATGTTAAAACCTGCTTTAGAAAAAGCAGAAAAAAGATTTAGCGGTGATCTTGCATCTGATAGGAAAGCTGTAAGAGACTCTATTGCTGGTATAACTAACTTTACTGGTTTAGCTTCAGGACCAATCAGCTTCTGTGCTGCTGGTACGCCTGAGTGTAGAGATGGTAACAGAACACCTGTTATGATCGAGTACACAAAAGGTGGTAAAAACTGGAAGACTAAAGTAGCTGGTACAGTTACGTTTAACGCTAGTGCTGGTCTTTAATAACTAAAATTTATGAGCGGTAGTTTAATTACTACCGCTCATTTTTTAATCTTAAGGCAATAAAATAATGGGTAAATTTAAAGAAATTATAAGACAATATCCTTTCCTAGGTTTTGTTATTGCTTTTATAATTTTAATGTTAGTACCATCTGTTTTTTTTACAGATTTATATCAATCACATTTAGCAAGTTTAATTTGTATCAACATCATTGTTGCTGCAGGACTAAATATTGTTAAAGGGTTTTGCGGTCAGGTTACTGTAGGACATGTTGGGATATATGCAGTCGGTTCATACACCGCAGGATGTATGTTTTTATATTTAGGTTCTGGTTTGTGGTTAACTTTGCCCGCAGCAATATTAATAGCTGGTTTATTTGGTGTGGCTTTCGCGATTCCATCTTTTAGATTAGAAGGTCCATATTTAGCCTTAGCTACCCTTGGTGGTGGAGAAGCAATACGATTGTTTATCGAGAACGGAGATTTTTTTATGTCAACTTATGGAATTTCAAATATACCACAACCAGAGATTTTTGGAGTACCTTTTGATACTCCTGATAAATATTATTACATCGCAATGCCTATAATGCTGATAGCAATATATTTTTCATTTAGTGTTTTAAGATCGTCAGTTGGAAGAGCTTTTATGGCTGTGAGAGAAGATCCGATTTCTGCAGCAGCATCAGGAATAAATGTAAAAAAACATAAAATGCTAGCTTTCGTTTTAAGCGCAATGTTTGCAGGAGGTGCAGGTGCAGTATACGCTCATTTACCTCCAGGATATATTCATCCAAACAATTATACTGTAATTGAAATGGTAACTTTCTTAGCCATGGTTGTTTTTGGTGGTTTGGGTCATATTTGGGGAGGAATAATTGGAGCGATTATTATTACGATTGTTTATGATTTAACAAGGCCACTTTATGAGTATCAATTATTTATTTTTGGATTAACAATTGTATTAACAATTCTATTTATGCCTAAAGGTATTGGTGGATTTATTGACAAATATTTTATTGATAGAAGATTTAAAACCAAAACAGGAGCAGCGAGTAAATAATGTTATTAAAAACAAAAAAGTTAATGAAAGCATTTGGTGGATTAAAAGCTATAAATAAAGTTGATTTTGAATTGCCAGCAAACGAAATTAGAGGAATTATCGGACCAAATGGTTCAGGAAAAAGTACTTTTTTTAATTTAGTATCTGGTGTTTATGAACCAGATCCAGGTAGCTACATTGAGTTTGATGGTAACGATATTACTAATGAGCCTCCACACAAAGTTGGAGAGCTTGGATTAGCTAGAACATTTCAATTACTGAGGTTGTATCAAGATATGTCAGTAATAAATAACGTAATGTCAGGCTATCATACTTTAGTGCCATATAGTTTTATTGATGCTGTTACTGGTAGAAAAAAGATATGGGATCAAGAGAAAACCATTAAAGAGGAAATGATGGAGCTTCTTTCTTTTGTTGGTTTGGCTGACTACGCAGAGTTAAATGCAAGTGAACTATCAGGAGGTCAAAGAAGACTTCTTGTTTTAGCTAGAGCTATTGCAGGAAAACCAAAATTATTAATGTTGGACGAACCTGCTGCAGGTCTATCACCAGTGAACGTTGATAATTTGATGAAGATATTAATGCGGTTAAAAGAAAAATACGGCTTAACACTAATTATAATTGAGCACATATTAAAAGTGGTTATGGACACCTGTAGTAAAGTTACAGTTCTTGATCATGGTGAAAAGATAGCAGAGGGTACCCCTACCCAGATCAAGGATGATAATGCTGTGATTGAGGCTTATTTAGGTAAAAAAATGGATGACGAAGAAATGAGAAAAGCACTTGCAGTTTAATACGGACGATATATGATTTCAATTAATAAATTAAGATTCTAAGACTGTGAAAAACAAAATAAATAAAGAGCTAAAAGCCAAAGGTTTCATAAGAATAAGAAACATCCTTAATTTTCAAAAAGATATCAAGCCTGTACTTAATGATTTAGGAGCAAAAGCTGATAAACTAATAGAAAAGTACTTTACAACGAAGGAAGCGAAGAGATTATTTAAATTAAAGTTTCAGGATAAGTATTTTGCATTAACCAAAAAATCTGGGGTAACTTTTGAAAAAGTTTTTAATAATAGACCCCCACAAAACTTTAAAAAACATGAAAATGTTGAATATTTTAATCCTGAGTCAATATTCAATTTAATTAAATCGGATAAAATTTTAAATGTAGTTGAGAAAATTATTGGTAAAGAAATTTTTTCAAATCCAGTTCAAACTTTTAGGGTGAAAGAACCAAATATAAATTCAGGTAAAAATTTTATGGATGGTTTAATTGGTAGAACACCATGGCACCAAGATGAAGGAACTATAAATAAAAAAGCAAGATTCAAAACTGACTTGGTGACAGTCTGGATACCATTTACAAAAACTAATGCTAAGAACGGCTGTATGTTGGCTGTACCTAAAAGTAATAAACTAGGTTTGTTAAATCACCACCACGGATCAAAAGGTCAGGTGGAAATAAAAAATTCAGAACTTATCCATAAGTATAGCAAAATGGTTCCACTTGAAGCTGATGTTGGCGATATAATTATTTTAGACAAAAGATTAATTCACTGTTCTCTTCCAAATGTTTCAAAAAATATTAGGATAAGTATGGACATTAGATTTCATAAAGCTGGGCAAAGTTCAGGGAGAGAGCCATTACCAAGTTTTTATGTAAGAAGTGCCAAAAAAGAAAATATCAAAGTTAAAACTTACCAACAATGGGTCGCTCTTTGGAACAAAGCTTACATGAAATCATTAAACAAGGGATATACATTCAAATATTATTTACCTGTTTATAAACATTCCAAGCAAGATTATTCTAAGAAATTAAATTAATTTATGAAATCAGTTACGGAAAGGGTCTACCTTACAGACTTTATTCTTGCATGCCTTGCTTATTGCCTATTTGTAGGAAGTGATTCAATTGTTAAATACTTAGGTTCAGATTATTCAATTGTTCAAATTATTTTTGTAAATTCTTGGTTCGCTTTAATTCCTATTGTTTTATACACGCAAACTTTAAATGGTTGGAGAAAATTAAAAAAAGCTAATTTTACAGTTCACTTTTTTAGAGCTTTAACAATGGCTTTAGCATTATTTTTCGGTTACACCGGTTTTTACCGATTACCAATGGTTACGATGTACAGCATTGTATTCTTGATACCTTTAATGATTACAATTGGATCAGTTTTCTTTTTAGGTGAGGTGGTAAGATGGAAAAGGTTTACAGCAATATTGATTGGTTTTATTGGAGCAATAATTTCCATTAATCCTTTTGGTACAGAGTATGATAATTATATTTTTTTAGCGCTTTTCTGCCCAATATTTGCTTCAGCAAGTTATTTAATAGTTAGAAAGTACGGTTTTAAAGAAAATTTATTCTCATTTTTGATTTATGGAAAAATATTAATGCTTGTTTTAACAGGAGTTTTTGCTTTATTTATTTTTAAGCCAGTCTCTCTAGACCACTTAATGTTAAATGGGGCTGCAGGTTTAATGAGGGGAATTGCAACAATTTTTGTGGTAAATGCAGCAAGACATTTACCCGGAGCTATTTTTGGCTCAATTCTTTATGTACAAATATTTGGTGGGGTTTTAGTGGGTTATTTTGTTTTCTCTGAAATTCCAACACTAAATAATTATATCGGAAATATAATAATAATAGGCGCAGGTTTATATATTGTGTTTAGAGAAATGCAGCTTAAGAAAAATATTGTTACTTCAACAGCTAGACACCCGACTATCCCTATTAAAAAAGATTAAAGTTTCTTTTTAAAATTTTCTAGAATTTCTTCACTAACATTTACTGAATTTTCAGGCCCAGGAAACTTCCCCTCTAAACTATCTTTAATAAATGCTTTTAAGGCTTTAACTCTTTCGATTTCAATTTCATCTTTCATCTTTTTTAAATTTGTATAAGCTTTTGCATGTCTAGGGGACTTTTCTTGCTCACCACAGATATCATTCATGAAGAGATACATGACATCGGCTTTTTTTCCAGATCCAAGAGATACAGTAACAATACTTGTCCTTTTTGATATTTCCCCCATAATATTTTCAGGAATAACTTCACATTCGGCTGAAAAGGCCCCAGCATCTTCTAAACGTTTAAATTTTTTATATAATTCGTATGCTTCATCAGCAGTTTTACCTACAGCTCTTAATCCACCAATCCATGTTGATTTTCTAGGAACTAAACCTAAATGACCCATAACTGGAACATCTTCTTTTGCAAGCATAGTAACAACATCCATACTTCTAGCAGTCATAACCGCATCAGCACCATTCTCTAAAGCTTTAAAGGCACCACGTAACACATCTTCGGCTGTAGGATAATTATGTAGTTCAAGTGCTGCTGTATAAAAAAGAGATTTAGATCCTCCCCGAACCTTCTTAACATTTGAAGCACTTCCTATTATCATGTCAAAACCAGCTTCTTCAGCTGCTTTTGCCTCTAATGAATTATTTGCAGTTACTTGTGTAAGAGTTTTTTTTCCTTTAGCTTTTATAATATCATCTACAGTGACAGTTCTTTTTGCAGGATTAGCCGCCCAAGTATAAATATTTTTCATTTTTATATTTAACCAAATTATTCTATATTTTTCAATTTTGACTATATTTTTTTGAGAAAACCTAAATTCTAAACTGTGATTTTCTACTATCTTTTAAGAATGCTATCACAGTATCTTTGGTTAGTCGGTCAAATGACTTTCCAAAATTAGATACTTTTTCAATTATTTTAGGTGGCATTGTGATGATTTGGCAACCTAATTGCTTGGCTTGAATATAGTTATACGGCTCTCTTACGCTTGCCCAAAGTATTTCAACCTTATTTTTTTTATTGGTCATTTGTACAGCTTTTTTAATAATAGGTACTGGATCTTTTCCAACATCAGCCATACGACCAGAAAAAATTGAAATGATTGAATTAGTTTTATTATCAAGACATCTATTGATTTTCTTAACTTGAGCAATTGTATAAACAGCAGTTATATTAAGTTTAATTCTTCTTTTGTTTAATTTTCTTATTAATTGACCAGTAAATTTTCCTTTGCTGTTTACTACAGGGATTTTAACGTAAATATTTTTTCCCCAAGAGTTTATTTTTAAAGCTTGTTTTTCCATATCTTTAAAATTGTCTGCAAAAACTTCTAAAGAAATTGGTTTCTTTTTACAAATTTTTAGTAAAATTTTTGAATATTTTTCATAACTTTTGGCGCCAGCTTTTCTCATTAAGCTTGGATTAGTGGTAAAACCATTAACAATTGATTTTTTGTTGAATTTACTTATTGCCTTACTGTCGGCAATATCACAGAAGATTTTTGTTTTCGGCATTTTTAAATATTTTTAACTATGTCCTCTGTCATTTTTTTAGCGTCAGCAAATAACATCATAGTATTTTCACGGTAGAAGAGTTCATTGTCAACACCTGCGTACCCTGGGGATAAACTTCTTTTAACAAATAAAACAGACTTACATTTTTCAACATCTAATACTGGCATTCCAAAAATTGGGCTCTGTGGATCTGTTTTTGCGACAGGGTTAGTAACATCGTTAGCACCTATTACAAAAGCAACATCTGTATTAGCAAAGTCATTGTTAATATCATCTAATTCAAATACTTCATCATATGGCACGTTTGCTTCTGCTAATAAAACATTCATGTGTCCAGGCATTCTTCCAGCTACAGGGTGAACAGCATAAGAAACTTTGATATCGTTTTTCTTTAAAGTATCTACCATCTCCCTTAATGCATGTTGAGCTTGTGCTACTGCCATACCATATCCTGGTACGATAATTACTGAAGAAGCATTTTTTAAAAGAAATGCTGCGTCTTCTGCATTACCACTTTTGACTGGCTTTTGATCTTTTTTCTTATCTTTGCTAACGCTTGAGTCTCCCCCAAATCCACCAAGTATCACACTAAAGAATGATCTATTCATTCCTTTACACATTATATATGAAAGAATTGCACCAGATGATCCGACAAGTGCTCCTGTTATTATTAATGCTGTATTTTCTAATGTAAAACCAATACCAGCTGCCGCCCAACCCGAGTAAGAATTTAACATTGAAATTACTACTGGCATATCTGCTCCTCCAATCGGAATAATTAAAAGAACACCAATTAAAAAAGATATTGCGATCATGCTCCAAAAGAAACTTTCAGACTGTGAACTACATAAAAAATAAATTAATACAAAAATTGATATTCCAATTAGTAAATTAACAATGTGTTGGCCAGGAAAAGTAATAGGCGATCCTGACATTATCCCTCTTAGTTTTAAAAAAGCTATTATTGAACCAGAAAAGGTAATTGCACCTACAGCTGCACCAATTGACATCTCTATCAAACTAGCGAGTTTAATATCGCCAGGAAAACCAAGGTTAAAAGCTGCTGGATTTTTAAATGCAGATATTGCTACAAAAACTGCAGCTAAACCAACAAGACTATGAAAACCAGCTACTAGTTCTGGCATAGCAGTCATTGGAATTTTAAAAGCAATGAATGCTCCAATCGCTCCACCAACAAGTAGAAATATAAACACATAAATTGTTGATGTGGAAAAATTACCAACTGTTAGAAAAGTAACAGTTATAGCGATTATCATTCCTAAGATTCCAAAAAGATTTCCTTGTCTAGATGTTTCGGGTGAAGATAAACCTCTAAGTGCGAGAATAAAAAGTATTCCAGAAACTAAATAAAATATTGCTGATAAGTTTGCTGAGATCATTATTTATTTTTCTTCTTTTTTTTGTACATTTGAAGCATTCGTTGGGTAACTAAAAATCCACCAAAAATATTTACTGCTGCTAAAACGATAGCTAAAAATCCAAATATACTTGATATTTCAAAAATATTTTCTGATGAGCCTGCTAAAGCAGCTATAATTGCCCCAACAATAATTACTGAAGAAATTGCGTTAGTCACAGACATTAAAGGAGTATGAAGTGATGGTGTAACACTCCAAACAACATAATAACCGACAAAAATCGCTAAAATAAAAATACTAAATCTAAATATAAACGGATCAATTTCCATAATAATTCTACTCCTTTAATAAAGTATTTTTAATAATTTCGTCTTCAAGATTAATAACAAATTGTTTTTTCTCTCTACTATAAAGATTTCTAACAAAACTAAATAAATTTTTTGCATATAAATTTGACGCTGTTAAAGGTAATTTATTCATTACATTTGATATTCCAATTATTTTTTTTCCATTTTTATCAACAATTTTATCAACTTCGGAGTAAGCTGCGTTACCACCTTGAGTAACCGCTAGATCGAAAATAACAGATCCAGATTTCATCTTATCTATCATTTTTTCTGTTATAATTCTTGGTGCAGGTCTTCCAGGTATTAAAGCTGTACAAATAATTATATCACTTTTTGATGCTGCATTTTCTAACATTTCTGCTTGTTTCTTTTTAAAATCCTCACTTGCTTCTTTAGCGTAACCGCCTTTTGTCTCTAAATTTTCAGAACCCTCTACTGTTAAAAATTTTCCACCTAAACTCTCAACTTGTTCTTTAGCGGTTAGTCGTACATCTGTAGCAGAAACTATCGCTCCTAATCTTTTTGCAGTTGCAATTGCCTGTAATCCAGCAACCCCAGCACCGACTACTAAAACTTTAGCAGCGGGAACTGTACCTGCTGCGGTCATCATCATTGGAACTGCCTTCTGATATTCATATATCGACTCTATAACTGCTCTATAACCAGCTAAGTTTGCTTGAGAAGAAAGAACATCCATTGATTGAGCTCTTGTTATTCTAGGAAGTAAATTTAATGCAAAAATATTTAATTTATTTTTAAGAAATTGTTTTTCTTTTTCAGGATTGTAATTTGATACAATTAAATGAGAGTTTTTTTTAATTTGATCTAAATCCTTAGCTTCTGGAAAGTTTACTTTACAAATTAAATCTGATTTAGATAAAACATCTGAAGCATTGCTTAAAATTTCTACACCGTTATCTTTATAATCCTTATCGCTAAAGCCTAAACTTTCACCAAAACCTTTTTCTAAAATGACTTTTAAACCTAAATTCTTAAAACTTTTGGATGTTTCAGGTGTAATTGAAATTCTTTTTTCTGGACTTAATTCTTTTGTTGACCCAACATTCATTATGAAAATTAGCCTTGTCTTGCTTTAAACTTTGGCTTCTTCTTATTTATAACGTAAACTTTTCCTCTACGTCTAACTAACTTAGAGTCCAAATCTCTTTTTTTTAACGACTTCAATGAACTAGCAATTTTCATAATTTTAAGCCTGGCAACGTCCTACTCTCCCATATCTTAAGATAAAGTACCATCGGCGCAGAAGGGCTTGACTTCCGAGTTCGGAATGGGATCGGGTATGACCCCTTCGCAATAATCACCAGGCCAGAATTTATAGTATTTTTATTGAGTGATGTAAATAGCTGAAATTAGCTTAGAGGAAGGTATTTGGTGGGCGTGATAAGAATTGAACTTATGGCCTCTTCGATGTCAACGAAGCGTTCTACCACTGAACTACACGCCCTAAAATTATTTGAAGCCATATTTTTTTAAAGAATTTATAGAAATCATAAATATGGAAAATAAATTTCTGAACAAGTTAAAATTATTATATTTTTTATTAATTTTCCACAAATATAAAATATTTTTAAATCTTTGACTAGACCTAGATTTATTTAAAATTCTATAAAATGCTGATGCTTTATTAAGTTTGTGTGCAAGAATATTTTGCTTCAAAAT
>CACBKA010000008.1 GCA_902539745.1 uncultured Pelagibacteraceae bacterium
GAATCGTCGATTCAGTTGCAAACGAAAAATCGATTGATAAAGAACTTATTCTAAGTTCTATGGAATCTGCTATCCAAAAAGCAGCATACAGCAAATTTGGATTTGATAATGAAATTGAAGCCACTATAGATAGAGAAAAAGGAAGTATTAAAATTCAAAAAGTACTTAGTATTGTTGAAAAAGTAGAAGATGCATCAAAAGAAATATTGTTAAAAGATGCGATATCTTTAAATAAAAAAAACGAAAATTTAAAAGTTGGCGATAAGATTTACGAAGAATTACCTCAAGTTGATTTTGGTCGTATAGCCGCACAAAGTGCTAAACAAGTAATTTCACAAAGAGTAAAAGAGGCAGAAAAGACAAGACAGTTCAATGATTTCATAGAAAAACAGGGACAAATTTTAAGTGGTATAATTAAAAGACTAGAATATGGAAACGTAATTGTTGATTTGGGTAGAGCAGAGGGAATTATAAGAAAAGAAGAATTAATTCAAAGAGAAATTTTGAAAAATGGAGACAGAGTCAAAGCTTATTGCTACGAAGTAAAAAGAGACAATAAAGGGCATCAAATTTTTTTATCAAGAGCTCATCCTCAATTTTTAGCTAGATTATTTTTTCAGGAAGTTCCTGAGATATATGAAGGAGTTATAGAAATAAAAACTGTCTCAAGAGACCCAGGGAGTAGAGCTAAAATTTGTGTTCATTCAAAAGACTCATCTTTAGATCCCGTTGGAGCATGTGTAGGTATGAGGGGAAGCAGAGTTCAAACTGTAGTCAACGAGTTACAGGGTGAAAAAATTGATATTATAAAATGGACAGAAGATTTACCAACACTCGTCGCAGAGTCCCTATCCCCTGCTGAAATTCAAAAAGTATTAATCGACGAACAAAATAAAAGAATCGATGTTATTTTAACTGAAGAAAATTTAAGTAAAGCCATCGGAAGAAGAGGACAAAATGTAAGACTTGCGTCTAAATTAATTAATTATGAGATAGATATTTTGACTGATAAAGAGGATTCTGAAAGAAGGCAGACAGAGTTTAAAGATAGAAGTCAAAATTTCATAAAAAATTTAGAAGTGGACGAAACTCTTGGTCAACTTCTTGTTTCAGAGAACTTTCAGACTATTGAAGAAATTGCTCAGTCAAAGATAGAAGATATTTCAAAGATCGAAGGTATTGAAGATTCTACAGCTGGTGAATTAATCACTAGAGCTAAAGAATATTTAGAAAAAGAAAAGTTAGAAATATCAAGCAAATTAAAAGAACTTGGAGTAGAAGATTCTCTAATTAATTTAAAAGGTATGACACAAGGCATGTTAGTAGTTTTAGGAGAACAAAATATTAAAAAACTAAAAGATTTTGCAGAGCTATCTTCAGATGAGCTTATAGGTGGAATGGATGAAATAAAAGGAAAACGTATTAAAATAGATGGTTATCTTGAAGACTTTGCACTTACTAGAGAAGAGGCTGATAATTTGATAATGGCTGCTAGAAACATAGTATTTAAGGATTAAAATGGTAGAAAACAAAAAGAAAAGGACGCTAACAATCTCAACTTCTTTTGATAAAAAAAAACTAGGAGAATCAAGTTTTCGACCAGGAGAAAAAAAAGTTTACATTCCAGAAAAAAAAAACACTAGAAATTTTCAAAAAAATAAAAATTTTATAAATCCAGGTAGTCAAAAAATAGTAGTAAATAAAAAAAATTTTGCAAGAAAATTTGCAGAACAACAGGCAACGAAAAGATTTATTCAACCAGACCACAAAAAATCTGAAAAAAACAAAGAAAAACCGTTTGATAAAAAGTTTTCACAAAGAAGAGAACACAAACTAACTGTTTCAAGAGCAATGGATGTAGAGGAATTTGAGATTAAACAAAGAAGTTTAGCATCAGTTAAAAGAGCAAGACTTAAAGAGAGGAAAAATCTTAAAACTGGTGATGATACAAAAAAAGAATTTAAAAAAGTAATAAGAGATGTAAAAATACCTAAGCAAATTACTATTCAAGAGCTCTCTAATAGAATGGCAGAGCAATCTTCAAATATTATAAAATTCCTTTTAAATATGGGGGTTAAAGCAACTATTAACCACTCTATAGATAAAGATACTGCTGAGTATATCGTTAAGGAATTCGGACATACAGCTGTTATAGAGCAAACGCCAACGGACGGCTTTGAAAAAAAAGAAAGTGTCGATGAGTCTAAATTATTCCCTCGACCTCCAATAGTTACTATTATGGGCCATGTTGATCATGGAAAAACATCTCTTTTAGATGCCTTAAGAAGTACTAATGTTGTTTCAGGAGAACACGGAGGAATAACTCAACATATTGGAGCTTATCAAGTTTATAACGAAGATAAAAAATTAATAACTTTTATAGATACCCCAGGACATGCTGCTTTTACAGAAATGAGAGCCAGAGGATCAAGAGTTACAGATATTGTGATTTTAGTAATAGCAGCAGACGACGGTGTAAAACCACAAACAATCGAAGCCATCCAACATGCAAAAGCAGCAAACGTTCCAATAATAGTTGCAATAAATAAATCTGATTTACCAAATTCTCAGATTGGAAAAATAAAAGACGAATTAATGAGATATGAATTAATAGCTGAAAGTTTAGGAGGTGAAACTCTCTTTGTTGAAGTTTCTGCAAAAAATAAAACAAATTTAGATAAACTTAAAGAAACAATTCTCCTTCAGTCGGAAATCTTAGATCTAAAAGCTCAAAATACTGGGAATTCAAAAGGTATAGTCTTAGAAGCAAAAATTGATAAAGGGAAAGGACCAGTTTCAACAATTTTAATAACCAGTGGGAATTTAAAAAAAGGAGATTTCTTTGTATGTGGTAACACTTGGGGAAAAATTCGAGCGATGATTGATTTTAACGGAAAAACAATAAATGAAGCTTCACCGTCAACTCCTGTTGAAATATTGGGAATGAATGAGTCAGCAAACGCAGGGGATGAATTTACAGTAGTTAATACTGAGGAAGAGGCAAAACAAATAAATTCTTTTAGGAAAACAGGTACTAAAGAAAAAAGTGTATTAGCTTCGCAAGATAAAACAAATATTTTTGAAAATCAAAATACAAAAAAAGAACTCAATATAATTTTGAAATCTGATGTAAGAGGCTCTAGCGAAGCACTAAAAAATGCCATTACTAAGATTGAACATTCTGAAGTTAAACCAAAGATAATTTTATCTGACATTGGAATGATTAATGAGACAGATGTTTCTTTAGCTAAAGCATCAAATGCAATTATTATTGGATTTAATATTAAACCTAACAGAGAAGCTAAGAATTCAGCTGAACAGCAAAAAATTAGTATCGAATTCTTTAACATCATATACAAAGCCATTGAGTTTGTTGAAAAGTCTCTTTCAGGTTTATTAGAGCCGGAAAAAAAAGAAATAATTCAAGGTACAGCAGAAGTATTACAAATTTTTAAACTTTCAAAATCGGGTAAAGTTGCTGGTTCAAAAGTTATAGAGGGTGAAATTACAAGCACATCAAAAGCCAGGATAATTCGTGACGGTGCGGTTATTCATGATGGAAATATTTTAAGTATATTTCGTGAAAAGAATGCCGTGAAAGAGGTTAAAAACGGTTTAGAATGTGGAATATCATTTAAAAATTATGGGGACTTTAAAGTAAAAGATAAAATTGAAGCTTATAAAATAAATATAATACAAAGGGAATTAAAATAATGAATAGGAGATTTGGTAGTTCCAGTTTAAACCTTAGACATTTAAGGGTTGGTGAACTAGTGAAGCAAAATTTAGGTCAGATTTTTTTAAGAAATGAGGCAAAAATACCTTCGCTCAATACTAAGCTGGTTACAGTCACAGAGGTGAGAATGAGTTCAGATTTGAAATCAGCAAGGGCCTATATTATTCCTTTAGGCGGAAAAGAGACCAAAAAAACGGTAAATATCTTGACTGAGTTTTCTCATCTTGTTAGAAAAGCATTGTCAAAAAAACTAGACATAAAGTTTCTTCCCAAATTACACTTTGTTGGAGATGAGTCATTTGATTATGCTGAACGTATAGAAAAATTGATAAAAAAAAATAAAAAATAAATGAAATCTAAAAAAAACATAATCAAATTGCTAGCAACTAACAGTAAAGACGTAGGATCAACCGCAGTTCAAATAGGTCTACTTAGCGAAAAAATAAATAGACTTTCAGAACATTTTAAAAATTTTAAAAAAGACAAACATTCTGCAAGAGGACTTACAAAGTCAGTAAATCAAAGGAAAAGACTTTTAAGCTATTTAAGCAAGAATGATCCAGAAAAATATAACGAAATTTTGAAAAAATTAAATTTGAGAAAATAGATGTTTAAAGTATTTAAAGAAGAAATAGATTTTGGTGGAAAAAAAATAACTTTGGAAACTGGAAAGATTGCTCGACAGGCGGACGGTGCAATTATAGCTAAAATGGGGGAAACAGTAGTTATAGCTACCGTTGTTGGAGCAAAAAAAGTTAATCCTGAGACAGATTATTTTCCATTATCTGTAAATTACCAAGAAAAATATTATGCAGCAGGTAAAATACCAGGAGGATATTTTAAAAGGGAAGCAAGACCAACAGAATCGGAAACTTTAATTTCAAGATTAATTGATAGACCAATTAGACCGTTATTTCCTGAAAGTTTTAGAAATGAAGTTCAAGTTTTACCAACTGTTCTATCTTATGATAATGAAAACGAGGCAGATATTTTATCAATAATCGCGTCATCTGCGGCGCTGTCAATTTCAGGACTACCATTTGATGGACCCGTTGGTGCATCAAGGGTTGGCTTCATTGATGGTAAATGCGTTCTTAATCCAACAAAAAAAGAATTAGAAAATTCAAAACTTGATTTAGTTGTAGCAGGAACAAAAGATGCCGTTTTAATGGTTGAGTCAGAAGCATCTGGACTGACAGAAAAGGAAATGTTAGATGCAGTCAAATTTGGTCACGAAAGTTTTATTTCGGTTATAAAAGGTATAGAAAAATTATCCAAAAAGTCTTCCAAAGAAAAGTGGAAGATTGAAGAAAAAGACTTTAGTAAAGTATCGAAAAAAATTGAAAAAGAGCTTACAAAAGATTTAGAAAAAGCGTTTTCAGAAAAAGATAAAAAAACTAGATCAGAATTAATAAGTCAAGCTGGGGACAAATGTAAAAGTTTGTTTGAAGGAGATGAAACTCTTTTAGAACATGAAATCATGTTACAACTTAAAAAGCTTGAAAAAAATATAGTTAGAACAAGAATTTTAAAAAATAAAAAAAGGATCGATGGTAGAGGTTTGTCTGATGTAAGACCTATTAAATGTGAAGTTGGAGTTCTACCAAGAACACATGGATCAGCATTATTTACAAGAGGAGAAACTCAAGCTTTAGTAACTACAACATTGGGTACAACTGATGATGAGCAAAGAATAGAAAGTTTGGAGGGTTTAAAGAGAGAAAGATTTATGCTTCATTACAATTTTCCACCATTTTCAGTTGGTGAAACTGGAAGAATTGGAACAGGAAGAAGAGAAGTTGGACATGGAAAATTAGCTTGGAGAGCTTTAAACTCCTCTCTTCCAAAAAAAGAAAATTTTCCATACACACTAAGAATTGTTTCTGAAATTACAGAATCTAACGGATCATCTTCAATGGCTACGGTTTGTGGATCTTCACTTGCATTAATGGATGCAGCAGTTCCAATAGCAGAGCCGGTAGCTGGAATAGCAATGGGATTAATAAAAGAAAAAGATGATTTTTCAATTCTATCTGACATTTTAGGTGATGAAGATCATCTTGGTGATATGGATTTTAAAGTTGCAGGTACAAAAGATGGAATTACATCACTACAAATGGATATAAAGATTACAGGTATTACATTTGAAATTATGGAAAAAGCACTTGATCAAGCAAAAGATGGAAGAGTTCATATTTTAAATGAAATGAACAAAACTATTAAGTCTTCAAGGAAAGAAGTTGGAAAACACACACCAAAAATGGAAACTATTAAAGTTGATAAAAAAGACATAGCAACTGTAATTGGTAAAGGTGGAGCGACTATTAGAGAAATTGTAGAAAAATCAGGAGCAAAAGTAGACGTTAAAGATACAGGCGAAGTTACAGTAGCAGCTGCCAATGAGGAAACCAGAAAGATTGCAGTACAAATGATTAACGACCTTGTTGCAAAACCTGAGATGGGAAAAACATATAAAGGTAAAGTAGTAAAAATCATGGAATTTGGGGCCTTCGTAAACTTTTTAGGTAAACAAGATGGTCTTGTTCATATTTCTCAGTTAGCAACTAAAAGAGTTCAAAAAGTAACTGATGTTGTCAAAGAAGGTGATGAAGTTTCCGTAAAAGTAATTGGATTTGACAGAGGTAAAGTTAAACTTTCAATAAAAGAAGCTTCTTAAATTTTATATTCAAAATTTTGAGTTTTTTCATTAACACTTAATTCTCGAACTCCATTTCTTAAGTGAAAATTACGTGCCATTTCTGTAAGAGGAGATAAAGTAACCAATCTATTTAAATGATTTGATTTCTTTATTTTTTTAAACACTTCTTTAACGATTAATTTTCCCCCACCTTTTTTCTTTGACCAAACAGTATAAGCTATTGCTATTTTTCCAATATTATCATTTCGCCAAGATGCACTTTGTAAATGAGCATCCTTAGTCATCAAGTCAAATTCTTCAATTGTTTTTGGAATTTCGTTTGTATAACCAAAACACATTATTGCACATATTTCTTTTTTATACTTTACACCAAATATTTTCCTACCATGACTGGTTCTGAATTTTATATCTAACTCTGGTCTGATTGGATCTTCTTTAGTGTTACAGGTCTCAAGTTCAACAAGCTCGGCTCCTTTTATCCAATCAAAAAAATTTTCAAATTTTTCTCTAATTTTTTTATTTAATTTAGACATTTTTGATTAAAATTATTATGTAATATTTTTAGGATCAGGCATTCCTGCTTTATTGTAACCGGCGTCAACATAATGTATTTCACCAGTAACACCAGCGGCAAGATCACTTAGTAAGTAAAGTGCAGATTTTCCCACATCATCAATATCAACATTTCTCTTTAAAAACGAGTGATCTGAACTCCATTTGTATAAAAACTTTGCATCACCAATTGCTGAAGCCGCTAAGGTTTTAATTGGTCCAGCACTTATTGCATTTACTCTAATTCCTTTTACACCTAAGTCTCTTGAAATATATTTTACACTTGACTCAAGAGCAGCTTTACAAACACCCATTACATTGTAGTTAGGTATTACTTTAGTGGACTCGTATGTCAAAGTTAACATACTCGATCCATTTTTCATTATTTTTGATGCTTCTTTAGCTATTTCAGTGAATGAAAAACATGATACCAGCATACTTTTTGTAAAATTTTCTCTTGAGGTGTCAATATACTGACCTGATAATTCTGCTCTATCCGAAAATGCAATTGCATGAACTACGAAATCAATTTGTGCCCATTTTTTTTTTATTTCCTCAAATGTTTTTTTAATATCATCTTTATTTTCTACATTACAATCTAAAAGGAATTTTGAATTAACAGACTCAGCTAGAGGCGTAACTCTTTTTTTTAGTGCGTCTCCAAGATATGTGAAAGCAAGCTCAGCTCCATTTTCTGAGAGTTTTTTTGCTATACCCCAAGCTATAGATCGCTCATTAGCAACACCCATTATTAAACCTTTTTTACCTTTAACTAGATCCATTATTCAACCTTTTCAAAAATCAAAGTTGCGTTGGTTCCACCAAAACCAAAGCTATTCGACATTACGGAATTCAATTTCACACCTTTTTCAACCTTTGTAACAATTGGAAAACTCTTAGCTTCATCATCCATTTCATTTACATTTGCTGAGGCAGCAATAAAATTATTTTTCATCATTATTAATGAATAAATTGCTTCATGAACAGAAGCTGCACCCAGTGGGTGTCCAGAAAGAGATTTGGTTGAACTTATTTTTGGAACATTATCTTTGAAAGCACCTTTTATCGCTTTTAACTCTGTTATATCTCCTACAGGAGTCGAGGTTCCATGAGCATTTATATAATCAACTTTATTACGAGTTGTCTTTAATGCTAAATTCATACATCTTGTTGCTCCCTCACCAGATGGCGCAACCATATCATAACCATCAGAAGTAGCTCCATAACCAGTGAGTTCAGCATAAATTTTTGCTCCTCTCGATTTTGCATGTTCTAATTCCTCTAAAACTAAAACTCCTGCTCCGCCAGCTATTACAAAACCGTCTCTAGTTTTATCGTAAGGTCTAGATGCTTTTTGAGGATTGTCATTATATTTAGAAGATAACGCAGTCATAGCATCGAACATTGCTGTCATTGCAAAATGTATCTCATCACTACCACCAGCAAATATAACCTTTTGTTTTCCAAACTGAATAAGCTCCATTGCATTTCCAATGCAATGCCCACTAGTCGCACAAGCAGAACTAATTGTATAGTTAACACCTTTTATTTTAAAAGGAACAGCCAAGGTTGCAGACGCAGTACTCGCCATTGTTCTTGGTACAATAAATGGTCCCATTTTTTTTGGATTTTTTTCTCTTGTTTTGTCCGCAGCTAAAATTACATTTTCTATAGAGGGACCCCCTGATCCCATGACCATACCAGAATTAATATTACTTACATCTTTGTCTTCTAAACCAGAGTCAGTAATAGCCTCTTTCATTGCCACATAGTTATATGCTGATCCATTTCCCATAAATCTTAAAGCTTTTCTATCAACATAATCGGCAAGTTTAATATTTGGTTTTCCATGGACGTGACTTTTTAAATTATGTTCTTTATACTCTTCTGCAAAAGAAATTCCTGATTTGTTGTTTATAAGAGATTCGTAAACCTCTTTCTGATTGTTACCTAAACAAGAAACAATTCCAATACCTGTTACAACGACTCTTTTCACTGTTTATAAACTCCAACTTTTAAATTTTCCGCAGTATATATCTGCTTATCGTCAGCTTTTAAAATACCATCTGCAAAACCAACAGTGCCACCTTCTGTTTTTAAAACTTTTTTCATATTAACTTCATAAGTTGCCATTTTAACTTTTTTAATAACTTCTCCTGTAAATCTAACAGAATTTACGCCTAAAGCACGTCCTTTACCTGGTTCACCTATCCATCCTAAGTAAAACCCAACTAATTGCCACATTGCATCTAATCCAAGACACCCTGGCATCACAGGATCACTTTTGAAATGACAATCAAAGAACCACATATTATCCTTAATATCTAATTCAGCTTTTATTATACCCTTTTTAAATTTTCCCTCACTCGATTGAATTTGAGTAATTCTGTCAAACATCAACATTGGAGGTGATGGTAAACGTGCATTCCCTTCACCGAATAGAACGCCATTTGCGCAGTCAATTAATTCGTTATAGTTGTAATTGTTTTTTTGTTTCATTTTGAAAGCTAACAATTGCTTGAGTTTTTATCAATATCATATATAAAATTGAAAAATTATACAGTAAGTTAATGCATAAAATGAATAGCAAAAATAAGACTTTTATAGATAAACTCAGATCTTCAGGTCTCAGACCCACAAATCAAAGAGTAGAAATAAGCAAATTTCTCTTCAATAGAAAAAAAACATTTCATTTCACAGTTGAAGAATTAAAAAACTCTATGAATTTTAAAAGGTCAAAAAAAATTTCTACTGCCACTTTTTATAACACTGTGCATGCACTAAAAAGTGCAGGGCATCTAAAGGAATTCTCTTTGGAAAATAATACTTCGTATTATGACACTAATATTAAATCTCATCATCACTTTTTTGACAATGGGAAAGTGATTGATATTAAGAGCGACAAAATTACCTTTCAAAAACTTCCAGACGCGCCAAAAGGTAAGAAAATCAAAAACGTTGAAGTTGTAATAAGATTAGAAAATAATAATTAATCCAAAAAAAAAGATCTTGTTGTATTGACACATACTTTAGAATAATTATAAAGTAGTTATAATTAATATTTTGAATAATATGAGCGAAGGTCTTAAAAAAAATGGAAATGGAAACGGTAAATGCCCTGTTATGCACGGGGGAGTTACTAAAGCAGGCGAGTCAAACACTTCGCGACAGTGGCCTAATAGTATCAATCTTGATATTTTACATCAACATGACACAAAAACTAATCCTCTACCCAAATTTGACTATAAAAAAGAGGTAAAAAAATTAAATTTTAAAGCACTTAAAAAAGATTTATTAAAATTAATGACCGATAGCCAAGAATGGTGGCCGGCAGATTTAGGAACCTATAGTGGCCTTATGGTAAGACTAACTTGGCACCAAGTTGGAACTTACAGGGAATTTGATGGAAGACCAAACGTAGGATCACATAGATTTTCACCTCAGGACTCTTGGCCAGACAACACAAACTTAGATAAAGCAAGACGTCTACTTTGGCCAATTAAAAAAAAATATGGAAATAGATTAAGTTGGTCAGACCTTATGGTTCTAGCTGGAACTATGGCTTACGAGCACGCTGGATTTAAAACTTTTGGTTTTTCATTTGGCAGAGAAGATATTTGGGAACCTGAAAAAGATGTTTACTGGGGTAAAGAGACAGAACCATTAGCAGTCAATAGATATGGTGATCCAAAAGATCGCTCTTCTTTAGAAGCTCCGCTCGCAGCATCTCATTTTCAACTTGTGTATGTTAATCCTCAAGGAGTTGAAGGTAAACCTGATCCAGTAAGAACTGCAATGGATGTACGTGAAACGTTTGGCCGAATGGGAATGAATGATGTAGAAACTGCTGCTCTCACAGTCGGGGGGCACTCTATTGGAAGAGCTCACGGTAATGGCAATCCAGACAATTTAGGTCCAGAACCCGCTGGAGCTGATATTCACGAGCAAGGTTTCGGATGGAATCAAAAAAATGGAACAGGTGCTAACCAAATAACTTCAGGACTTGAAGGAGCTTGGACCACTAACCCTGACAAGTGGGACCATCAATATTTAGATCTTTTACTCAATTACAAATGGGAAAGCAAAAAAAGCCCAGCAGGAGCTTGGCAATGGGAACCTGTAAATCTTGAAGAAGATAAAAAACCGAGAGATTTAGGAGATCCAAATAAAAAAGCAAGATTAATGTTTACCGATGCTGATATGGCAATGGCAATGGATCCTGAATATAGAAAAATTTCAGAAAGATTTTATGCAGATCCAAAATTTTTTGAAGACTCATTTGCACGTGCTTGGTTTAAGCTAACACACAGGACGATGGGTAACAAAAGTAATTATATTGGTCCTTGGGCACCCAAAGAAGATCTGCTCTGGCAAGGAAACGTTCCATCCCCAAAAAAGAAATATAATGTGAATAAAGTAAAAAAAATGATTTCAGCTTCTAGTTTATCAGCTGGTGATTTAATTACAATTGCTTGGGATAGTGCCAGAACATATAGAAGAACTGATAAAAGAGGAGGAGCTAACGGCGCAAGAATTCGCTTAGCACCTATGAAAGACTGGGAAGCAAATGAGCCAAAAAAACTTTCAAGGACTTTAAAAATAATTGAAAATATAGCTAATAAAACAGGAGCAACCATAGCTGACACAATTATTCTTGCAGGGAATGTTGGGCTTGAAAAAGCAATTAAGAAAGCTGGTTCGAAAGTTAAAGTTCCATTTAGTCCTGGTAGAGGAGATTCATCTCAAGAACAAACAGAGTTAAAAAGTTTCAAATGGTTAGAACCTTTACACGACGGTTTCAGAAATTATGCTAAAGCAGATTACTCTGTGATGCCTGAGGAACTTTTATTAGAACGTGCTTCTCTGATGGGACTGACTGCACAAGAAATGACTTGTCTAGTAGGAGGCATGAGAGTTCTTGGAACCAATCATGAGTCCGCAAAAGATAAAGGGGTTTTGACAAATAAAGTTGGTGCTTTAACAAATGATTTTTTCATTAATCTATTGGATATGAAATATACTTGGAAACCGACAGGTAAAAACTCTTATGACATAGTTGACCGTAAAACAAACAAAGTAAAATATACTGCTTCTAGAGTTGACTTAGTTTTAGGTTCAAATTCAATTTTAAGATCTTATGCGGAAGTGTACGCTCAAGATGACAATAAAGAAAAATTCATAGAGGATTTTGTTAAAGTCTGGACAAAAATTACGAATGCAGATAGGCAAGATCAAAAAAAATTAAATTAAAATGACAGAGTTAACATCAGGTATATTTAATGCTTCAAAAAAAGTCTACACTTCAAATAAAGGGTCTATATTAAGAACGATTGTTTACACAATTGGTCATTTCGCAATTGCAATCACTGTTTTAATGTTGGTTGCAGATGTATCTTTCTACATAGCATTAACAGATGCAATTGTTGAGCCACTTGCAAATTCTGTATGGTATTTTATTTTGGATAAGTTTTGGACTACAAAAGTAATGAAAAAATCTAAAAACTAAAGTCTTCCTCTCAAATTTTGTTTTTCTACCCAGCCAGAGTATCTACCAGTTTTAATTTTGCACCAATTTTTTTTACATTTTTTTACCAAACATAGTCTTCCAATTTCTAATTTTACCAATGGCTTAGAATAAATAGACGGTTTTTGAAAAACAATTAATTCTTCTAAAATATTTAATGCTGCTTTTTTTTTAGAAAGCTGGGATATATGTATCCAACCAGAATTATTTTCATGATCTAAAACTTTCCGAAAATTTCCCGATTTATCTTTAATTAAAATTGGTAAAAATTTTTTATTATATACTAATTTAATTGGATAATTTAGCGATGGTCCCTGCCTTAAATTTACTTTGTCATTTCTTAACGTAAGGTAATACCCTTCGTCTGCAAAACTTGTTGATCCTATTAATATAATAAAGAAAAAAAAAAGTATTTTATTTATGTAAAACATGTAGATGGTTTTTACAATTTGAATTTTTATTTAATTTTACTTTTCTAAAACTGAGATCCAATGAATTAAATATCATTATTTCATTCTTCAAAGGCTTGCCAATATTTAAAATTGATTTGATGACCTCATTCGCTTGAATAGATCCAGCTATTCCCGCAAGTGTAGACATAATTCCATCAGTCTCACAATTTTGCTCTAATGAAGGTATATTTGGCATAAAGCATCTTAGACAAGGTCCATCTTTTTTAAAATTAAAGCTAAAAATATGTCCATCATACTTACTAATAGCCGAAGAAATTAGAATTTTTTTGTATTTAATGCAATAATCATTAATTAATAATCTTGATTTGAAATTATCTGTACCATCACAAATATAATCATAGTTTTTTGCAATAGAGTGGATATTTTCTTTATTAATTTTTTTAAGATAAGTTTTAACTATAATCTTTTTATTAACTTTCCTAATAAATTTTTTTGATATTGTAGCTTTAAATTTACCTAAATCGTTTTTTGTAAAAAGCACTTGTCTGCTTAAATTTGAAATTTCGATTTTATCATTATCAACAATTCCAAGGTTTCCAGCCCCAGAGTAAGCTAAATAAAGTAATAATGGGCAACCTAATCCACCAGCTCCTATGATTAAAATTTTAGAATTAAAAATTTTTTTTTGTCCTGAAATCCCTATATTTTTTAAAATTAATTGGCGGGAATATTTTTTAAGTTCAGAAGTATTTAATTCCATTACTAATTAAGTCTTTTTTTAATATCCAAGAAAGAATTAACGATTTTTTTTGCTATGATAGAAGCTATAAATTTTTTGGAATTTTTTTTAATCTTTTGTGTTTCACCGTTTTTATCAATTACAATTACTTCATTAAATTCTGAGTTAAAACCAATTTCTTTATTTGATACATCGTTCCCAATTATTATATCGCAGTATTTTTCTCGCATTTTTTCAATTGAATTCTTTAAAAGATTTTCTGTTTCTGCTGAAAAACCAACTAAAAGTTTTGGCTTAAATCTATTATTTTTTCCTAAGAATTCAAGTATATCAGGATTTTTTTCTAGTTTGATTTCACTCAAATCTGATTTTTTTTTAAGTTTTTGTTTATTTTTTAAAAGTGGTACAAAATCTGATACAGCTGCTGTACAAACCGCAATATCGGTAGGAAGATTTTTTTTTACTTCGCTTAGCATTTGCTTTCCAGAAATTACTTTTTTTACTTTGATTTCTTTTGAATAATTTATATTTGTAGGTCCTGAAATTAAAGTCGTTTTGATTCCTAATCTAGATAGCTCTAGAGCAATTTCATATCCTTGTTTTCCACTAGACTCATTAGAAATGTACCTTACTGGATCAATGTACTCTCGCGTAGGACCAGTAGTTACTGTTGCCTTTATATTTTTCTTTTTTAAATAATCTTTTTGTTTAAAATATTTTTCTAGATACGAAACTATTTGTCTAGGGCTAGACATCTTTCCTTTTCCGTATTCGCCACAAGCCATTTCGCCATCTATAGGCCCAATGAACTTATATCCATAACTAAATAATTTATTCAAATTTCTTTGAGTTGCCTTATGTTCCCACATTCTCACATTCATAGCTGGAACAAGAAATGTTTGCTTGTCAGACGCAAGAATAACTGTTGTAGCTAAATCATCGGCCGAGCCTCTTGAAAGTTTTGACATAAAGTTTGCAGTTGAGGGTAGAGCAACAATTATATCAGCCCACCTCGAGAGATTTATATGATCCATTTTACCATTGTTCTTTTCACCAAATGTATCTTCAAAAACTCTACTTTTTGATAAAGATGAAATTGACAGAGATGTTACAAACTTTTTTCCTGTTTTTGTTAAAATTACTTTAATTGAACAACTTTTTCTTTGTAAAAGCCTAATTAAATCTAAAGATTTATAGGCAGAAATTCCTCCTCCAATGACTAACAATATTTTTTTATTTTTTAAATCCATTTATAATTAAAATACTATATAAACAACTATTACAATACTTAAAAAAATTATAACCATATTATTTCTTAAATTTTTAAGTTTTAATTCCTCTAGTTCAAAATTTCTCCCATTTAAGGCACTAAGGTTTAACTTCCCTTCGGCAATCATTTGCAATGTAGTATTAGCATTATCCATAACTTTTGGTAAATCAGGTATTCGGTCTAATATATCTTTTGATATCTCTAGTGTTTTTTTAATTGTGGACTCTGGTCCTTTAACACTTTTGATCCAATTTTCTAAAACAGGTTTTGAAACTTCCCAAATATTTGTATCTGGATCTAATTTTCTAGCAACACCTTCAACTACTACCATTGTTTTTTGAAGCAATAAAAGTTGCGTTTGTGTATGCATATTAAATTTTTCAGTAATTTCAAATAATTGTCCTAATAAGTTACCACCTGAGATATCTTTTATTGATTGTCCAAATATTGGCTCACCAATCGATCTAAGCGCTTGGGCTAAATCATCTTTTGACGTATTTGGTGGAACAAGTCCTGCTAAAAAATGTATCTCGGCTACTTTGACATAATCTCTCTCGATAAAACCAAAAAGAATTTCAGCTAAGTATTTTCTATTATTTTTATCTAATCTTCCCATAATACCAAAATCAACAGGCATAATATTTCCGTTTTTATCTACAAAAAGGTTTCCTTGATGCATGTCTGCGTGAAAAAAACCATCTCTAACAGCTTGTTTAAGAAATAACTGGATTAGATTTCTAGAAATTTTTTTATGGTCTATATCTAGTTCTTTAAGTTGCCCAACCTCTCTAATTGAAAAACCATCTACTCTATCTAAAGTTAAAATTCTCTTAGATGTATAATTCCAATAAATTTTAGGAACAATTATACCTTCGTCATTAATAGTATTATCTCTTAATTCACCAGCGGCAGCAGCTTCAAATCTTAAATCCATTTCAACATTCGTTATTTCTTTTAAAAGGCTAATAACCTCAACCAACTTTAATCTTTTAGTTTTTTTAAAAATATTTTCGATTAAAAATGCTAAAAACATTAAAGCATCAAGTTCTTCATTTACAAGAGAATGTATATTTGGTCTCAAGATTTTTATAGCAAGATCCCTCTCTTTATCATCAATCATTACCTTTGCAAAATGTACCTGAGCGATTGATGCTGCTGCAATTGGTTTGCTCAAAGATAAGATATTTTTAAAGGATTTTGATCCAATTTCTTTCTCTATAATATTTTTAGCTTTTTCAGCATCAAATGCAGGAAGTTTATCTTGAAGTTTCTCTAAATCTCTAGCAATTTTATCTCCAATTATATCGGGTCTTGTCGCCAAAAATTGACCAAGTTTAATAAACGTCGTACCCATACCCTCTAACGACCTACACAGTTTTTCGCCGGGTGACTCATCTAAACTTTTTTCATTTTTATTTGATCCCAATGAAAATATTTTAAATAAAATTTTTAGACCAAAAGGTACAGGTCTAAGTTGATCCAAGGTTTCAATTGCCCCAGATACTGATAGTTTTCTCAAGATTTTAAATAAATTGTAAATTTTTTTAAACATTCTTATATTTTCCAGCCTGAATGGATTGCTGCAATTCCACCTGAAAGGTCTCTATATTCTGTATTTTCAAAACCAACTGATTTAATCAAGTTTAACAGCTCATCTTGACTGTAAAAATCATTAATACTTTTTACTAAATAATCATATGGCTCAGATTTTCCAACTATATATTTTCCCAAATATGGAATTAATTTTGAATATCTATCATAAATTGCAGATAGAACTTCATTATTCACTTTAGAAAATTCTAAACATAAAAATCTACCTCCAGTTTTTAAAACCCTTTTGCTTTCTTTAAGTGCAGCATTGATATTTGAAAAATTTCTTATACCAAAACTTACAACATATATGTCAAAGGTTTCATCTTTAAATGGTAGTTTTTCTGCAGAGGAACAAAACCATTTTATGTTTTTAAATTTTTCTAATTTTTTTTTCCCCACATCAAGCATATTTTTATTTGGCTCGACACATTTAACAATCCCAGTAAAATCAGTTCTTTTTAGGAAAGCTTTAGCTATATCGCCTGTTCCCGAAGCAATATCGATTGCGTGATCATTTTTACTTGGGTTCATCCAATCTATAAGTTTATTTTTCCAAACTCTATGAGCCCCAAAAGACATTATGTCGTTCATAAGGTCATATTTATTGGAGACATCATCGAAGACTTTTGTTACAGTTGCTTCTTTTGACTGATTAATATTTTTCATTTTTAAACTAAGTTATATGCCAGAATTACCCGAAGTTGAAGTTGTTAGAAGATCGCTACAATCATTTATTAATGGCCTTAAAATTCAAAAAGTGACGATTTTTAATAGAAATTTAAGGTATAAAATAAAAAGAAATTTCGAAAGAATTATTGAGCATCAAAAAATAATATTTATCAAAAGAAGATCAAAGTTCTTGCTACTTGGTCTTGAGAATAATTTTACTATTTTAATACATCTTGGTATGACAGGAAAAATATTTATTTCAAAAGAAAATTTAAAAAAAATTTTCAAAACAAGTTTTTATTTTGATAGCGAAATGAATAAAAAACATAATCATTTTATTATTCAATTTAATAACAAAGTTAAGCTAGTTTATAATGACGTAAGAAAATTTGGATTTATAAAATTAATTTCACCTAATCACCAACATTCCAACAACCATCTTCAAAATTTAGGACCAGAACCTTTAAATTCAGAATTTAACTATATTTATCTAAATAAAAAAATTCGAAATATTAAAAAGAATACAAAAAGCCTATTAATGGATCAAAAAATAGTATCAGGTTTAGGAAACATTTATGTCAATGAGATACTAAATTTAAGTTCAGTTAATCCAAAAAAAATGTCTAAAAATTTAAGCCTTGTAGAAACAAAAAAAATTATCCGAAATACAAAGAGAACTTTAAAAAAGGCAATTTCACTAGGAGGATCAAGTATAAGAGATTTTAAAGGTGTTTCTGGAAATAATGGTTTTTTTCAACAGAATTTTATGGTTTATAACAGGAGTGATCTGACGTGTAAAAAGCCAGGTTGTAGAGGATTAATTAAAAAAATATACATTTCTAATCGTTCGACATTTTATTGCTTAAAATGTCAAAAATAGTTAAATGTTGACCTGATTATTCTTAAGATATATATCTGCCATAAATGCCAAATACCAAATCAGCAATAAGAAGAGTAAAAAGGGTTAAAAGACAATCATTGGTCAATAAATTAAGACGAAGCAGATATAAATTAGCAATTAAAAAAATCAATAAGTTAATAGAAAAAAAAGATACTAAAGAAATAAATAAGTTTTTCCCAACTTTTCAATCTGAATTAATGAAAATCGCTAAAACTGGGGTTGTAAAAAAAGAGAATGCATCAAGAAAAATAGCGAGAGTTTCTAAAAAAATAAAAAAAATCAATAAATAGTTGTAATCAATTTATAGTTGTCTCACTTTTTAGAAAAAGTTTGATCAAACTTTTAATGTGAAACTATATATAGGAATTTATTATTTTAAGTTGAATTTTATTTTTTTTATTTTCGACTACAGCGATAATTTTTTTTTTATTTTTTTTGGATTTCATCTTCAACGATCATTCTACAACTTCATTCCATTTTTTTTTTAATATTAATAAAAAAAAGTTGAATTAAAAAATAATATTAATTAAAAAAGAAAATCTTTTATTATGGAAAAATCATCTAAAATTGAAAAAAACTTAGTTTCAGAAGAAAATGTTTTAAATTGGAATTCTGTTCAAGATAGCTTTCAAAAAGCATTTGGTACTGAGATTTATTCAAGCTGGCTCAAAAATATATCTTTATTAAAGGAGTTTAATCACTATGTTATTTTAGGAGTACAAACTAGGTTTTTTAGAGATTGGATTACATCTAGATATGCAGACAAAATTTTAAACGAGTTACAAAAACACAAACTAAGTATTAATCGAATTGAATTTAAAATAGAGGGTGAAAGGTCTAGTAAATCTATATCTCAAAAACCAGATATTAACAAAATTTCAGATATTAAAGATGGAGTTTTGAATTATAACCGACTAAATCCTAATCTGAGTTTTGAAAATTTTATAGTTGGAAAAAGTAACAATCTAGCCTTTCTGTCTGCTAAAAAAATAACCTCAGAGCTTTCGAGATATAATCCACTATTTATTTACGGTGGTGTTGGATTAGGGAAAACACACCTAATCAATGCTATAGGTCTCGCATTAAAAGATACTTCTAACGTAATGTTTATTTCTGCCGAGAGGTTTATGTACCAATTTATTAAATCAATAAAGAAAAATGAAATGGTTACTTTTAAAGATTTTTTTAGAAAGGCTAATGTTTTTATTATCGATGATATACAATTTATAAGAGGCAAAGAGGGTTTGCAGGAGGAATTTTTTCATACTTTTAATAGTTTATTCGACAAAAGTGCTCAGATAATAATTTCATCAGATCGTCCACCAAATAGATTGGACAGAGTTCAAGACAGAATAAAATCTAGATTGTCTGGAGGACTAGTTGTTGATATTGGAGTACCAGATTATGATTTAAAACAGAAAATTTTAAAAAAGAAAATTACTGAGTTCCAAAATTCTTTTCACGAATATCCAAATTTAAACGAAGAAATAATTGATTACATGGCTAAAGAGCAAAATTTGAATATAAGAGAATTAATTGGAATATTTAATAGAGTGGTTGCATTTAGCAAAATGAGCAAAAAACCTCTCAGTGTGAATGATTGTAAAATAATTCTCAAAGATGTCCATAATAATAATAAAGTCATTAGTATTGACAAAATTCAAAACGTTACCTCAAACTTCTTTAGTATAAATCTTCAAGAGATGCTTTCTCAAAGAAGATCAAGACCTTTGGCTAGACCTAGGCAAATAGCTATGTATTTGGCAAAAAAATTAACCACAAGGTCTTTACCAGAAATAGGTAGAAAATTTGCAAATAGAGATCATACAACTGTAATTCATGCCGTTAAAACTATAGAAAAATTATCCCAAGATAACAGTTTAATGAAAAAAAATATTGATGAAATAACATCAATAATTTTGAGCGATTAGAATGCAATTTCGAATAAATCGTGACATTTTACTCAAGTCACTTGCTATAGCACACAACATAATCGAAAGAAAAAATACGCTTCCAATTCTCTCAAATGTTCTTCTTGAAATTAAAAATAATAAACTCAATATAATAGCAACAGATTTGGATATGTTATTTCTTGATGAAATATCTGACTTTAAAACAGAAAAAGAAGGAAGCACAACTACATCAGCGACAGTATTATACGATATACTTAAAAAGTTACCATCAAATATAGAAGTTTCTTTTGCTTTACAAAGTGAAAATAAACTAAATATTTCTGCGGATAAATCAAAATTTAATCTTCTTTGCTTACCAGTAGATAATTTTCCTAATTTAAATGAAAGTTTTTCTTCAGATGGTTTAAGTATAAATGGAGTAAAATTTTTATCCCTTTTAAATAAAACTAAAATTTCAATGTCTAATGACGAAACAAGACATTACCTAAATGGTATCTATATTCATCTTACAGAGTCTGATAAAAAATCTTATCTAACAGGAGTTGCTACTGATAGTCATAGGCTATCTTCAAGTAGTATTTCTCTAAATAAAATAGATAATTTCAGACCATTCATTTTACCAAAAAAAACAGTATTTCAACTTTGTAATATGATACAAGAGAATAATGATGATGTAATTCTTAAATCTAGTGATACCAAAATTCAGTTCCAAATTGGTAAGTCAAAAATCATTTCAAAAGTAATTGATGGAAAATTTCCAGATTATAAAAAGGTTGTTCCACAAAATAATCAAAAAATATTAAAAGTAGATACTAAAGATTTTATAAATTCAGTAGAAAGAGTGATAACAGTATCTATTGATAGAAAAGAGGGTGTTAAAATAGCTCTTAAAAAAGATCAGATTGAATTATTTGTGAATAGTTCCTCTTCTGGCGAGGGCAAAGAGAATCTAAAAGCTGATTATAACTCGGAAGATTTAATTGTTGGCTTCAATTCAAGATATCTTTTAGACATTGCTTCTGAAGTGAAGGATCAAAAATTAACGATGAATTTAAATGACGCAGTTTCTCCAGTATTAATACAAGATAACTCTGACACAAATAGTTATTTCGTAATAATGCCTATGAAAATATGATATTTAGAGTTTTATCAAAAAAAAATAATTTGTCCTAAATTATCCTTATCAGTCAATGATAATTTAATCTCTGCTTGAAGCATGGTTTTATATAATAATAGAAAGATGATATATTTGTTTTCCGTTTAAAAATGAAAAATAGCACAAATACTAACTTTAATAAAGATTACAAAGCTGATTCTATCAAAGTTCTTAAAGGATTGGACGCTGTAAGAAAAAGACCTGGTATGTACATTGGTGATACAGATGACGGATCTGGTTTGCATCACATGGTTTTTGAGGTTTTGGATAATTCTATTGACGAAGCGATAGTTGGTTTTTGCAAAAATATTAAAGTTACGATGCATAAAAATAATTCAGTCACAGTAGAAGATGACGGTAGAGGTATTCCTGTAGACACACATAAAGGAGAGAAAAAGTCAGCCGCAGAAGTAATAATGACTCAACTTCACGCAGGAGGAAAATTTGACCAAAACTCATATAAAGTTTCAGGTGGATTACATGGAGTAGGTGTTTCTGTTGTAAACGCTTTATCAGAAAAATTAGATTTGACTATTTATAGAGATCAAAAAGAATATTTTGCGTCTTTTGAGAACGGAAAAACTATAAAGCCAATAAAATTTTTAAAAAAAACAAAAAAATCAGGAACCAAAATAAATTTTCTACCGTCGAAAGAAACATTTTCATCAATAAAATTTAGCGCAGCTACATTACAGAAAAAAATCAAAGAATTAGCTTTTTTAAATAAAGGTTTAAAAGTGGATTTAATAGACGAGACTCATTCAAAACCAAAAGTTTATGAAAATAAATATGATGGAGGAATAAGTGAATTTGTTACATTTTTAGATCAAAAGAAATCTATTTTAATTAATAAAAATGAAAAGGCCGTATTTAAAAAACCTCTTTATTTACAGGGCCAAAAAAACAATGTAACAGTTGAATGCTCATTGCAATGGAATGCAGGTTACTCTGAAGAGGTTTTATCATTCACAAATAATATTCATCAAAAAGATGGAGGCACACATCTCTTAGGCTTCAGAAGCTCATTAACTAGAATTATCAATAAATATGCATCTGAAAAAAATCTTACTAAAAAAAACAAGGTAACCATTGGAGGTGAAGACATAAAAGAGGGTCTTACAGCAATTTTATCAATCAAAATGCCTGATCCTAAATTTTCATCTCAAACAAAAGATAAATTAGTTTCGTCAGAGATCAGAAATATCGTGGAAACAATAGTTGGTGAAAAAATTGGAGTATGGTTTGACCAAAATCCCTCAATTATTAAATCTGTTTTAGATAAAGTTTTACAAGCAGCTTTAGCCAGGGATTTAGCTAGAAAGGCCAGAGATAGTGTCAGAAGGAAAGGAACATTAGAATTATCTGGTTTGCCGGGTAAATTAGCAGATTGCCAAATTTCGTCTATGGAGGGTACTGAATTGTTTATTGTAGAAGGAGATTCAGCGGGAGGATCAGCAAAACAAGGTAGAAAAAGGGAGTTCCAAGCAGTTTTGCCATTAAGAGGAAAAATTTTAAATACGTATGTAAATGAAAACAAAAGAGTAAATGGAGCCAATGGAGCCAATGAAACGAAAGCATTATCAAAGATGATGTCCTCAAATGAAATTGTTACACTTATAAATGCTTTAGGAACTGGTTCAAAAGACTTCAATATTGAGAATCTAAGGTATGAAAAAATTATTATTATGACAGACGCCGACGTTGACGGTTCACATATAAGAACTTTATTGTTAACTTTTTTTAATAATAAGCCCTTTAATGAATTAATAGAAAAAGGTCATTTATATTTAGCTCAGCCACCTTTGTTTAAGGTAACGAGAGGAACAAAAAGTACCTACATAAAAAATGAAAAAGATTTAGAAAAATATATTCTAAAGTCTTCAGAAAATGGGACAAAAAAATTGAAAAAATCTGACTTAGAAAAATTTTTAAACGATGAAAAACAAAAATTAAATATCCAAAGATTTAAGGGTTTGGGAGAGATGAATCCAGAAGAACTTTGGCAAACAACTTTAAATCCTGAAAATAGAACACTTTTAAAAATTGAGTATTCTAAAGGTAGCAAAGAAAAGTCTAAGGAAGACCAAAATATAATTAAAATACTTATGGGAGATGAAGTAGCTCCTAGAAAAGATTTTATAACTGAAAATGCCTTAGAGGTAGAAAACCTAGATATTTAAGCAATATGAAACTATCTGATCTTCTTAAATTTGAGGAGGATTTACGTTTAGAAAAAAAGACAGTAGTCATTCTTAGATGGATAGCCCTTATTGGTCAACTTTTAACAATTTATTTTGTTCACTTTTATATTGGTTTTGATTTACCACTAATTTTTTGTTCTTTAACAATATTTTGTGGCGGTCTTACAAATATATTTATACAATTTAATTTTAGAAAAAATCAATTAAGCAATATAGAGTCTACAATTCTCTTATTTTATGATGTTATTCAATTATCAGTTTTAATATATTTAACTGGTGGTGTTACTAATCCATTTGTAATATTTCTTATTGTACCAGCACTAATAAGCTCTACTTTATTAAATCTAGCGAGCACCCTTTTCTTATCAATAATAACTATTATGTCCTTAATACTTTTAACTTTTAACTATTACCCTTTACCAAGTGAAGGGAATTTACATTTTCATGTTCCTGATTATTATATTTATTCTATTCCCTCTGCTTTAGTCATAGCCTTAATTTTTCTAAATTATTTTGGTTTTCGTTTTGGTTATGAAGCAAGAAGAAGAGGTAATGCTTTAAATAAATTAGAACTTGTACTTGCAAAAGAACAAGAGTTAGAGTCAATTGGTCACCAAGCAGCTGCAGCAGCACACTCTTTGGGAACACCATTATCAACTATAACTGTAATTGCTAAGGAGCTTAAAAAAGAAATAATTAATAATAAAGAATTTAAAGATGATGTGGATACTATTTTAGAACAAGCTAAAAAATGTGGCAACATACTTAAAAAAATATCTCAGAATCAAATAGTAGACGATGAATACGTTAAAAATATTACGCTTCAGGATTTGCTTTTTGAAATAACCAAATCTTTTGAAAGCATAACTGAGAAGAATTTAAATTTAAATTTAGAAAACGCAAAAAAAAGAATTTCAATAAAAAGATCTGCAGAATTGACATACGGAATACGTAATTTTGTTGGAAACGCTGTAAAATTTTCAAAAAAAAATATTTATATTAATTTGGTAAATAATAATCAAAACACGATCTTGCAAATTTCTGATGATGGTCCAGGATTTCCAGATGACATTTATAAAATTATAGGGGAACCTTACATTTCTACCAGATCAAAAAAACTTAAATCAAAATCAGGCTTAGGATTAGGAACATTTATAGGAAAAACTTTATTGGAACGAAAAAAAGCTAACATAGAATTCCTAAAATCTAATAATGGTGGCGCGTTAGTTGAAATTTCATGGAATAACAAAGATTTTGTTTGAAATTATCTATCTAGGTTGTTGTTGTGTTAAACAATGAATTGTTCCAAAACCCCAAACAAGTACTGAACAATCAATTGGAATAATTTTTCTATTTTTAAAATGTTTTTTGAATATCTTTAAAACAGCTTTATCATTTGAGTCATTGAAGATTGGAACTAAAACTATTTTATTTGCAATATAAAAATTTAGATAACTTGCAGGTACTCTTATACCTTTAATAAATTTTGGTTTTGGCATGGGTAAGTAAATAATTTTAATTTTTTTATTTTCCTGACTTTTAAATTTTTTTACTATTTTAATATTCTCTTTTAAATCCTTAAAGTTTTTGTCTTTTTTATTATTTTCCCTAGCAATGAATATTTTATTTTTTCCAACAAATCTGGCAATATCATCAATATGCCCATGCGTATCATCACCACAAATTCCTTTATTTAACCAAATTATTTTTTTAATCCCGAAATATTTATTAAATATATGATAATAGTCTAACTCAGTAAGACCTTTATTTCTTTGTTGGACTTTACTGAGTAAACATTGTTTTGTAGTTAAAAGATAACCGCTACCATTAACATCAATTGACCCACCTTCTAAAACAATTTCTTTATTTTTATATTTTGGATTTATCAAATGTGTTTTAGTGAATTTTTTGACTTCAATATATGCTTTATTATCCTTTTTGAAATTCTTATATTTTGCCCATGCATTAAATTTCCAGTTCGTGAGAAATTTCCTGCCTTTATTATTTTTAATAAATATTGGTAAAAAGTCCCTAGTCCAAGCCCTATCAGTTTTGCAAATAATAAATTTAATATTAGTTAATTTTGCTTCAAAAATTCTTGAAAATAAAGTTGCTTTACTCTTTTCAGATTTATCCTTAACTAAAATATTAACTAACTGTACTCTTGATAATTCACTTACTATTTTCCCAAATACAAATGGTATGTGGTCAAATTTACCCGGCCAATCATCCTTATTATGTGGCCAGGCTATCCATGTAGATTTTTGAGGTTCCCACTCAGCTGGCATCCTTAGCGTGCCTTTATACGCAATCTCAGGCATCCTTAGGATTATTTAATATACCTTTGTAATAGTCGATTCTTCTATCTCTAAAAAAAGGCCAATGACGTCGTGCATTCTCAACTTGTTTAAAGTCTATATCGCAAATAACAGTTTTTTCCCCAAGTTTAGCTTCAGCAATTATATTTCCACTCGGATCAAAAACAATTGTATTTCCCCAGAATTCTAATTTTTTAGAACCTTGTTTTTCAATACCAACTCTGTTGACTGCAGCAACATAAACACCATTTGCAATAGCATGAGACCTTTGTACTGATATCCATGAATTGAGTTGAGATTTCCCATACCTCTTTTTTTCTTTGGGATGCCAACCTATAGCTGTAGGATAAAAAAGTATTTCTGCACCTTGTAAGGATGTAAGTCTAGCTGCTTCAGGAAACCATTGATCCCAACAAATTAAAGTACCTAGATTACCTTGATTAGTTTTAAAAGATTTAAATCCAAGATCACCAGGTGTAAAATAAAATTTTTCGTAATATTGCGGATCATCTGGTATATGCATTTTTCTATATTTGCCAGCCAGTCTCCCCTTCTCATTTATAAGCACAAGGCTATTGTGATAAATGCCTGATGTTTTTTTTTCAAAAATTGGTGCGATTATTATTATTTTAAGTTCTTTAGCTAATGAACAAAAAATATTAGTTGTTTTTCCAGGAATTTTTTCAGCTAGGTCAAAATTAGAGTGTTTTTCTTGCTGACAAAAATAATTTGATAAAAATAATTCTGGTAAACATATAACCTTTGCTTTTTTTTTACATGCTTCTCTAATTCTTTTTATGGCAGAACTCATGTTCTTTTTTTGGTCAGATGACATTTTCATCTGTATTAGGGCTATTCTTGTTTTTGTCATTTTTTAGAATAATTTTTGGAAATTTCTTCTTTCTCTATTTTTCCAATTTTCACGATGATAAGCATCACTGGCAATTAACGGAAGTACACTTGTTGCTTCAGCAAATACCATTTGTTCTTTCGTGGTATCTACTTTGCCCCAAGAACTCGCTTCCTTTAATGTGGAACTACTACACGCTCCGTCTCTTGTGTCTGCTACAGTAATCTGTATTGCATATTTGTGCATATCAACTGTCTTTCCTAAAAGTTCAGCACAAACAACAGTATCTTGAACAAAGTTTTTTGGAACACCTCCACCAATCATGAATAATCCTGATGTTTTAGATTTCAATTTAATTTCGGTAAGTTCTCTAAATTCTCTTACAGAGTCAATTGTAATATGTTTTTTTGGGTTTTGCTCCTGGTGCATAACAAGACCAAATCCTGCTGAACTATCGGTAAAAGCTGGACAAAAAATAGGAACATTATGATCGTAAGCTAATTCTATTAAAGAATTTTTCTTTTTAGCATTTTTCTTTAAATATTTCCCAATTTCTCTAATAAACTCTCTAGAAGTATATGACTTTGTAGGCAAACTATTTGCTATATCACATATTGTTTTATCACACGCTTGTAGTTGTTCTTCGTCGATATATGTGTCGTAAATTCTATCTATATAATTATCTCTTAAAACCTTATCATCTTGGAATTGGTTACCTTGATAGTGTTTAAATCCTAATGACTCAAAGAAATCCATGTCTATTATTGAAGCTCCAGTGGCTACTATTGCGTCAACCATATTGTATTTAACTAAATCTGAGTAAAGGTTCATACAACCTGCTGCAGAAGTTGATCCTGCAATTGTTAAAAATATTGCACAATCTTTATCATTTATCATTTCATTATAAATTTCTGCTGCTTTAGCAGTGTCCCTTGAAGTAAAAGACATTTTTTTCATAGACTCAATAATTTTTCTAGAGTCAAATGAAGTTATATCTATATGTTCGACTTCAGATTTTAATAGTGATTTTTTGTTATGTCCAAGAGACGGACCATTTTTTTTATTCATTACGCAACTAAGAAGTCAATATTTTCTTCTCGATCATACATTGAAAGAATTGGCTTATCATTTAATTGGTAATTTGCGTCAGAGAAAAAACCGTTAAATTTTGTTCTAAAAGTTGTACCATAAGCTCCTAATTGTCCAAGCTCAATATAATCACCTTCTTTAATATTATTTGGTAATAAGAATGGTCCCTTCATATAGTCAAGACTATCACATGTTGGTCCATTAAAATTAAATGCTGTTTTTTTCTTTGAAACTACTCTGCCATTTGTAATCATTTTTGCCGGTAACACAAAATTTGGCACACCTGCATCAAATAAAGATCCGTAGGTTCCATCATTTATATAAAGTTTATTTTTTTTCTTTAAAAGAACTTTTACTATAGTTGAGCCTGCTTCTGCTACTATTGCTCGTCCTGGTTCACAAAATATTTCTGGTGTTTTCTCTAGTTTTAAGTTTTTTAGGGATTCTTTAATTACATCTAAATAATTATCTAGGGGTTCAGGAATTAAGTCAGGATACATAGCTGGAAAACCACCGCCTACATTAATTACATCTGGTATAATTTTAGTTTTTTTAATAATTTTACCAATTTCATTTATCCCTTTTGCAAAAGAAATTTTGTGCATACATTGAGATCCAACGTGGAAACTTAATCCAACCCTTTTTGCATGCGCTTTACAAAGTCTCAATAAACCTAATGCTTCACTTGATGTTGCACCGAACTTTCTTGATAAATCTATTTCTGCATGTTCATTTGAAATACTTACTCTTACGTATAAGTTTAAATCTTTCGCATTATTTGTTTCATCAAGAATTTTAAGTAACTCATCTTTTGTATCTAAAGCAAAATCCTTAACATTATATTTTGTGTATGCCTCTTTTATACTTTCTCTGCTTTTTACAGTATGCATGAAGTATACTTTTGCTTTATTATTAATTTTTCTCACTAATTTTACTTCATTGAGTGATGCAACATCAAAATTTTCAATTCCATTATCACTGATAATTTTAATTACTCTTTCGTCAGGATTTGTTTTTACAGCGTAAAGAACTTTTCCAGGGAATTTATTTTTAAAAAATTCTACCGATTTCTTAATTGAATCAGGCCTAATACAATAGACTGGGTCTTCTGGTTTCAATGTGTTAACTAGCTCGTTAACGTCACTAAATTTTTGCATTGTTAAATGTGTTCCCTCGTTTTATTACACAATAAGCTTTTCAAAAAATTAATAAAAAAGCTTTCTAAATTGCGTATTTAACGTTTTTTCAATCTATGTAAAGAAAATAATTCAATATTGTCGCATTGTAATATTTGCCGTAGTGTCTATATGACAGTTATGAAACGTTCAATAGAAACACCTCCAGGTTTTAAAATAACCGACTTCGAGGATAAATCTCTTCTCATTGTTGATGACGATGATCCGTTAAGAGATCGGCTTTCTAGAGCCATGGAGAAGAAGGGATTTGTTGTCAGAAACTCAAAAACTGTTGAAAATGCTATTAAAATGGTCCAGTCCCAGCCCCCAAAATTTGCCTTGGTGGACCTTAGATTAGAAGATGGCAATGGTCTAGATGTTGTTCAGGAGATAAATAAGGCAAAAAATGACAGCCGAATAGTAATGCTCACTGGTTATGGAAATCTACCCACGGCTGTAGCTGCCGTGAAAGCAGGTGCTATAGATTACATGGCTAAGCCAGTTGACGCTGATGATGTGGAGGCAGCTTTATTAGCATCCCCAGATTCGAAGGCTAAACCACCTGAAAATCCTATGTCAGCCGACAGAGTCAAATGGGAGCATATCCACAGGGTATTCGAATTATGCAACAGAAATGTCTCTGAGACCGCAAGAAGACTAAAAATGCATAGAAGAACTCTTCAGAGAATACTTTCTAAAAGATCACCAAACTAACATATTAAGATTTTTTAAATTTGAATAGAGCAGGAATTATTAAAGTTAAAAGAACAACTTTAAATAATTCAGCTAATAAGAAAGGTTGGGCACCAAGTTTAAATATTGGTTTATCCCATCCAATTAATGATCCCAACCAAATCATTCCTAACAAATAAATAAAACTAACAGAAAAAATAAGTTTGATAAGATTTTTAAAAAAATTATTCGTATATTTAAAAATACCAGCTAAATAAACTGCAACAATAAAACCAATCAAATAACCCATTGTCGGTCCAGTGAAGTAAATTATACCTACCCCTTTTTCAGGAGTTCCGGCAAAAACAGGTAAACCAGCTATACCTTGAATTAAATAAAGTGAAACCGTAAAAAGACCTAATTTCCAACCAAGAGAAATTCCCAAAAGTAAAACAACAAAAGTTTGCATTGTCATAGGAACAGGATAAAAAGGAATTTTTACTTTTGCTGATACCGCTAACAGTATCGTTCCACAAATTGCAATAAATAAATTTTTTATTACAGAAGCTTCTTTTAAATTTTTGATTAACTCCATTACTTATTATTACTTCTATTTTTGAAAAAATCTACTTATTTGTTACTTGTAAAAATATGTCCTCTAAATCACCTTCATCGGTAGAAATATCAAGTATTTCAACATTATTTTTTACTTTCTCAATAATTTGATCAAATTTAATTTTATTTTTGTCATAGCTTGCAGTAATCTGTCCATTACTTTTAGCGAATTTAACACCATCTAATTTAATTTTTTCAAAGTTTTTTGAATCCTTAACTTTAAATTTAATGATTTTACTTTCAATTCTTTCAAGCATTTTTTGAGTAGTATCTAATGCCACCAAATTACCTTTGTTTATTATTGCAATCCTATCGCACATTTCTTGGGCCTCGTTCAAATTATGTGTTGTTAATACAATTGTGATACCAAGCTTATTAAGTTCTTTTACATTTGCCCATAAGTTTTGTCTAAGCTCAACATCGACACCTGCAGTTGGTTCATCTAAAAATAAAATAGGAGGTTGGTGCACCATTGCTTTTGCTATTAGCAATCTTCTTTTCATACCTCCCGATAAACTTCTTGTATATGCATTGGCTTGTTTATCAAGCGATACAGTTTCTAAAATTGAGTCTGTAATTCTATCTTCTTTCTTAACGCCATAAAATCCAGCCTGAAGTTCAAGTAATTTTTTTGGACTAAAAAAAGGATCAAAATTAACTTCTTGTGGTACAATTCCTATGCAAGCTCTCACCTGTCTAGGATTTTTATCGAGATCATATCCCCATACAGTTACTTTACCTGATGATTTCGTTACAGTTCCAGCTAAAATATTTATAAATGTAGTTTTTCCAGCTCCATTTGGACCTAAAAGCCCAAAAATCTCTCCCTGCTTTACTTCCAAACTTAAATTTTTTAATGCCAAAACTTCTTGTTTTAGTTTATTACTTTTTGAATAAACTTTAGTTAAATTTTCAGAAGATAATGCGATTTTGTTCATAATATAATGTTATTATAACATTAAAAAAATTAAGATATCATTACAAAGATGAGCGCAATAAAAAAAACAGATCATTTTTATTTAGTAGATGGATCTGGTTATATTTTTAGAGCTTATTATGCTCTTCCTCCTTTATCTAGGAAAAGTGATGGTTTACCTACGGGTGCTGTTAGCGGTTTTAGCAGTATGCTCTTCAAACTTTTAGAAGAGGTTAGGTCAGACGACTCAAAAAATAAGCCTACACATTTTGCAGTAATATTTGATTCTGCAAGAAAAAATTTTAGAAATGAAATTTATAAAGATTATAAAGCAAATAGGTCAGAAGCACCCGATGATTTAGCACCACAGTTTGAATATATTAGAAAAGCAGTTAAAGCTTTTAATCTACCTTCAATTGAACAAATTAATTATGAGGCTGATGATTTGATAGCAACATATGCTAAACAAATAATTAGTCTTGGAGCAAAGGTTACAATTATTTCTTCTGATAAAGACTTAATGCAGCTTGTATCAAATAAAATCAGATTGTTTGATCCAATGAAAAGTAAAGTTATTGGAGAAAAAGAAGTAATAGAAAAATTTGGTGTGAAACCTAATCAGGTAATTGATGTCCAATCATTAGCAGGGGACTCCTCAGATAATATTCCTGGCGTTCCAGGAATTGGTATTAAAACAGCATCTGAATTAATAAATAAATTTAAAACATTGGAAAATTTACTTAAGAAAGCGGAAGAGATACCTCAAAAAAAAAGAAAAGAAACTTTAATAAATAATAAAGATTTAGCTTTAATAAGTAAAAAATTAGTAACCTTAAAGGATGATGTCCCAACCAAAAGTAAAATCGATACTTTTGATATTAAAAAAGTTGATAAAAATAAACTTTATGAGTTTTTAAGGGAAATGGAATTTAATAGACTTTTAAGTCAAGCAATAAATTTTTATGGAGAACCTGAAGGGAAAGTAGTCCAACAAAATACCAAACCGATCTCAAAAAAAATTGATGTTACAAAGTATAAAACTATTAATAAAATTACTGATTTAGATAAACTGATAAATAACCTTAAGGACAAATCATTAATATCTGTAGATACCGAGACATCATCATTAAACCCTCTAGATGCAGATCTTGTAGGTATATCGGTATGTTATTCTCCAAACGAGGCTTATTATATTCCTGTCAAACATAAAACAGAAAACTGTTTAAATAAAAAAGTAGTTATAGAAAAAATAAAAAAAATTCTTGAAGATAAAAGTATAAAAAAAATTGGTCAAAATATTAAATTTGATAATTTAATTTTTAAAAAAGAGGGTATTAATATTAATCCGATTGAGGATACAATGTTGTTATCCTACACACTAGATGCAGGCCTAAACCGTCATAATTTAGATACGTTATCTGAAATTCATCTAGATCACAAAACTATCTCTTACAAAGATTTAGTTGGGTCTGGGAAAAATAAATTGATTTTTGAAGAAGTGGATTTAAAAAAATCAACCGAATATGCAGGTGAAGATGCAGATGTGACTTTTAGATTATTTGATATTTTAAAAAGTCGATTGGATGAACAAAAATTAAACATAATTTATGAAACCTTCGAAAAACCATTAGTTCAGATTCTTTCACAGATAGAAATGAATGGTATTAAAATTAATACCGATTATCTTAAAAAATTATCGAAAAATTTTACAGATAAAATAAAAAAAATAGAAAAAGAAATTTTTTCAATAGCAAAAAAAGAATTCAACATAGGGTCCCCAAAACAACTGGGGGAAATAATATATAATGAACTAAAAATCGCAAATTTAAAAAAAACAAAGAAAGGAAGTCTAGCCACAAATGCAAATATTCTTGAAGATTTAGCTTTTAAAGGACATAAATTCCCTAGATTAGTTTTAGATTGGCGACAATTATCTAAATTAAAAAATACATATACTGATGCACTTCAAGATCATGTTAATTCAAAAACTAATAGGGTACATACCTCATTTTTATTAGCCGCAACTAATACAGGAAGACTGGCTTCCAGTGATCCAAATTTACAAAATATACCAATTAAAACAGATGATGGGAGAGAGATTAGAAAAGCTTTTATAGCTGAAAAAAATAATATTTTAATTTCAGCTGATTATAATCAAATTGAAATGAGAATTTTAGCAGATTTAGCAGAGGTAAAAGAACTTCAAAAAGCTTTTCTAAATAAAGAAGATATTCATGCGCTTACTGCAAGCCAAGTATTTAACGTGCCCGTAAAAAAGGTAGATGAAAATTTGAGAAGGAAAGCAAAAACTATAAATTTTGGTATTATCTATGGAATTACCCAATATGGTCTTGCAAAACAAATTTCTGTATCAAATCAGGAAGCTTTAGATTTTATCAATTCATATTTTAAAAAATTTCCCGAAATCAAAGATTATATGGATAAAACAATTAAGTTTTGTAGAAAAAACGGATATGTAAATAATATTTTTGGTAGACGAATACACCTAAGGGGTATAAATGACAAAAATTTTAGTGTTAGAAGCTTTCAAGAGAGAGCTGCGATTAATGCACCAATTCAAAGTTCAGCAGCTGATATAATAAGACTTGCGATGATTAAAATTGATGACTTAATTAATTCAAACAAAATGCACAAAGCAAAAATGCTTCTTCAAATACATGATGAGCTTGTTTTTGAATGTCAAAAATCGAATCAAAAACTTGTTGAAAAAATTATAAAAAAAACGATGGAGTCAGTCTCGAGTTCTGAGTACCATATGTTCAAAATCCCACTAGATGTAAACGTCAATTCTGGTGATAATTGGGATGAAGCTCACTAAAATTTAAATTGCCTAAATTTTGACAATTTAATTTAAACTATTAGGATATTATTATGTCTAAAACTATAGCACTTGTTGATGACGACAGAAACATATTAACCAGTCTAAGTATAGCTCTAGAGAGAGAAGGATTTAAAGTTCAAACATATATTGATGGAGAAAGCGCCCTGGTTGGCTTATCTAGAAATCCTCCTGACTTAGCAGTAGTTGATATAAAAATGCCAAGAATGGATGGAGAAGAACTACTTAAAAGGATAAAAAAAAAGATGTCTATTCCAATTATATTTCTCACATCAAAAGACGAAGAGGTTGACGAATTACTTGGTTTAAAACTTGGTGCAGATGATTTTATAAAAAAATCGGGAGGTTTTTCAATCAAGGTTTTAGTTGAAAGAATTAGAGTTCAACTAAGAAAAAAAAGCACTTCACAAGATGATAGTAAAAACTTAATAGCACATGGAAAATTAAAATTAGACCCTAGTCAACTTGAGTGCCAGTGGAATGGAAAAAACCTTCCTGAAAAATTAACAACTACAGAATTTTTAATAGTAAAAGAGTTAGCCCAAAGACCTGGTGTTATTAAGGAGAGAGCACACCTTATGGATATAGCTTATAAAGAAAATACTGATATAGAAGATAGAACAATAGATAGTCATATAAAAAGAATTAGAAAGAAATTCAAAAAGGTAGATGAAAAATTCTCATCAATTGAAACCCGTTATGGAAGCGGATATAGATGGAATATTAATTAATGAATTTAGTTAAAAGTTCATCATCTATTTTAAGAAAGTTCTTGATATTTAACTCTGTTGTTTTCTTAGTATTAGGCTTATTCACCTTTTTTTATCTTAATGCTATTCAACCGAACTTAGTAAAACAAAGAGTAGAAAAACATACAGTTATAATAAATAATACTTCTAACCACATTGAAAGATTAAAAATAAATTTTGAGGAAAAGGAATTAAAAAACTTTTTAATATCAACAAGGTTTTTATTCCAAAATCTAGAAAGAGTTCAATTTTTTAGTGTTGAAGGAGAATTAATTGGAGATACAAACATCATTGATTTAGATCAGAATGTTTTTGTTAGATCAGACGCAGTTATTCAGGAAAATATTGATGCTAATTCTAATATTTTTGAAAAAGATTTGTCTTCAGAAAAATCACCTCAAAAGAAAGAGAATATCAGTAATTTGATTTCAAATAAGAAAAACGAAGAACCAGTTGTTATTGAAATAAAAGAAAATAATAATTTTTTTATAAAGACTTTAAATGGTCTCAAAATTGATAGTAAAGTTTTGGGTTATATACAGGTTACAGAACAAGCTAATGAAATTTTAACAGCAGTTGAAGAAAGACGAAATTTTATTCTTAGAACAGTAATAGCCATAGCTATAACAATATTTGTATTCTCTATATTTTTAAATAAATATATTCTTACTCCGATCGCTGCCCTAGTTGGTTATACTGAAGCTATAAAATCTAAAGACGATTCATCAGGAAAAATAGAGAAATTTTTAGAGAGAACCGATGAACTTGGTTTGCTTTCAAGATCTTTAAATAATATGACAACCGACTTACAACAAAGAACCAGAAGAGCGGAAAATTCCTCAGCTGATTTAGCTCACGAGATTAGAAACCCATTGGCTTCATTAAAAGGTGCATCAGAGCTTTTAGAAAATTCTTCAGATAGAAATGAAAGAGAAAAATTAATTAAGATTTTAAGCCATGATGTGGAAAGAATTGATAGATTGATTACAGATTATTCACAAATGCTAAAAGATGAAGCTTCTTTATCGAGAGAAAAAATGAAAAAAATTGATTTACAAGTTTTAGTTAAAAATGTGGTTGATGAATTTGAGAGCAATTCAAAGGTAATAGAAAAAAATATAAAATTTAAAATTATTAAAGAAAAACCTAATGGTTACGACTTTCAACTTTTTGGTATAGATAATAGATTAGAGCAAATATTAGCAAATCTTTTAGACAATGCTTTGTCTTTTAGTCCAAGTAAAGGCCAAGTTTCAATCTATATACAAGGAAAAAAAGACACTGTTTCTTTTAGTGTTAAAGATCAAGGTCCAGGTTTTAGCGAGACAAATACTGATAAGATATTTAAAAGATTTTATAGCAATAGACCTGAGAAATTTGGTGAACATTCAGGTTTGGGATTAAATATTGTAAAGAGTATAGTTGAAATGCATGGAGGAAATGTTCAGGCTTCAAATAGGACCGATAATCAAAGAGGGGCTCAAATTGAAGTAGTACTTCCCAAAAAATACAATCAATAGTGACTACTTGATTACTATAAATTAAATTGTTACAAGATTTTTATAAATGAGCCAAGATTTTAAAGTAAAAGATATAAATTTAGCTGACTTTGGTAGAAAAGAAATTTCTATAGCAGAGTCCGAAATGCCAGGCTTAATGGCATTAAGAAAAGAATATAAAGGTAAGAAACCTTTAAATGGAGCAAACATTCTTGGCTGTCTTCATATGACAATTCAAACAGCTGTTTTGATAGAAACGCTTGTTGAACTTGGCGCAAGTGTGAGATGGTCTTCCTGTAATATTTTCTCAACACAAGATCATGCTGCTGCTGCAATTGCAAAAGCCGGAATACCAGTTTATGCATGGAAAGGTGAAACGGAAAAAGAGTATTGGTGGTGCATTAAACAAACTATCGAAGGCGATAAAAGTTGGAAACCAAATATGATTTTAGATGATGGTGGTGATCTTACCGGACTAATGCACAAGGATTATAAAGACCTACTTAAAAATATTAAAGGAGTATCGGAAGAAACTACAACTGGAGTTTTAGCATTGAAAAAAATGGAGTCCAATAAGACATTGCTAATCCCCGCTATAAATGTCAACGATTCAGTAACAAAATCTAAATTCGATAATTTGTATGGTTGCCGAGAAAGTTTGGTAGATGGAATTAAAAGAGCAACAGATGTAATGATGTCTGGTAAAGTTGCTATAGTTGCTGGTTTTGGTGATGTTGGTAAAGGAAGTGCAGCATCCCTAAGACAATCAGGTGCAAGAGTTATGGTTACAGAAACAGATCCTATTTGCGCTCTCCAAGCCGCAATGGAAGGTTATGAAGTTGTATTAATGGACGAGGCTATTAAGGATGCTGATATAGTTGTGACTGCCACAGGTAATAAAGATATTGTTACTGCTGATCATATGAGAGAAATGAAAGATAGAGCAATATTATGCAATATTGGCCATTTCGATAATGAAATTCAAGTTGATGCTTTAAAGAATTACAAATGGACTGAAATAAAACCACAAGTGCACGAAATAGAACTACCAAGTAAAAAAAGAATTATTTTATTAGCTGAAGGAAGATTAGTAAATCTTGGCTGTGCAACTGGGCACCCAAGTTTTGTTATGAGCGCTTCATTTACAAATCAAGTTATAGCTCAAATTGAATTGTGGAATAACTCAAAAAATTATGAAAAGAAAGTTTATGTATTACCGAAGCACTTAGACGAAAAAGTTGCAACATTACACTTAGGAAAAGTTGGTGCTAAATTAACAAAAATGTCTAAGGAACAAGCAGACTATATTAGCGTTAAACCATCAGGACCATTTAAACCGGATACTTATCGCTACTAAAATAGTAGCCAATGTTGAAATATTACTTATCTCAAATAGATACTATATCTAAAAAAATTTCATTATCTTTATCAAAAACTGACTGTATATTTTTATATGGCGAATTAGGATCTGGAAAAACTACTTTTGTAAGAAGTTTGGTTCATCAATTACAGAAAAAAAATCGAATTAAAAAAACAGAAGTTGTAAGTCCAACTTTTAGTTTGCTTCACGAATACGATATAAAAAGTTTAAAAGTAATGCATTATGATTTATATAGATTAAAAAAGAGTAAAGAGTTAGAGAAACTAGGTATATTTCAGGAAAATGATAAAGTGATAACAATAATAGAGTGGCCTGAGATAATTAAGAAAACAATTGCTAATAGACTTGAAATTACTTTTTATCATCAAGAAGAACAAGAAAGTAGAAAGCTGAAAATAAAAGGTTATGGAAAATGGAAAAAATTCAAATTAAATGCAATATAAATTAAAAAAAATAAGAAGTGATGCATCTTTTAGAGAATTTTTTAGGCTCAAAAAAGGAAATAAAACCTCAATTATCGTTACAGCAAGAAAAGAAAGATTTAGAAATTTAATTGTATATTCTGCAATAAACAAATTTCTAAGAGGTAAAGGTATTCATACTCCTAAAACAATTAGTCAGCATTTTAGTGAAGGTATAATGGAAATTGAAGATTTTGGTGATAATACGCTTCTTCATTCTGTTAGAAAATCAAAAAATATTTTTCCTTATTATAAAAAAAGCGTAAATGTAATTTTAAAATTACAAAAAATAAAACCAATTAATAAAATTAAAATTAAATCAAATCAAAATTTAAAATTTGACAATTACAACTTAAAAAATTTACATAAGGACTCTGATTTATTTTTGAATTGGTACCTTCCAGGAGTCTTAGGTAAAAGAAAATCTAAAAAATTTAAAAAAAAAATAAAAATAGAATTAAATAAATTATATAAACAAATTTATTTTAAAAATAAGTTTATAGTCCATAGGGACTTTCATGTTTCGAATATTATGCCTGTAAAAAGTAAATTAGGAATCATTGATACTCAAGATGTTATTATAGGAAACCCCATGTATGATGTGGCATCTCTAATCGATGATGTTAGAATAGAAATACCATTATCAATAAAAAATAAAATTTTTCAATATTACTCAAAAAAGAGCTCTTTGAGAAAAAATATCTATTTTTTAAAAAATGATTTTGATATTTTATCAATTCAAAGAAATCTAAAGATACTTGGTATCTTTTATAGACTTAATAAAAGAGATAAAAAACCTCAATATCTTAAATATTTGCCTTATACCTGGAAACTTATTGAATTAAGAATGAAAAATAAAATTTTTAAAAATTTAGAAAAAATTTTATTAGATATTGTAAGTAAAAAGTTAAGAAAAAAAAGAAACTTTAAATGAAAATTAAAAAAGCAATTATTCTTGGAGCTGGTTTTGGAAAAAGGATGTACCCAATTACAAAAAAAATTCCAAAACCACTCGTAAAAATCAGAAACAAAACTATACTTGAAAACACTATAAATTTTTTAATTTCACTTGGAGTAAAACATATTGTTATAAATACACATTATCTCCATAATAAAATTTCAAACTTTGTAAAGAATAAAAAATTCTCTTGTAAAATAGATTTAGTTTTTGAAAAAAAAAAAATATTAAATACTGGTGGAGGAATCTTAAATGCTTCCAAAAAATTTAAAAAACAAGTCTTCTTTGTATTAAATCCAGATACCCTCTGGAGAAAAGAATATAAGAAAGAATTTATAAATTTAATTAAAATTTATCAAAAAAATAATAAACCGGCTATGCTTTTGATTCCGAAAAGTAAAAGTTTCGATAAATCATTCAAAGGAGATTTTAATTTGAACTCTAGAAAACAAGTTTTGAGGCAAAAAAATAATAAACTTATTTTTACAGGTGCTCAAATCCTTACAAGATCAGTTTTTAAATCTAAAAAAATAAAATCATTTTCTATGAATAAAGTATGGGATAATTTAATTAAAAAAAAAGAATTAGTAGGTATCGTAAGTAAACAAAAATTTTTACATATTAATAACTATAAGATTTATAGGAAATTAATTAAGTATTAGTTATTATATCTTTTTTTCTAGACTGATCTAAATATCTTTTACTCAAAACTTTACCTGAATTATCAAAGTCTATTACTAGAGGATTGCCGGTTGGTATTTCAAGTAAATTTATATTTTTATCAGAAATATTAAAAATTTTTTTACCTAGAGCTCTTATTGTATTCCCGTGAGCTGATATAATAATATTTTTTTCACTTTTAATGTATTTTTCTATATTTTTTTCATAGAAGGGTACAACACGATTATAAGTATCTTTTAAAGACTCGGTATCAGGTATTTTTTTTAATTCTTTATATAATTTATCATTGTAGGAACTATACTCAGAACCTCTATCTAGTGATGGAGGAGTGACATCCCAGGATCTTCTATACTTTTTAAATTGTTCTTCACCTAATTTTTTTTTAGTCTCAGCTTTATTTAAACCTGTTAGAGCACCATAATGCCTTTCATTTAATTCCCAATTTTTTTTGTATTCATATTTTTTTCCAAGAACCTCCAAAATTATCTCAAGTGTATTTATTGCTCTTTTAAGATAGGAGGTAAAGCAGATATCAAAATCTAAATTTAATTCTTTAATTAACTTTCCTGATTTTTCCGCTTCAGCAACACCTTTCTCCGAAAGATCCACATCTACCCACCCCGTGAATCGATTCTCGGCATTCCAGGTACTTTGTCCATGTCTGATTGCTATGAGTTTTCCCATTGAATATAATATATTTAATATATTAAATTATTAAAATGAAGGGTATTAAATTCTTTTACATAACTTGTCCCAAGAAAAAAGAAGCGCATAAAATAGCTTCGTTTCTTGTAAAAAAGAAATTGGTTGCTTGTGCAAACATAATTAATAATGTCGATTCAATCTTTACTTGGAAAGGAAAAGTAACAAAGGCAAAAGAAATCCTGATAGTTGGAAAGACTATGAACAAAAATGTTCAAAAAATTATTCAAAACGTTAAAAAATTACACAGCTATGAAGTTCCTTGTGTTATCTTTTTTGATATCAAAAATGGAAATACAGATTTTTTAAAATGGATTATAAAATCCGTATAGTTCGTTATTTATATAATTTTTCGCTGGCAGGCTTATTAATTCTATACCTTTTTCCTGGAAGCTTAATTGGTTATTTTCTTTATGGAGATTTGGGAAAGCAACCAGATATGATTCCAAATCCAATCGGAACATCAATTAATCATACACTTGCCTTTTTTTATTTAACAGCTATCGGATTAATAAGTCATATAAATCAAACTAGTTTTAATAAGATCTTAATTTTTCTTATTACACTTTCATTATTTTTAGAATTATCTCATCTATTTATACCAAATAGGTCTTTTGAGTCCCTAGATCTTTTTGCAAATTTACTTGGAACATTTTTAGCTATTGTTATAATATTTTTATATAAAAAGTTTAAATATGGAAAAATTTGACGAAAGAAAAAAATCATTTGAAAAAAAATTTGCTCATGATGAAGAGTTAAAATTCAAAGTTTCCTCAAGAAGAAATAAATATCTTGGTCAATGGGCATCTCAAAAACTTGGTTATGATGAGAATAAAGAAAAAGAGTATATTCAATCTGTTATCAAAGCTGATTTTCAAGAAGCTGGCGACGAAGACGTGTTTAGAAAAATTCAGGCAGATTTAAAAGGTCATAATATTTCTGATGATGATATTAGAAATAAGATGAAAGAATTTTATGAAAAAGCTAAGTCTGACTTTATTTAGTATCTTAGTTTTAATTTCATATTCGATTTCTAATAGTTCTGAAAAAAATTTAGCTAAAGGAAAAGCTAGAATTATCGATGGCGATACAATTGAAATCGACAAAGAAAAAATTCGTTTTGGAGGAATAAATTCTCCAGAAAGAAATGAAGTTGGATATAAATTAGCAAAAGATAAACTTACTGAAAAAATTGAAAATAGGAATCTTATTTGTGTAAGAGAAAAAAATAAGGACAGATATAGCAGAACTGTAGCCGAATGTTTTGTTAATGGCCAAAGCCTTTCATCCTTTATGGTAAAATATGGATACGCCTGTGATTATTTATACTACTCTAAAGGTAAGTACGCAGATGAGCAAAAGTATGCCAAAGCCAATAAGTTAGGTGTTTGGAAAATGAAATACGATTCTTCCTGGGAAAGTAAATGCAGAAAAAAATAAACCATTTATAATGGTAATGTGATTCGTAAAATAAATTTTAATTTATTAATTCTATTTTCATTTCTTGTCGCCTGTTCCTCTGTTCCAAAAAATACAAAAAATAGCTGTGCAATTTTTGAGGAACGTTATCTCTGGTATAAGCATACTAAAGCTGTAGAAAAAAAATGGGGTGTGCCTGTTTACATACAATTAGCATTTGTAAAAAAAGAAAGTGACTTTAATTGGCTTGCAAAACCTGAGCGAATTAAACTTTTCAAAGTGATACCCTATAAACGTAAATCTAGCTCATTTGGTTACTCTCAAGCAATTAAAGGCACATGGGAGCAGTATAAAAGAGAGACTGGAAACAAATTAGCGACAAGAGCTAGATTTAAAGACTCGGTTGATTTCATCGGATGGTATGTAAGTAAGACACACAAGATTTTAAAAATACCTAAGAACGACGCTTACAGACAATATCTTGCTTATTACAAGGGCTGGGGTGATTACAAAAATTACGCTAAAGATAAAAAGGCAATCATTTATGCAAAGTCTGCAAAGGACACAGCATCTAATTACAGAAAACAGCTAACAATGTGTAAAGATAAATTAAATAGAAAAAAATATATTATTTACTAAACTCTTTGCTTAATTGAATATCTATTTCATCCATTCTCTTAGAATTTTTACAAAGTAATAAATAAAATACTGGGGTAGTGAAAAGAGTTAAAAAAGTACTTATCAACATCCCGCCAAATATAGTGCAACCTACAGCTAATCTTATCCCTTCGCCAGCACCTGGTCCTATGTTTCCAACAATTAAAGGCACCATAGCAATCAGAGTAGATAAACTGGTCATCATTATGGGCCTAAACCTTCTTTTGCAAGACTCTACAATTGCACTTTCGACTGTTTTACCTGAAACACGAAGTTGATTTGCCCAGTCTACAATTAAGATACTGTTTTTGGTTGCAATACCGATAAGAACAATCAGAGCAATTTGTGAAAAAATATTAATTGTGCTTCCAAACAATAATATAAATATTAAACCACCTAGAGCTGCTAATGGAACTGTTAACATTACAACAAAAGGCTGCCTCCAAGCATTAAAAGTACCTGCCATTACAAGATAAGCACTCACTAGGGCCAGAGCAAAAATTATTAATAGTTCACCGGAAGCCTCTTTAAGATCTAAAGATTTACCTTTGTAAAAAATACCAGCAGTCGGTGCTTTATCATCTATTGTTTGCTCAATGAACTTTAGAGCTTCATTAAGAGTATATCCGCCTACTAATCTAGCTGTAATAGTTACAGATTTGGATCTTTGATAACGGGTTAATAATTTAGGTGAACCTTTTTCTTCAAAACTTACTACGTTAGCGAGAGAAATTAATTTTCCTGTTGTTTCAGATCTTACAAATATTTTGCTAAGTGTTTCAGTGTTTCTTCTATCTCTAATATCAGCCTGCAAAATTATCGGATATTCTTTTCCAGATTCATTTAGTGTAGTAACACTTTTTCCTGAATATAATGTTTCAATTGATTTTCCAATTGATTGATTGGACAGACCTAAATCTTTAGCTTTATTTTCATCAATAACAAGTTTTACTTCAGGTTTATTTTTTGTGTAATCAGAAGTTATATCAGCAAGACCTCTATTGTTTCTTAATTCTCCCATCACTTTGTTCTGCCATTCATATAAAGTTTCATATGATGGACCTGTCATTGTAACTACAACTGGTTTTTGATAATTGCTAACCCTCACTGAATTAGGAGTAAGAGGAAAGGCCATAGTACCTGGAACAGTAACTATTTTTCCAATAGCTTTTCTAACAATTTTTTGAGCACTATCTTTTCTGTCATTCCAGTTATCAAGCAATGCTATGATAATAAAACTGTTGTAAGATTGAGACGATCTCCCAAAACCTGGAACTCTCATTATTAGTTTTTGATAGGGTTCATTTTCATCTTGAAGTAATGGTATTAATCTTTTCTCAACTTTTTCCGCTTTATCTACAGTGTACTCAAAGGATGATGACTCATCAGTTTTTCCAAATACCAAATAAACACCTCTGTCCGGATTTTGCTCTAATAAAGTTTTTGGTGCAAAGCTAAAAAGAAAAATAGCCAGACCAACAACAAAAATCATAAACCAAACTATAGTTTTTGGTTTTTTAATCCAATAACCTAAAGTATCAGAGTAAAACTCTTCAAATGAATTGAATATTCTTTCAAATTTTAAAACAATTTTCGATTTTGATTTTTTCTTATTAAGTAATTTCGAACCAAGCATCGGTGCTATTGAAAGAGCTGTGAAAGTACTTATGACAATTGCAATAGAAAGTGTAATTGCCATTTCTCTGAACAATGTTCCACTAATCCCTCCGATAAATAATAATGGAGCAAATGTTGCTAATAGAATTATACTTGTGGAGATAATTGCAAAAATTACGTTTTTCGAACCAGTTGCAGCAGCATTAAGAGGAGTATCACCTTGTTCTATACGATGGTAAATAGACTCTGTCATTACAACGCTATCATCTGTAACGATTGCTACACTTAATATAATTGCAAGAAGAGTAAAAACATTGATCGTTAGACCGAAAATCCATAAACCTAAACATGCTCCTATTAAACTTACTGGCAAAGTTACGGCTGGCACAATAGTTGCTCTTATATTTCCTAAAAAAAGGTAAATAATTCCCACAACTAAAGCTAAAGCTAAAATTATGGATTGGTAACACATTTTAATAGCTTCTTTAATATAGGTGGCTCTATCAAAACTTACAGATAACTTAAGACCATCTGGTAATGTTCTGCTTACCTCTTGTATTTTTTCTCTTATATTATTTGAAAGTGTGACTGTACTTTCATTTGTTCGAGCGTATATACCTATGCCCACAGTATTTTCATTTAAAGTATCGGGACTTTGAGCTTTAAACAATGTTTTTTCAGATACAGGACCATAACGAACGTCTCCTAGGTCACTTAAAGTTATAGTTTTACCTTTAATCTTCTTAATAGGAAGTTTTTTAATAGAATTAATATCTGTATAAGTTTTTCCTAAATCAAGGGTAAGATCAACATTATTTGCTTCTATAGTTCCTGCAGGTACAGCAATATTATTTTTTCTTATAGAGTTTTCAACTTCCCTTATATCTAAATCATTAGCACTTAGCTTGACTGGATTAAGATATACTCGCACAGCTTTTTCATTTATTCCACCAACGATAACTCGTCCGGTTCCAGGAACAGAACTAAAAGCATCTACTAAGTTTCTTTTAACATAATCACCTATGTCTAAAGAGTCCCAAGTTGTACTACTCACCGATAACCACATACTGGTTGAAAAGCCCGCGGAAGCTTTTCTTACTTCAGGTGCTTTACTATCCTCAGGTAAATTATCAATTACTCTTGCTATTCTTTCTCTTATGTCATTGGCGGCATCATCAATATCAATACTAGTAAAAAATTCTATTTTTATTGTGCTTCTCCCAATTTCAGAAAGTGTGTCTATTGATTTAATTCCTTCAGCACCTCCAACAGCTAATTCAATTGGTTCAGAAATTTCTGATGCAATAATTGAAGGACTTGCTCCTGTATATTTTGTGGAAATAACAACTTCAGGTGGTTGAAGATTTTTTGGAAGTTCTCTAGTACTTAGTTCAAAAAAAGTATAAAGACCAAAAACAACAAGCAGTAAAGAAAACACTGCGCTTAAAACTGGCCTCCTTATATTAAGCAAACAAAAATTATGCATTTTATCTATTTTGTAAGAGGCCTAACAGTCATTCCGTCAGCAAGTCTTGCCAAACCTTCTTTAACAACTTTCTCATTAGCATTAAGACCTTCTAAAACTTCTAGATTACCATCTTTTCTTATTCCTGTTACAACTTCAGTCTTTTTAATCTTGTTATTATCTAAAATTTTATAAACGAATTTTTTTTCATCCTCAAAAATAATACTAGTATCTGCTACAGAAAGAGCTTCTTTTTGGTCATAAAGAAGTTCAATATCTAAAAGCGATCCAGGAAGTATTTCAAGGTTCGAATTCTTAATTTGTGCTCTAGCTAAAATACTACGTGTTTGCGCGTCGACTCTTGAAGCATGAGAAATAATTACTCCATTGTACAATTTATCTTTGTACGCTAGGAATTTTGCGTTTACTTTAAGACCTTTTTTTAAAATAGCGGCATAAACTTCTGGTATTTGTAAATCACAAAGTATTCTTTTAGAGTCATCAAGAGTTACTATTATCGAATCTGTCCCAAGTATCGATGAACTTATACCTCTTGTTCCAATATTACCAGCAAATGGGGCTGTAATAGTTTTATTTTGAAGTTTTGCTATAACCCCACCTTTTTTAACAGCTCTAAATTTTATATCCTCTAGTAGCTCACTTTTGTTAATTTTAAATGAGGTTGTTTTGCTACTTAAAGCAGTACAGTAGCTTTCTATTGTTTTACTAAAACCTTTCTCTGAAACAATTTCTACTACTACTCCTGGTGGTGGACGTTTACTGAATTTCTTTTTGAAATAAACCCCCATCGCCGTTCTACCGCCAATCACAGTAGCGACTATGATGAAAAATATTATTATCCCTATAGTTACCTTTTTAGATCTTTTCATTCTTTTCCATATTCTGACCAAGAGCCATCATAAATCATTGCATTTTTATCACTTATTAAAGAATAAGCCATACCTAAAACACAGGCTGTCATTCCGGAACCACACGTAAAGACAATGGGTTTAGAAATATCAATGTCATTTTTGTTAAAAATATTAATTAATTCTGACTTAGATTTGAATGTATTTGTATTTTTATCAATACATTCTTGAAAAGGAATATTTTTTGAACCAATTATGCACCCTTTCTTTAGACCGGGTCTTGGTTCTTCAACTTTTCCTGCA
>CACBKA010000009.1 GCA_902539745.1 uncultured Pelagibacteraceae bacterium
AATGCAGGTGATGAAAACGGTGCAAGGGAAGTTATGCATGATGATTTTAAATTTCTTATGCATGCATCTGGAAAAACATTGTCGAAAGACGATGTGGTTAAATGGGTTGGCATGAAAGACGTAAAGCTTGAGAAAGAAAGAATTCTTTTTGAAAACAAAGATGTTGGATTTATGCATGCTATCGCTAGTTTTAAAGATGGTAACAAAGAAGCCGTTATGTCTTATTACAAGTTTAAAGATGGAAAAATAGTGCATCAAGAAACTGGTGCAACCAAATTACCTAAATAAAGAAAGAAGATAATGTGGAAAGCCCGTGTATTTACCTTGTATCCTGAAATTTTTCCTGGACCATTAAGTAAGGGTCTTTACGGAAAAGCTTTACAAAAAAAAATTTGGGATTTAGAAGTTATTGATATTCGAGACTCTGCTGAAGACAAACACAAGACAGTTGATGATACACCATTTGGAGGAGGCAGCGGAATGTTATTAAAACCAAATGTTTTAGGAAAATCTTTGGATAGTAAATTAAAAAATAATGAAAGAGTTTTCTATCTTTCCCCAAAAGGTAAAAAGTTCGACCAAAAATTTGCAAAAAATCTCACTAAAGAGAAAACAATAAATTTAATTTGTGGTCATTTTGAGGGAATTGATGCTCGTATTCTAAGCACAAGAAATATTGAGGAAATTAGCATTGGTGATTATGTTTTGTCTGGAGGTGAGTCAGCATCATTTGTCGTTATAGACTCTGTTTTAAGATTACTTCCAGGTGTTTTAGGTAATGAAAGATCCAAAGATGATGAAAGCTTCGAAAATGGTTTACTGGAATATCCTCAATACACAAAACCTCAAATTTGGGAAAAAAAAAGCGTTCCAGAAGTACTATTATCAGGCGATCATGCAAAAATTAAGGACTGGCGTTTATCACAATCTAAGGATATAACACGTCGCCAGAGACCAGATCTTTGGGAAAAATATTTAAATAACAAAAAAAATGAAAAATATTGAAGATATAAATAAAGCAAATTTACAAAAACTGATTGCTGGAAAAAAAATTCCTGAGTTTTTTCCTGGAGATACAATTCGTGTTGGTGTGAGAATTGTAGAGGGTAAAAGAGAAAGGGTTCAAAATTTCGAAGGTGTTTGTATTGCAAAAAAAAATAGAGATATAAACTCGTCATTTAAAGTTAGGAAGATTTCATTTGGTGAAGGTGTAGAAAGGACCTTTGCTTTATACAGTCCTGTAATTAGCTCAATAAAAGTTATCAGATCTGGAAAAGTTAAAAGAGCAAAACTTTATTATTTGAGAGATAGAAAAGGTAAATCTGCAAGAATTGCAGAAAAAATGAAAAAAAATATTGGAATTGAAGTCGAAGTTAAAAGTGAAGTTGAAATAAAAACTAATGAAAATCCATCTTCTGATAGTTCAAAAATAAGTGCAGCTGAGCCGAAAAAAGATATACCTAAACAGTCTAAAAAAGAGACAGGTAAAAAAGAAAATAAAAAACCAGAAAATTTAAAAAAATAACTCTAATGCCAAAAACTTTATACGATAAAATTTGGGATGACCATCTTGTCTTTCAACAAGATGACGGTACCTCACTATTATATGTGGATAGACACTTAGTACATGAAGTAACTAGCCCACAAGCCTTTGAAGGTCTTAGGTTAAATAAAAGAAAAGTTAGAAAACCTAATTTTACTTTAGCAGTAGCTGATCATAACGTGCCAACAACAGATAGAACAAAAGGAATTCACGATCAACAGTCGAAAATTCAAGTTGATACACTTAGAAAAAATTGTAAAGAATTTGGAGTTCCTTTATTTGACATGAATGATAAGAGACAAGGTATTGTCCATATTATTGGACCTGAACAAGGTTTTACTCAACCAGGAACAATTATTGTTTGTGGAGACAGTCACACCGCTACCCATGGTGCTTTTGGTGCACTAGCCTTCGGGATTGGAACATCTGAGGTAGAACATGTTTTAGCTACTCAAACTCTATTACAAAAAAAATCTAAAAACTTTTTACTTAAAGTAGATGGAAAAATACCATTAGGGGTAACGGCTAAAGATGTAATCTTAAAAATTATAGGAACTATTGGAACAGCTGGAGGAACTGGATTTGTAATTGAGTATTCAGGAGATGTTATTAAAAACTTTACTATGGAAGAGAGAATGACTGTTTGCAATATGACTATTGAAGGTGGAGCTAGAGCAGGATTAATACAACCTGATGAGAAAACCTTCAAATATTTAGAGAACAGACCTTTATCTCCAAAAAAAGATAATTGGAAAAAAGCTTTAGATTATTGGAGCAATTTAAAATCTGACAAAGATTGTAAATTTGATAAAGAAATAGTTTTAAATGGCGAAGATGTCGTTCCACAAGTTACTTGGGGGACATCTCCGCAAGATGTTGTTCCAGTTAATGGATCAGTTCCGGATCCAAAAAAAGAAAAAGATAATGACAGACGTGAAGCTATGGAAAGATCATTAGATTATATGGGTTTAAAACCAAATACTAAAATGACAGATATTAAAATAGACAAAGTCTTTATTGGAAGTTGTACTAATGGAAGAATTCAGGACTTAAGAGAAGCAGCCAAACTTCTTAAGGATAAAAAAATAGCGGAACATGTAAACGCAATGGTTGTTCCTGGATCAGGTCTTGTAAAAATCCAGGCTGAGCAAGAGGGTTTGGATAAAGTATTTAAAGACTCTGGTTTTGAGTGGAGAGAACCAGGCTGTTCAATGTGTCTTGGTATGAATGAGGATCAATTAAAACCAAGAGAAAGATGTGCATCAACATCAAATAGAAACTTTGAAGGAAGGCAAGGTCGTGGGGGGAGAACACATTTAGTAAGCCCAGCAATGGCAGCGGTAGCAGCTATTGAAGGTCACTTATCAGACGTTAGAAAATTTAATAATTAAAATGGAAAAATTTACAAAAATAAAAAGTGTACCCGCATATATTCCTTTAATGAATATAGATACTGATAAAATTATTCCTAAACAATTCTTAAAAACAATAAAAAGATCAGGTTTAGGTAAAAGTTTATTTTATGAAATGAGGTTTGATGAAAAAGGAAATCCAATAAAGGGTTTCATTTTAGACCAGGAACCTTTTAATAGTTCAAAAATCTTAATAACAGGAAAGAATTTTGGTTGTGGTTCATCAAGGGAACATGCACCGTGGGCTTTATTGGATTTTGGAATTAGAGTTATAGTTAGCGAGAGTTTTGCTGATATCTTTTACAACAACTGTTTTAAAAATGGAATACTTCCAATTGTTGCAAAAGATGAAATTATAAACGAGCTTAAAGACTATTCTGAGAGAAAAGAAAATATTGAAGTTAAACTTCAAGAACAAGAAATTATTTATGGAAATAAAACTTTTAAATTTGAATTAGACTCATTCAAAAAGAAGTGTTTATTAGAGGGATTGGACGATATAGCTTTATCTCTAGAAAAAACAAAAAATATTGAAAGTTTTGAGAATAAAATGTCTCAAAATAGACCTTGGTTATAAATGGCAACAAATCAAAAAAAAATTTTTCTTTTACCTGGTGATGGTATAGGCCCTGAGGTTGTTGGGGAAACAAGAAAAGTTATTGATTGGTTTAATAAAAAGAAATCCCTAGATTTTAAAATTGACCAAGATCTTATTGGGGGAGCTGCAATAGATAAACATGGTGTACCAATAACTGATGAAGTATTTTATAAAGCTTTAGAGAGTGATGCAGTAATAGTTGGAGCATGTGGTGGACCACAGTATGATAAATTAGAGTTTTCAAAAAAACCCGAAAGAGCTCTTTTAAAATTAAGAAAAGAATTAAAGTTATTTGCTAATTTAAGACCAGCCATTTGTTTTAAACAACTTGTAGATTCTTCAACGTTAAAACCAGAAATAGTTTCAGGTCTCGATATTTTAATTGTAAGAGAATTAACAGGAGGCATATATTTTGGTGAGCCAAGAGGTGTAAAACCAATAGAAAACGGTGAACGAAGAGGAGTGAATACACACGTTTATACAACAAAGGAAATAAAAAGAATTGCGAAAGTAGCATTTGAACTAGCTGCTAAAAGAAATAATAAAGTAACATCTTGTGAAAAATCAAATGTTATGGAGGCAGGTGTTCTTTGGAGAGAGGAAGTTCAGTCTTTAAAGGATAAAGATTACAAAAAAATCGAGCTTAACCACATGTTAGCAGATAACTGTGCAATGCAATTATTGAGAAATCCAAAACAGTTTGATGTTATTTTGGCTGATAATTTATTTGGTGACATGTTATCAGATGAAGCTGCAATGTTAACAGGTTCACTAGGTTTGCTGCCATCTGCATCATTAGGTGATAAAGATAAAAATGGAAGAACAAGATCTTTGTATGAACCTGTCCACGGTTCAGCACCAGATATTGCTGGTAAAAATATATCAAACCCAATTGCAACAATATTAAGTTTTTCAATGGCATTGAAATATTCTTTAGGAATGCAAAAAGAGTCTACAATGTTAGACAAGGCTGTTGAAAAAACACTAGAAGACGGTTTAAGAACTCCAGATATAATGTCAAAAGGTAAGAAAAAGGTATCAACCTCAGAGATGGGTGATGCAATTATATCAAATTTAAATTAAAATACTTTTTAATGAACTTAGCTATAATCGGTGCCACCGGCAATGTCGGAAGAAAAACTATTGAGATTTTAGAAAAATCTAAAATTGAAATATCCAACTTATTCTTAGTGGCGTCTGCAAAAAGTGCAGGAAAAAAAATTAAATTCAAAGGAAAAGAGATAGAGATTCAAGATCTTGAAAAATATGATTTTTCAAATGCTAAAATAACTTTTTTTGCAGCTGGAAGTAAAATAGCAGAGCAATGGGCTACAAAAGCTAGCAAAAAAACCATAGTAATTGATAATTCTAAATTTTTTAGAATGGATAATGATGTTCCATTAATAGTACCAGAAGTTAATCTAGATCAACTACAGAATTACAAAAAAAAGAATATTATTGCTAATGCAAACTGCTCTACTATACAAATGGTTGTTGCTTTAAAACCTTTGCATGATCATTTTAACATTAAAAGAGTTATAGTTTCAACTTATCAATCAGTATCTGGTGCAGGGAAAGCTCCAATGGATGAATTAATAACTCAATCAAAGGATTTTCTAGAAGGAAAAAAAATTTCTTCAAAAAATTTTACAAAGCAAATTGCATTTAATTTAATTCCTCATATCGATGAATTTGTTGAAGAAGGCTATACAAAAGAAGAGTGGAAAATGATTAATGAGACAAAAAAAATTCTTGACCCAAATATCAAAATATCTGCAACCTGTGTTAGGGTTCCTGTGATGGTTTCTCATTCAGAGTCAATCAATGTAGAATTTGAAAAACCATTTGACATTAAGAGTATTAAAAATATTTTAAATAAATCTAGTGGTTGTAAAGTTATAGACGAAAGAAAAGATGGAGGCTACATAACCCCTTTAGAAGCCGAAAATAGTTATTTAACATTTGTTTCCAGGATTCGTAAGGACAGTTCAAACAACAAAGCAATTAACATGTGGGTCGTTTCTGACAATTTACTTAAAGGGGCGGCATTGAATACTGTACAAATAGCAGAGCAATTAATTAAAAAAAATGTCTAATAAAAATAACCCACTATCTCCTCATCTACAGGTTTATAAATGGCATATATCATCTCTTTTATCTATCTCACATAGAATAGTTGGGATAATAAATTTTATTTTAATTATTTTCATTTCCTCAATATTAATTTTTTTAGGTACAGATATTCAATTTTTTTCAAAATCTTTAATAGGAAAGTTTTTAATAGTTAGCATATGCTGGTCATTTAGTTTTCAAATCTTAAATGAAATTAGGCATTTAGCATGGGATATGGGATATGGTTTTGATCTAAAGATTTCACGAATTACAGGGATACTTACTATAATTGGATCATTCGTTTTAACAATTTTGTTTTACTTAATAGGAAAAAATTTATTTTAAATGATTAGAGCAACAAAAAAATGGTTATCAATCAAAATTACGTCAGGAATACTAATTCCTTTTATGGTTTGGTTTATTTTAAATTTAGTAGGAATATTAGATGCTAATAGTTCTCAATTTGTTTTATTCTTAGAAAGTTTTCCAACTAAAATAATTTTTACTTTATTCTTAATATTTGCATCAATTTTTTATACATTAACGATTAGTGAGGTTTTTGAAGACTATATAAGCAATTTTAAACTCAAAAATGCCGCAAACAGATTACTTGTTTTTTTTAGTATAATAGTCACATTAATATTAATTACTTTTTTATTTAAAATTTAAATTATGAAAGCATACAAAATTATAGATCATGAATACGATGTTGTAGTCCTGGGAGCAGGTGGCTCAGGATTAAGAGCTGCTGTGGGACTGTCAGAAGCTGGTCTTAAAACTGCATGCATATCAAAAGTTTTTCCAACAAGAAGTCATACATCAGCTGCACAAGGTGGAATATCAGCAGCTTTAGGTAATATGGGTGAAGATGATTGGAGATGGCATATGTACGATACAGTTAAAGGATCTGATTGGTTAGGTGATCAAGATGCAATCGAGCACTTATGTAAAGAAGCTCCTAAAGCTGTAATTGAATTAGAAAAATACGGTGTACCATTTAGTAGAACAAAAGAGGGAAAAATTTACCAGAGAGCATTTGGTGGAATGACAAAAAACTATGGAAATGAGTCTGTACAAAGAACTTGTGCAGCAGCAGATAGAACTGGTCATGCAATACTTCACACTTTATACGGTCAAGCTTTAAAACATAATACAGAATTTTTTATAGAATACTTTGCTTTAGATCTTTTAATGAAAGATGGTCAGTGTAAAGGTTTGATCGCATGGAATTTAAATGATGGAACAATACATAGATTTAGATCACACATAACTATCCTAGCTACAGGAGGTTACGGTAAAGTTTATTACACAGCTACTTCAGCCCACACATGTACAGGGGATGGAAATGGTATGGCACTTAGAGCAGGATTACCATTACAGGACATGGAATTTGTTCAATTTCATCCAACAGGAATTTATGGAGTAGGAACTCTTATATCAGAAGGTGTTAGAGGAGAAGGCGGTTATCTTTTAAACTCTAAGGGTGAAAGATTTATGGAAAAATACGCACCCAAAGCTAAAGATTTAGCTTCAAGAGATGTCGTAAGTAGATCGATAGCAGTTGAAATTAATGAAGGTAGAGGAGTTGGTAAAAATAAAGATTATGTTAATTTACACTTAGACCATCTTGATCCAAAAGTAATAGAGGAAAGATTGCCTGGAATTGCAGAATCAGCAAAAACATTTTGTGAAGTGGACGTGAGAAAAGATCCAATACCAGTAGTTCCAACTGTTCATTATAACATGGGTGGGATACCAACTAATTATAAAGCTGAAGTTTTAACATTAAATGGAAAAGAGTCCACTGTGCCAGGATTAATGGCTATAGGAGAAGCAGCTTGTGTTTCAGTCCACGGTGCAAATAGATTAGGTTCAAACTCATTAATCGATTTAGTAGTTTTTGGAAAATCAGCAGCAAATAGAGCTGCTGAACTTGTTAAACCTGGAACACCTCATGAAGAAATACCACAGAGCGAAACAGATAAATGTCTAGACAGATTTGACAAACTTCGTAACGCTTCGGGTGGAACAAAAACTTCAGAACTAAGATTATCTATGCAAAGAACGATGCAATCGAAATGTGCAGTTTTTAGAACCGAAAAAACACTAAAAGAAGGAATGGATCAAATCAGAAAACCTTTTGAAGGAATGTCTGATATTTCAGTTTCAGACAAGTCTTTATTATTTAATACTGATCTTGTCGAAACTTTAGAATTTGATAATCTTATTAGACAGGCGATGACGACAATAGACTCAGCTTATCATAGAAAAGAAAGTAGAGGAGCTCATGCAAGAGAAGATTTCAAAACCAGAGATGATAAGAAATATATGACACATACTTTAGCTTGGCAAAAAGGAAATGAAGTCAAAGTAGCTTACAGACCTGTTCACGCAAAAACCCTAACCAATGATGTTCAATATTTTCCACCTAGGGAGAGAGTATATTAATGGTTCAATTTAGCCTTCCGCAAAACTCAAAAATTTTGAAAGGCAAATACCACAAAGATAAAACTGGATCGAATAATTTAAAAAAAGTTAATGTTTATAGATGGAGCCCATCTAGTGACGAAAATCCAAGAATTGATACATTTGAAATAGATCTTAATGAGTGTGGACCCAAAGTATTAGATGTTCTTTTTAAAATTAAAAATGAAATCGATCCTTCTTTAACTTTTAGAAGATCTTGCGCACACGGTGTGTGTGGTTCATGTGCAATGAATGTAGATGGAGTAAACACTTTGTCTTGTATTAAGTCTCACTCAGATATCAAAGGTGAATTAAATATTTATCCATTACCTCATTTGAAAGTTATCAAGGATTTAGTTGGTGACTTAACAACACTATATAAACAATACGAGTCTGTTGAACCTTGGCTTAAGGCAAAAGTTGGAGAAAAAACACCTACAGAAATTAAACAGTCACAAGAAGATAGAGCAAAACTAGATGGGTATTATGAGTGTATACTTTGTGCATGTTGCTCAACTTCTTGCCCAAGCTATTGGTGGAATGGGGATAAATATCTAGGACCAGCAGTTTTATTACAGGCTTATCGTTGGATTACAGATAGCAGAGATGAAGAAAGAAAAGAGAGATTAAAAAAAGTTGCTGATGAGCTCAAGTTATATAGATGTCATACGATTATGAATTGTACAAATTCTTGCCCAAAAGGTTTAAATCCTGCAAAAGCAATTGGTTCTATTAAAAAAATGCTTGCATCAAGCTAAAAGCTTAATTAATCATTAATAACAAAATGAATTCAATTGAGCATTTTATTAATGGCAAAACTGTAAAAGGTTCATCTAAAAGAACAGCAAAAGTATTTAACCCGGCTACTGGTGAGGTAAGTTCTAACGTAAATTTAGCAAATACTGCTGATTTAAACAAAGCTGTCGAGTCAGCAAAAAAAGCCTTTCCTAGTTGGTCTCAAAAAACTCCGTTATTTAGAGCCAGGGTCCTTTTTAAATTTAAAGAATTGATTGAAAAAAATTACGATGAGCTTACAAAAATTATTGTTTCCGAGCATGGAAAAGTTTATGAGGATGCCAAGGGCTCTTTAACGAGAGGTTTGGAAGTAGTAGAGTTTGCATGTGGTATCCCGCAATTACTTAAAGGTGAATTTACAGAAAATGTTGGTACAAATGTTGACAGTTGGTCTATGAGACAACCTCTAGGAATTTGTGCTGGAATTACACCTTTTAATTTTCCAGCTATGGTGCCAATGTGGATGTTTCCTATTGCAATAGCTTGCGGGAACACTTTTGTCCTTAAACCATCAGAGAAAGATCCATCTTGTTCAATGAAATTAGCAGAATTATTTTTAGAAGCTGGTCTTCCTGCAGGTGTCTTTAATGTTGTGAATGGAGATAAAGAGGCTGTAGATGCAATTATAAATAACAAAGATATTTCCGCAGTTAGTTTTGTTGGTTCAACACCTATTGCTAAATACATTTACGAAAATTGTGCAAAAAACGAGAAGAGAGTTCAAGCATTAGGAGGTGCAAAAAATCATTGTGTGGTGATGCCAGATTGTGATTTAGAGCAAGCAGTTAATGGTTTGATGGGAGCAGCCTATGGATCTGCTGGTGAAAGATGTATGGCACAATCAGTTGCTGTGGCAGTAGGAAAGATTGCCGACCCTTTAGTAGAAAGTCTTTCCAAAAAAGTTGAGTCTCTTAAAATTGGTCCTGGATTAGACAAGAAATCTCAAATGGGACCATTAGTTACGAAGGAGCATTTAGAAAAAGTGAAAGGATACGTTGACATTGGAGTTAAAGAGGGAGCAAAGCTAGTAGTAGATGGGAGAAATTTAAAACTTCAAGGTTACGAAAATGGTTTTTACATGGGCGGATGTTTATTTGATAATGTTAAAAAAGATATGAAGATTTATAAAGAAGAAATTTTTGGACCTGTCCTTTCTGTTGTTAGAGCAAAAGATTACAGTGAAGCATTATCTTTAGTAAATGATCATGAATTTGGAAATGGCACAAGTATATTCACAAGAGACGGAGATACTGGTAGATCATTCGCCAGTAATGTAAAAATTGGAATGGTTGGTATTAACATACCAATACCAGTTCCAATGGCTTTTCACAGTTTTGGTGGATGGAAAAGATCTTTATTTGGAGATCAGAGTATACATGGACCTGAAGGCGTTAGGTTTTATACAAAATTAAAAACAGTTACATCTAGATGGCCATCAGGAATTAAATCAGACCCAGAATTTGTGATGCCTACAATGAAATAACGATGACAAAAAAAATATCTTTAATAGGAGCAGGTCAAATTGGTGGAACATTAGCCCACCTAATTGCAATCAAAGAACTTGGTGATGTTGTTCTATTTGATGTAGCTAAAGGATTAGCAAAAGGCAAAGCCTTAGACATTGCTCAATCTTCAGGTGTAACTGGTTTTAATGTGAATATATCAGGTACAAATGATTATGAGGATACAAAAAACTCTGATGTAATTATAATAACAGCCGGTGTCCCTAGAAAACCTGGAATGTCTAGAGACGACTTACTTGGTACTAATCTTAAAATAATTAAACAGGTATCAGATGGAATAAAAAATACATCTCCAGAAGCTTTTGTTATTTGTATAACAAATCCGTTGGATGTAATTGTAATGGCTCTTCAGAAATACTCTGGGCTACCTTCTAATAAAGTAGTTGGTATGGCTGGAATTTTAGACTCTTCAAGGTTTAAATATTTTTTGTCTAAAGAACTAAATGAACCGATAAAAAATATAGAGTCATTAGTTCTCGGTGGTCATGGGGATACAATGGTGCCTATGCCTAAAAAAACTAAAATTAAAAACAAAACCTTAATCGATTTAATTAATGAGAGAAAAATTTCTAAAGATAAATTAGATGAAATTATAAATAGAACAAGAAAAGGTGGTGCTGAAATTGTAAAATTACTTGAAAAAGGATCAGCTTTCTACGCACCAGCAGCATCAGGTGTTGAAATGGCTGAGTCCTACATTAAAGATTTAAAAAAAACATTACCTTGTGCAGCTTTTTTAAATGGAGAGTATGGTTATAAAAATATTTACGCTGGTGTTCCGGTTGTTATTGGAAAAAATGGTGTAGAAAAAATTATTGAGATGGAACTTGAAAGTACTGAAAAGTCAAATTTTGATATTTCAATAAAAGCTGTGAAAGAATTATGTGACTCAGCAGCAAAAATTGACCCAAGTTTATCTTAAAATATGAGTTGTTTATAATTCTATGAATATTCATGAACACCAAGCAAAAGACATTTTAAAAGATTTTGGAGCCCCAATAACAGAGGGAATAATTATATTTAATTCTGAAAACATAATTGAAAAGATTAAGGTTCTTGATACTGATCAATTTGTTTTAAAGGCTCAAATACATGCTGGTGGTAGAGGAAAAGCTGGGGGAGTAAAACTGGTAAAAAAAAAAGATATAATAAGTGAAGCAAAAAAATTATTTGGAAAAGTTTTAGTAACACCACAAACTGGTCCTGAAGGACGAGTAGTAAAAAGAATATATATTCAAAAAGCATATGATATAAAAAAAGAACTATACTTATCATGTCTTGTAGATAGACAAAGTTCTAAGATTGCCTTTATAAGTAGTACTGAAGGGGGTGTAGACATAGAAGCTATTGCAAAAACAAACCCTGAAAAAATTATTACAACAAAAGTAGATTTAAAACAAAATTTAAGCTCTGAAGAAATAGAAAATATTTTACGAATTTTTCAATTAGATAAAAGTCAAACTACTACCGCAACAAAATTAGTAAAAGCAATGTATAGTGCATTAATTAAAAAGGATGCATCTTTAGTTGAAATAAACCCATTAGTTATAACAAAGAACAACGAAATATTATGTCTAGATGCAAAAATGAACTTTGATGATAATGCAATTTTCAAACATCCAGAAATATTGGAGCTCAGAGACTTAAACGAGGAGGATCCATCCGAGATAGAAGCTAGTAAGCATGATTTAGCTTATATCAAATTAGATGGATCAATAGGGTGCATGGTTAATGGTGCCGGATTAGCAATGGCAACAATGGATATAATAAAACTTTATGGCGAAGAACCTGCAAATTTTTTAGATGTTGGGGGTGGTGCGAGCAAAGAAAAAGTTACAGCTGCTTTTAAAATTTTATTATCAGACAAAAATGTAAAAGGTGTATTGATAAATATATTTGGTGGAATTATGCAGTGTGATGTTCTTGCTCAAGGAGTTGTAGATGCAGCAAAAGATCTAAAATTAAACGTTCCTTTAGTAGTAAGATTAGCGGGCACCAATTTTAAAAAAGGAAAAAAAATTCTTGATGAATCAAAGCTAAAAATTTTATCAGCTAATAATCTTAATGATGCTGCGAAAAAGATTGTAGAGGCTATTAAATAAATGTCTATCTTGGTAAACAAAAACACAAAGGTAATCTGTCAAGGATTTACAGGTAAACATGGAACATTTCATTCAGAGCAAGCTATAAAATATGGAACACAATTAGTCGGCGGTGTAACTCCAAAAAAAGGAGGTCAGAAGCATTTGAATTTACCAGTTTTTAATACTGTTAAAGATGCAAAAGAAACAACTGGAGCAACAGCTACAATGATATATGTACCTGCCAAATTTACAGCGTCTGCAATTATCGAGGCAATAGATGCAGAAATAGAATTAATAGTTTGTATAACCGAAGGTGTTCCTGTTTTAGATATGATAAAAGTTAAAAATCACCTCAAAAAAAGTAGAAGTAGGTTAATTGGTCCTAACTGTCCTGGGATTATAACTCCCGGAGAATGTAAAATTGGAATTATGCCTGGAGAAATCCATAAAAAGGGTAAGGTTGGAATTGTATCAAGATCAGGAACCTTAACATATGAGGCTGTTGCTCAAACTACTGAAAATGGAATGGGACAGTCTACTTGTATAGGAATTGGTGGTGACCCTATCAATGGTACAAATTTTATTGATTGTCTTGACTTATTTTTTAAGGATCCAGACACAGAGTCAATTATAATGATTGGTGAAATTGGTGGTTCTGCCGAAGAGGAAGCATCTGAATTTATCAAAAAATCAAAAACTAAAAAGCCAATCGTGGGTTTTATTGCTGGACTTACCGCACCACCAGGTAGAAGGATGGGTCATGCGGGTGCAATAATCTCTGGTGGAAAAGGGGGTGCAGAAAATAAAATTGAATTAATGAAATCCGCAGGTATTACTATTTCAGAATCTCCTGCAGATATAGGAAAAACATTATATAAAAAACTAAATAGTTAATTTTAAGTTTTTTATGTTAATATAGGTTTAAGAAATAATGTCGACAGTTAAAAACAACAACATATTTGAAAAAACTTCATTTTTAGGTGGAAATAATTCTGAATTTATTGAAGAACTATACGCCCAATACATCCAAAATCCAGAAAGTATCTCAAATGAATGGAAAGAATTTTTTGATGGACTCAAAGATAATAAATCAGAAATTATCAACACTATAAATGGACCAAGCTGGTCTAGAAAAAAAAGTAAAAGAGTAAAATATAAAAATGGATATGAGCCAGAAACAAACGGCAAAGAAATTAAAGAAACTAATATAGACGAATCAACCTTTAAGCAAAATTCAAAGGACTCAATAAGGGCTAGTATTTTAATGCGTGCTTACAGAATAAGAGGACATTTACTTGCAAGCCTAGACCCACTGGGTTTACAAGTTCGTAAAGAACATCCTGAACTTAAACCAACAACATATGGATTTAACGACCAAAGTAAAAAAAGAAAAATATTTCTCGACGGTACATTGGGACTAGAGTCTGCAGATATAGATACTCTTATAAATAGGGCTAGAGATATTTATTGTGGAAATATTGGTTATGAGTACATGCATATGTCTGATCCAGTGGAGCGGTCATGGATTAGAGAGAGAATCGAAGGAAAAGAAAAAGGGATTAAATTTACTGAAAATGGAAAAAAAGCAATACTTAACAAACTTATAGAGGCAGAAGGTTTTGAAAAATTTCTACATGTAAAGTTTGTTGGTACAAAAAGGTTTGGCCTTGATGGAGCGGAGTCTCTTATACCTGCATTAGAACAAATTATAAAAAGAGGAGGCCATTTAGGCGTTAAAGAAGTAAAAATTGGAATGCCTCATAGAGGAAGACTCAATGTCCTTGCAAATATGATGCAAAAACCTTTTAAACTAATATTTAAAGAATTCTTTGGAGAAAAAATTGATTATAAAAAAGATTTTGAGGGAGATGTAAAATATCATTTAGGAGCATCTGCAAATAGAGAATTTGACGGAAATTTAGTTCATATCAGTCTTACCGATAATCCTTCACACCTCGAGGCAGTAAATCCAATAGTTTTGGGGCAAGTAAGAGCAAAACAATATTTTCATAAGGACAAAGAAAGAAGAAAAGTTATTCCAGTTCTTATACATGGAGATGCTGCATTTGCTGGTCAGGGTGTTGTAGCAGAGTGCTTTGCAATGTCGGGATTACCTGGCCATAATACAGGCGGAACAATTCATATAATTGTAAACAATCAAATTGGTTTTACCACAGCTCCAAGGTTTGCTAGATCTTCACCGTATCCCTCAGACCTTGCAAAAATGGTAGAAGCTCCGATACTTCACGTTAACGGTGATGACCCCGAAGCAGTAGTTCATTGTGCAAAGATTGCTACAGAATTCAGACAAAAATTTAAAAGCGATGTTGTTATTGATATGGTTTGTTATAGACGTTTTGGACATAACGAGGGTGACGAACCATCTTTTACACAGCCACTAATGTACAAAAAAATACGAAGTCATCCTACTACGCTTGAAATTTATGGTAAAAAATTAATTAGCCAAGGTTTAATTTCACAAAAGAATTTTGATGAAGGGAAAAATAAGCTTAAAGATTTTTTAAACTCTGAATTTAAAAATGCAAAAAATTATAAACAGAAAATGACATGGTTTGATGGAGTTTGGTCTAGATTTAAGCCCGAAATAGGAAAAGATAAAAGAGGAAAAACTGGTGTAGAGAAAAAAGACCTAATTAATATAGGTAAAAAAATTACAGAAGTACCAAAAAATTTTAATATTCACAAAACACTTTTAAAAATTTTAGAAAATAAAAGAAAAATGTTTACTGAAGACAAACCTATAGATTGGGCAACAGCTGAGCTTTTAGCTTTTGGTACGTTATTAAACGAAGGTTTTTCAGTTAGACTTTCTGGACAAGATTCTGGTCGAGGTACCTTTAGCCAAAGACATGCAGTGCTTAGAAACCAAGATAATCATGAAAGATATGTTCCATTACATAATATATCAAAAAAACAAAAAAATTTTGAGATTATTGATAGTTTATTATCAGAGCTTGGTGTTTTAGGTTTTGAGTTTGGATATTCTCTTTCCGAGCCTGAAACCCTAGTTCTTTGGGAAGCACAATTTGGAGATTTTTCAAATGGCGCGCAAGTAGTCATAGATCAATTTATCTCGTCTGGTGAGTCTAAGTGGTCGCGAGCAAGTGGCCTGGTGATGCTTCTTCCTCACGGATACGAAGGACAAGGACCAGAACACTCTTCAGCAAGATTAGAGAGATTTTTACAATTGTGTGCACAAGAAAATTTGCAAGTTGTCAATTGCACAACACCAGCTAATTATTTTCATGTACTTAGAAGACAAATGAGAAGAGATTTTAGAAAACCTTTAGTAGTTATGACTCCAAAATCTTTATTGAGACACAAAAGGTGTATTTCTTATCTTGAAGACTTCACAAAAAAAACAAGATTTCACAGAATTTTAGAAGATCATGCTTACCTTGAAAAAAGTAAACTTATAAAACTTAAAACAAATAATAAAATTAAAAAGGTTATTATGTGTTCAGGTAAAATATATTTTGATCTGTTAGAGGCTAGAGAAAAAAGTAAAAATGATGAAACAGTCTTTATAAGAGTAGAGCAGCTATACCCTTTCCCTGTAAAACATTTAGGAAGGGAGCTTCAAAAGTACAAAAATGCGGAATTTATTTGGTGCCAAGAAGAACCGATGAACATGGGGGCATGGAATACTGTGAAATATTATATAGAGAGAACACTGGAAATCGTTAAAATCAAAGGTGAAAAAGTAAAATATGTTGGAAGAAATGCTGCGGCATCACCAGCTACAGGAAACTTGAACAAACATCTTGCAGAACAAAAAGAAATATTAGAAAAGGTTGTAGGTAGGTTTAATTAATTAAATGTCAGAAAAAATAGTTGTACCAGCTTTAGGCGAGTCAGTAACAGAGGCAACAGTTTCTAAATGGCTTAAAAGTGTTGGAGAAAAAGTTGACTCTGATGAGCCAATCGTTGAGCTTGAAACAGATAAAGTAAATGTAGAGGTTCCTTCACCATCAGATGGTGTTTTGGAAAATATTTCTGTTAAAGAAGGTGATACAGTAGAAGTAGGAGCTTTACTAGGAAGTATAGGTGCAAAAAAAGCACAAAAAGTTGAGAAAGAGGAAAAAAAATATATTCCTCCATCAAAAAAAGAAGAAGTGACACCTCAAATTTTTGAAAAACCTAAAAAACAGAAACCTAAAAAAGTAGAAAGAAAATTAATTCTAGAGGAAACTAATGAAGAACCTCCACTAATTTTGTCAGAAGAGGTCAAAAGTGATAATTATACTCAAGAAAAAATAGTTTCTCCCTCAGCAAGGAAAATTGCAAACGAAAAGAATATTGACTTAAGTAAAATCGCAGGGACAGGAAAAAATGGAGTAATACTCAAAGAAGATTTATTAAATCTAATGGGATCTAAACCTGCTCCTAATAAAAGAAAAATTACTCACGGCCCAGAAGAAAAAATTAAAATGACAAGATTAAGAATGACGATAGCAAAAAGATTAAAAGAGGCACAAAATAATGCAGCGATGCTTACAACTTTTAATGAAGTGGATATGTCAAAAGTAATACAAATGAAAAATGATTATAAAAATGAGTTTATTAAAAAATTTTCAACGAAACTTGGTTTTATGTCTTTTTTTGTTAAAGCTTGCGTTGCAGCATTAAAAAATTTTCCAGCTATAAATGCTGAAATCCAGGAAGACACAATAGTTTATAAAAATTATTACAATATCAGTTTTGCAGTAGGAACAGATAGAGGTTTAGTGGTACCTGTTCTCAGAAGTCCAGACGAAATGTCTTTTGCGGAAATTGAAAAAAATATTTTATCTTTAGGTGAAAAGGCTAGAGATGGAAAAATAACTATTGAAGATTTACAAGGAGGAACTTTTACTATTACAAACGGGGGAATTTATGGTTCTATGCTTTCAACCCCGATATTAAATCCTCCACAGTCAGGAGTTTTAGGTATGCATAATATTGTTGATAGAGCAGTTGTTAAAGATGGGGAAATAATAATTAGGCCCATGATGTATCTAGCTTTATCTTATGATCATAGAATTGTTGATGGCAAAGAGGCAGTTTCGTTTTTAAAAAATGTAAAAGATTCATTAGAAGAGCCGCAAAGGCTTTTCTTAAATGTATAAATAGTAATTATGAGTGAACAATTTGATTTATTAGTAATTGGTGGTGGACCCGGAGGTTATGTTTGTGCGATCCGTGCAGCGCAACTTGGTCTTAAGACAGGCTGTATAGAGTCAAGAGGAACTCTTGGAGGTACATGTTTAAATGTTGGATGTATTCCATCTAAAAGTCTTTTGAATCTATCAGACATGTATAAAAAAGCACAAAAAGATTACAATAATCTTGGTATAGAAGTCGGAGAAGTAAAATTAAATTTGAAAAAAATAATGATGAATAAAAGCAAGTCAGTTCAAGTATTGACAAAAGGTGTTGAGTTTCTATTTAAAAAAAATAAAGTCACTTATATAAAAGGTAAAGGAGTTTTATTTTCAAAAAATGATGTGGTTGTATACGAAAACGGAAAAAAAACCTCATACAAATCTAAAAACATTGTCATAGCTACTGGTTCATCATCAAGTTCTGTACCAGGTATCGAAATTAATGAAAAAAATATAATTTCCTCGACAGGAGCTATATCCTTAGAGAAAGTTCCAAAAAGCATGGTTGTTATCGGCGGTGGTTATATCGGTCTAGAGATGGGTTCTGTCTGGTCGAGATTAGGCTCTGATGTAACAGTAATTGAATATTTGGATCATATTACACCAGGCATGGACAGAGAAGTTTCAAAAGAGTTTCAAAAGATTTTAACTAAACAAGGTATAAAATTTTTACTAAACAACAAAGTTACAAATGTAAAGGATGCAAACAATAAAGTTATTGTTGAATTTGAAGATAAAAATACCAAAAATAAAAATAAAATTGAATGTGAAAAAGTTTTAGTCTCTGTTGGTAGAAAGCCTTACACAGAAGGTCTAAATCTCTCTAAGATTGGTATAAACAAGGATAAAAAGGGCAGAATTGATGTTGATAAAGAATTTAGGACTTCAATTAAAAATATTTTTGCAATTGGGGATGTAATTAAAGGACCGATGTTAGCCCACAAAGCAGAAGAAGAAGGAATAGCTGTTGCAGAAATTCTTGCAGGTCAATCTGGGCATGTTAATTATGATGTGATCCCAGGGGTAATTTATACTACACCAGAAGTGGCTGCTGTTGGAAAAACTGAAGAAGAATTAAAAAAACTGAACATTAATTATAAAATTGGAAAATTTCCTTTTATGGCAAATTCTAGAGCTAAAGTTAATAATGAAACGGAAGGATTTGTAAAAATACTAGCTGACTCAAAAACTGATAAAGTTTTAGGCGTACATATAATAGGTCCACATAGCGGAGATATGATTGCTGAAATGGCAATTGCGATGGAATTTGGTGCAAGCTCTGAAGATATCGCAAGAACATGTCATGCTCATCCAACTCATACTGAAGCAATTAAAGAAGCTGCTTTAGCAGTTGAAAAAAGACCTATTCATTTTTAAGTAAATTTATTTTTTAAATAATGAAAGTACCAGTTCTTATACCAAGAATATTCGATCATCCGCATACCTATTATTCTAAAAAATTTGGAAGATTAAAAACTGGATCTATTGTTTCAGTTCCTTTCGGGAAAGAAGAAGAAATTGGAGTTGTGTGGGATAAAGAAGAAAATACAAATAAGAATTTTAAATTAAAAGATATCAAAGAAAAAAAAACAGTATCGTTAAGCAATAATTTGGTAAAATTCATTAATTGGTTTTCTTTATATAATTTAGCACCAAAGGGAATGGTTCTAAAGATGTGTCTAGGTGATGAGTCTTTTTTTTCAAAAAAAAAAGAAACTTTTAACAACAGTCCAAAAATTAAAAAAAAATTTATTTTAAATGAAGAACAAAAAAAATGTCTGAGAGACATTAACAATTTGGGTAATAAATTTAGCACAACCCTATTACAAGGTATTACTGGATCAGGTAAAACAATTGTTTATTTTGAAAAAATAAAAGAAAATATTTTAAGAGGAAAACAATCTTTAGTTTTACTACCTGAAATCTTCTTGACAAATCAATTTAATCAAAGATTTGAGGATTACTTTGGTTTTAAACCAGCAATTTGGCACTCAAAAATAACAAAAAGAAACAAAAGAATTATTTGGAAAAATATTATTAATGGTGAAATTAAATTAGTAGTTGGAGCAAGATCATCATTGTTTTTACCATTTAAAAATCTAGGATTAATAGTTGTTGATGAAGAGCATGACTCATCTTATAAACAGGACGAGGGTATCAGATATAATGCAAGAGATATGGCAATCTCAAGAGCATCAATAGAGAATATTCCAGTTTTACTTTCTACCTCTATTCCTTCATTAGAGACATTCAATAATGTTAAAAATAAAAAATATAATTTCACTAAGCTTGAAAAAAGATATAAAAACTTCTCTCTTCCTAATGCTGAGGTAGTTGATCTTAAATTAGATCGAAAAAAAAAAAATATTTGGTTGGATCCAAAAACAATTAATTTTGTAAAAAAATATCTTGAAAGAAAAGACCAAGTTCTTTTTTTCCTGAATAGAAGAGGTTACGCACCATTTATAATTTGTAAGACTTGTGGCTCAAAACTTGATTGTCCTAATTGCTCAATTTATTTAACTTTTCACAAACACATAAATAAAGCTATGTGTCATCATTGCGGATATAAGTCCAGTCTAAACTCGAATTGTAAAAAAACAGAAACTAATTGTGATTATCAAATGTACGGTCCAGGTATCGAAAAAATTTATGCTGAACTGAAACAAATCTTTCCTGAAAAAAAAATTAAAATATTATCTAGTGATTTTCTTAATAAAAAAAAGGAAACTAAAAACTTACTTTCAGATATAGAAAACAATAAAATTGATATTCTTGTTGGAACCCAACTAATTTCAAAAGGCTTCAACTTTCCCAACCTTAACTGTATTGTAGTTGTAGATGCTGATTTTTCAGGAATGGGTTTTGACCTAAGATCGACTGAAAAAAATATTCAATTATACAATCAATTAAGTGGAAGGGCAGGTAGATTTAGCAAAGATTCTCTTGTTATATATCAAACTTTTAATCCTTCGGATGAGACTCTTAAGAACATATTAGAAAATGATTCTGCTCAGTTTTTGGAAGATGAGATAAATTTGAGAAAAGAAAAAAATCTTCCACCATTTACGAGACTTATAGCTCTTATTATATCATCAAAAAATGAAAAAGATGGAATTTTAGAAGCTAAAAAAATTAAAAAAAATTTATCTATTCTAAAATATGCAGAAGTAATGGGACCAGTAAGTTCTCCAATATTTAAAATTAAAAATAATTATAGAACTAGATTACTTTTAAGATCCAGAAATAATCTTCTTATACAAAAAGATATAGCTAAAATACTTAAAAAAATTAATTTATCTAAAAAAATTAAACTTACAGTTGATGTAGACCCTCTAAATTTTAGCTAATATGCGTTTCAATCACACTTGAACAGAGCAATTTCCTATGATACGAAATCTCATTAATTCTAACACAATCATATAGGAACTACTTTGAGCACTAATAAATCATTTTCTGGCGGAATAACACAAAGATATGCTTTGGCATTATTAGAACTTTCCAGTGAAGCAAATAAAACTGATGAGTACGTTTCAAGTCTAAGTAACTTTTTGAAAATTTATTACTCAGACAAAAATTTAAAAGACTACATAAAAAATCCAACTAACACAAATCAAAGTCAAAAAGAAGTATTTGAGAAAATATTAAATGTAATGAACGCTGATAAAATTATAAAAAACTTTTTCTTTATTTTGATAAATAAAAAAAGAATATTTTTTGTAAGCGAAATTATCGAAGAATTTTTAAAACTAGTCTCACATAAAAAAGGTGAAATAAGTGCAAATTTATTTTCATCAAGACAGATAGATGATAAAACCATTTCTGAAATTGAGAAAGAGATTTCTGAAAATGTAAAAGGTACTATTAAGCTTAAATCAGAGATAGACGAAAGTTTAATTGGAGGAATTGTTTTACAAATTGGTAGTCTTATGATTGATACTTCTATCAAAAATAAATTGGCAAATTACAAAAAAGTATTATTGGAGAGTTAAATGGACATAAATCCCTCGGAAATTACTAAAATTTTAAAAGAGCAAATAAAGAATTTAGGAGATAAGGCAGAAGTTTCAGAAATTGGAAAAGTTCTTTCCGTAGGAGATGGAATTGCTAGGGTTTACGGCTTAGACAATGTTCAAGCTGGTGAAATGGTTGTGTTTCAGGACAATTCAAAAGGTATGGCTCTTAATCTAGAAAACGACAATGTTGGTATTGTTATTTTTGGAGATGATAAATCAATTAAAGAAGGTGATACAGTTAAAAGAACTGGAGCAATAGTTGATGTACCTGTTGGTAAAGAGTTGCTTGGCAGAGTAGTTGATGCATTAGGAAATCCAATTGATGGTAAAGAAAATTTAGATAAAAATATTAAAAGAAAAAGGGTTGAAGTTAAAGCTCCAGGAATTATACCAAGAAAGTCTGTCGGCGAGCCTATGCAAACAGGTTTAAAAGCTATTGATAGTTTAATTCCGGTGGGAAGAGGACAAAGAGAATTAATAATTGGAGATAGACAAACTGGAAAAACTGCAGTTGCAGTAGATACGATCATTAACCAAAAAAAAATAAATGAGTCAGATGATGAAAAAAAGAAACTTTATTGTATTTATGTTGCAATTGGTCAAAAAAGATCAACAGTTGCTCAAATAGTTAAAACTTTACAAGATGCTGGAGCAATGGATTATACAATTGTTGTTTCAGCAACAGCGTCTGATCCTGCACCATTGCAATTTTTAGCACCATACACAGGATGCACATTTGGTGAATTTTTCCGAGATAATGGAATGCATGCTTTAATAATTTATGATGATTTATCCAAACAAGCTGTTGCTTACAGACAAATGTCACTTTTATTAAGACGTCCGCCAGGTAGAGAGGCATACCCTGGTGACGTATTTTATTTGCATAGTAGATTACTTGAACGTGCAGCAAAGCTAAATGATGATAATGGCGGTGGTTCACTGACTGCTTTACCAATTATTGAAACTCAGGCAGGTGATGTATCTGCCTATATTCCTACGAATGTTATTTCAATTACTGATGGCCAGATCTTTTTAGAAACTGAACTTTTCAATCAAGGTATACGACCTGCAGTAAATGTAGGTTTGTCTGTTTCTAGGGTAGGTTCTGCAGCTCAAACCAAAGCAATGAAAAAAGTTGCAGGTTCAATAAAATTGGAGTTAGCACAATACAGAGAGATGGCAGCTTTCGCTCAGTTTGGGTCTGACTTAGATGCATCAACCCAAAAATTATTAAACAGAGGTTCAAAGCTTACTGAGTTATTAAAGCAGGATCAATACAGCCCAATGACAGTAGCAGAACAGGTTGTAACAGTTTATTGCGGTGTGAAAGGTTATTTGGATACTATTGAAAATAATCAAATCAGATCATTTGAAAAAGGTTTACTAGATTTAATTAAGAATGAAAAACCTGAAATATTAGAGTCAATTCAAAATACTGGAAAGATTGAAGAGAATACTGAAAAGCTTTTAACAGAAGTTATAACAAACTATAAAAAATCTAATTTTGAAAAAAAATAATGCCAAGCCTAGATGATTTAAGAAAAAGAATTTCAAGTGTAAAATCCACTCAAAAGATAACAAAGGCTATGAAAATGGTTGCTGCAGCAAAACTTCGTAAAGCACAAGAAATGGCTGAAAAAGGAAGACCCTACAGTGATAAAATGGACTTAATAATCCAGAATTTAAGTAAAGCAATTAATGATCCATCTAATGCGCCAAAACTACTGGTTGGTACAGGAGAGGATAAAACGCATCTTTGTGTTGTTATGACAGCTGATAGAGGACTTTGTGGTGGATTCAATACAAATATATGTAAATTAGCTAAAAAATATTTTGATGAAGCTATCAAATCCTCTAAAAATTTGAAAATAATTACCGTTGGCACCAAAGGCCTTGACCAATTAAAAAGAGATTATGGTCAATATATTATTAAAAGAATTAACTTAAAAGACAAAAAAAAATTATCTTTTTTAGATGCAGAAGAAATCGGTAAACAAATAGTTGAATTATTTAAAAATAATGAATTCGATAAATGTTTCATATTTTATAACAAATTTAAAAATGTTATTTCACAAATTCCTCAACAACAACAAGTAATCCCTGCTAAAGTTGAAAATAAAAATAAAAAGGATGAAGAAGTCTCGTCATACGAGTTTGAGCCTGATGAGGATGAAATTTTAGATGATTTACTACCAAAAAATATATCTACGCAAATATTTAAGGCCTTTTTGGAAAACTCAGCGAGTGAGCAGGGTTCAAGAATGACGGCTATGGACAATGCGACAAGAAATGCGGGTGATTTAGTAGATAAGTTGACAATTAATTACAATAGAAGCAGACAAGCAGCTATCACAAAAGAGTTAATTGAAATAATATCTGGAGCTGAAAGTTTATAAAATGAGTAAAAATGGAAAAATCGTTCAAGTAATTGGGGCAGTGGTCGACGTTCAATTTGATGGTGCATTACCTGAAATTTTAACAGCATTAGAAGTAGACAATTCTGGAAACAAACTGGTTTTGGAAGTTGCACAACATCTTGGAGAAAATAGTGTAAGAACAATTGCAATGGATAGTACAGAGGGTCTAAAAAGAGGTGACGCGGTTCAAAATACTGGTGCACCAATAAGTGTACCTGTCGGACCTGAAACTTTAGGAAGAATTATAAACGTTATTGGTCAGCCTATTGATCAAAAAGGAGAAGTAAAGACAAAAGAGAAATGGCCAATACACCGAGAGGCACCAAAATTTACAGATCAGTCCACTGAAACAGAAATTTTAGAGACTGGTATTAAAGTCATTGATCTTCTGGCACCATATTCAAAAGGTGGAAAGATTGGATTATTCGGAGGAGCTGGGGTTGGCAAAACCGTAATTATTATGGAATTGATAAACAACATTGCAAAAGCTCATGGAGGATTTTCTGTTTTCGCAGGTGTTGGAGAAAGAACAAGAGAAGGAAATGATTTATATCACGAAATGATTGAGTCAGGTGTTATAAAACCTGATGGCAAGGGTTCTAAAGCTGCCTTAGTATACGGTCAAATGAACGAGCCTCCTGGAGCAAGGGCAAGAGTAGGTTTAACAGGATTAACAGTAGCAGAATACTTTAGAGATAAAGAAGGACAAGATGTGTTATTTTTTGTAGATAATATTTTTAGATTTACTCAGGCAGGCTCAGAAGTTTCAGCACTATTAGGAAGAATACCATCTGCAGTTGGTTACCAACCAACTTTGGCAACAGATATGGGCAATTTACAAGAGAGAATTACAACAACAGGGAAAGGATCAATTACATCGGTGCAAGCTATTTATGTTCCCGCAGATGATTTGACTGATCCAGCTCCCGCAACCTCTTTTTCACATTTAGATGCAACAACTGTATTATCGAGACAAATTGCAGAATTAGGTATTTATCCTGCGGTTGATCCATTGGACTCCACATCTAGAATTTTAGATCCTAGAATTGTAGGTGAAGAGCATTATAGAGTAGCTAGAGAAGTTCAAAAGATTTTACAAACTTATAAATCTTTACAAGACATTATAGCTATACTTGGAATGGATGAACTTTCAGAGGAGGACAAATTGACTGTAGCAAGAGCCAGAAAAATACAAAGATTTCTTTCACAACCATTTTTCGTTGCTGAGGTATTTACTGGTACCCCAGGTAAGTTAGTTAATTTAGATTCTACAATAAAAAGTTTTGATGCCATATGTAAAGGCGAGTACGATCATTTACCAGAAGCTGCTTTTTATATGGTGGGATCAATTGAGGAAGCTATAGCGAAAGCTGAAAAAATGGCAAAAGAAGCTGCCGCATAAATGGAAAAAAATTTCAATCTCGATATAATTTCTCCAGAAAGCATTCTAATTTCTGAAAAAGTTAATTCAGTTACAATACCGTCTTTTGAAGGTGAGATGACTATTCTCGTGGATCATATACCGCTGATAACTTTTTTAAGGCCGGGTATAATAAAAGTTGAAGGAAGTAAGCAAAGTCAATTTTTTGCTGAAGAGGGAACGGTAGAATTTTCAAATAATACTCTTATAATACTTTCATCAACGATTACATCTCTAGAAAATATTAAAAACCAAAATATATCTAAAATAATTGAAGAAAGTAAAAGTCAGCTAACCCAAGATAATTTGAGTGACAAAGCAAAATATATTCTTTCACACAAAGTTGATACGCTTTTGAAAATTAACCAATAATTAACTTAATTTTTGGAACCAAATTCATATAAAGTTTTTTTTTAAAATCTACTATTATACTTGGAAGATCATCAATATTTGTCCATTTCCACTCAATAAACTCTGGTTTACTAGTGTTTAAGTTAATATCTTGATCATGCCCTAAAAATCTTATAACAAACCATTTTTGCCTCTGACCTCTATATTTACCTTTCCAAATTTTTCCTAATAGATAATCTGGTAACTCATATTCTGTCATACCTTCAATTTCTTTAATCACCTCAAAATCTTTAATACCAGTCTCCTCAAAAAGCTCTCTTTTCATGGCATCAAAATATTTTTCACCTTCATCAACACCACCCTGGGGCATTTGCCAAAATTTACCTGGATTATCTATTCTTTTACCAACAAAAACTTTATTATTTTTATTTAATACAACTGCCCCAACACCATTTCTCATCGGCAATATTTTTTTGGTCATTTAAGTAGTTAATAGTTTTAAGGCGTAATTTAGTTGACTATCAGATTTAGTATCTATCTGAAAATCATCTGCCTCATCATCAATAAAAATATCTGGTTTTACCCCTACCTCCGAGATAGATTTTCCAGAGGGTAAGTAATATTTTGAAATCGTAATTCTTATCCCTCCACCATTATTTAGAGGAATAATTGATTGAACAGAACCTTTACCATAAGTTGAACTTCCTAATATAATTGCTCTTTTGTGATCCTTGAGTGCTCCAGCAACTATTTCTGATGCAGAAGCAGACCCGTTGTTAATTAAAACTATTAGTGGCTTCCCGTTTACTTTATCTCCTTTTTTTGCAAAAAATCTTCTATTTTCTGTTACCTTCCTGCCACGTGTAGATAAAATCTCCCCTTCATCAAGAAAAAAATCAGTAACCTGAATTGCTTGAGTTAATAGACCCCCAGGATTATTTCTTAAATCAAGAATGTATCCAACTGGCTTTTCACTCTTTTCAAAACCTGAGATTATTTTAATAAGTTGTTTGCCACTGTTCTCATTAAACGCCTTTAATCTAAGATAACCAATTTTATTTTTTATGATTTTTGCTTCAACAGATTTAATCTCAATAATCTCTCTTTTAATAGTTTTGATAAATGCCTTTTTTTTACCTTTTCGTCTTATAGTTAAATTTATCTCCGATCCGACCGGACCTCTCATTAATTTTACAGCTTCCATTAATGACTTACCTTGAACTTGTGTTCCATCAATTTTTATAATGTAATCGCCAGCTTTGATACCTGCTTTAGATGCCGGTGTTCCATCAATTGGAGATATTACTTTTACTACTCCTGCCTCCATACCAACCTCAATACCTAAACCACCAAATTCCCCCCTCGTATCAGTCTGCATACTATCAAAAAATTCTGGGTTCATATAAGCGGAATACGGATCTAGAGACTGAAGTGCTCCATTAATAGCATCATCAATAAGTTCAGATTGGTCCACCTTATCAACATACTCTTTTTTTATTTTATCTAGTACTTCGGCAAATAAATCTATTTTTTTGTAAAGCTCCTCATTATTAGTATTAGCTAAAAGATTTGAGGTAAAAAATAAAGTAATTATAAAACTATATAATATTTTTTTCATATACTTAATCTGTCCTTGGCTATTGGTTCTGACCACATTTTTTCTAAGTCATAAAACTTTCTTTTTTCTGGATGAAAAATATGAATTATAATATCTATTGCATCAATTAGTTTCCAATCATGGCTTGTTCTACCTTCCATTTTACATTTAGAAACTCCATTTTTTTGTAACTCTTTTAATAATATCTCTGAAAGTGATTGAATATGTCTGGATGACGTACCTGAGGCAATTACCATATAATCTGCTATGGAAGTCTTACCTTTCAAATTAATTGAAACTATATTAACAGCCTTATTTTGATTTAAAGTTTTTTCTACAATTTTTTTAATTTCAGGGATCTGCACTATGATTATAATAAATAATTTTTTCTAATATTGGAAGATGAAATATCTACTATTTTTGACTTTAAAAATATTATTTTTTCTTTTTTTATGTAGCTATAAGCCTTGGAAATCATCATATTATTTAAATATCCTCTTCGAGGAAATACAACAATAGTGCAATATTTTTGAAAATTTTTCCAATTATGCCATCTATGTAATTTTATAATATTATCAGAGCCCATAATAAAATATATTTCAGAATTTTTATGTTTATTTCTTATAAATTTAAGCAACTCAATTGTTTTACTAGTCCTTAAATATTTATCAAAACTCTTAATTTTAATTTTCTTGTTTTTTTTTACTAATTTTTTTGAGAGTAAAATTCGATCATTAAGAGTTAGCAAGGGTTTTTTTTTAAGTGGATTTCTTTTTGTAATTGCCCAAAAAAGTTGGTTCAAGTTTAGTTTTTTTAAAGAAAGTTTTGCTATTTGAACATGTCCCCTGTGGGGCGGGTCAAAGCTTCCTCCGAATATACCAATTTTTTTTCCAATTTTTTTTTTCTTCATTATTATATTGGTCTTATAGTACCTTTTCCTAAGACCATATATTTATAAGAAGTAAGCTGATTAATGCCTACAGGACCTCTAGGTGGCAACTTATTTGTTGATATACCAATTTCTCCACCAAATCCAAATTCACCTCCATCAGCAAATTGTGTCGATGCATTATGGACAGCTATTGAACTATTTATTCCATTTAAAAATATATTTGCCGTTTTTGTATTTCGAGTAATGATAGCATCGGTATGCATTGTTCCATATTTTAATATATGTTCTATTGCTTCATTTACTCCATTTACGCTCTTTATAGATATTTTAGGTGATAAATACTCAGTTCTCCAATCACTTTCGTTAGCTAATTTTAGTTTATTATTAAAATATTTGTTTATTTTTTTATCTACAAGTACTTCACATCCTTTTAGGATTAACTCTCTAATAATTGGAAGTGAATGAGATCTCAAACATTTATCATGAATTAACAAAGTTTCTGCTGCACCGCATATTGATGTTCTTCGCATTTTTGAATTTAAAACTACTTTTTTTGCCATGTTCAGATCAGCATCTTTATCAACATATACATGACAGTTTCCTTCCAAATGTCCAATTACGTTTACATTCGAGATTTTTTGTACTTTTTTAACCAAGCTCTTACCTCCTCTTGGAACTATAACATCAATATAATCTGACATTTGCGATAAAAGAAAATCTACAATTTTTCTATTTTTTTTATCGATAAATTGTAAACAGTTTTTATCAACATAATTATTTGAAAGAGAGTTTCTAAAAAGATTTGCTAGAATTTTATTTGAATTCAACGACTCAGAACCACCTCTCAAAATAGCAACGTTACCAGATTTTAAACACAAGGAAGATACGTCACTAGTTACATTTGGTCTACTTTCATAAATAATTCCTATTACACCAATTGGAACAGAAACTTTCTTTATTATTAAGTTATTTGGTCTTTTCCACTTTTCAATTACTTTTCCTAAAGGATCTTTAAATTTTATAATTTCATAAATTGAACTTCTTATACCTTCAATTTTCTTACTATCAAGAATTAATCTATCTATTAATTCCTTACGCTTACAAAGTTTTATGTCTTTTAAATTTTCTTTAATAATCTTATTTTTATTATTTTTTAAAGATTTTATATAAGTCTCTAGTACTTTATTCCTTTTCTTTAGACTTACATTACCTAAATTTTTAAAAGCATTTTTAGATCTTTTTCCAATATTATTTAAATAATTTTTCATTATAATTTAACCATATCATCTCTATGAATTATTTCCGATTTAGTTGGATAACCCAAGATACTTTCTAGTTGATCACTTTTTAAGCCTTTTACTTTATTAATTTCATCAGAAGAAAAAGATGTTATACCTCTAGCACAGTCATTACCGTCTAAGTCAACAATTAGTATGTTGTCTCCTTTAAAAAATTTTCCATCAATTTTTATTATTCCTGCTGGCAGTAAACTTTTCCCATTTTTTAAAGCTTTTACTGCACCGCCATCAATATATATTTTTCCATTTGATCCAATCGAACTCACAATCCATTTCTTTCTTGCATCAAGGCTGGATACTTTTGGTAAAAACCAGGTACAAATATTTGTTTTTAATAGTTTATCTAAAGGATTTATTTGTTTTCCATTTGCTATAGCCATATAGCAACCAGAATTCATACAAATTTTCGCAGCATCTAATTTTGTGACCATCCCGCCTGAACCATAGACACTCTTTTTACTGTCAGCAAGAGCATATATTTCATTATTTATATTTTTTATCTCATTAATTATTTTTTTAGTTTTTGAAGACTCATATAAACCATTTACATCTGAAAAATTAATTAAAACATCAGCACTTATTATTTGTGCAACTCTCGCAGCTAAACGATCATTATCTCCATATTTAATTTCTGATGTTGCAGTCGTATCATTTTCATTTACTACAGGTATAGCTTTAAGTTTAAAAAGATTTTCAAAAGTTCTTTTTATGTTTATCGCCCTTCTTCTCTGTTCAGTATCATCAGGTGATATTAAAATTTGGCCAATGTTAATTTTTTTCTTTTTAAAAATTTCTTTATAGATATTTGTAAGATGAATCTGTCCAACAGAGGCTAGAGCTTGGCTCATTTCAATTTTGAGCCTCTTTTTTTTCACTTTTAAATGATTTTGACCTAAGGCAATTGCTCCAGAAGAAACAATAACAAATTCTTTTCCCTTTCTTCTAAGTTTTTCAATGTCTGCGACTAAACTCTTAAGCCATTTTTCTTTAAGCTTACCCTGTTTATCAACTAAATTTGATGATCCTATTTTTAAAACAATTTTTTTGGCTTTATCTATATACATTTATTATGAATTAATTTTTTAACTTTATCGAAATTTTGTTTAGAAACTAAAGAAATTATTTCAAAATTTTTTTTTGTTTCTCTTCTAAAATTTTTCAACTTTTCTGTAATTAAATCCATGTTTACTAAATCTGATTTATTAAAAACAACTATTTCTCTCTTTTTTAAGATACTCTTATCATATTTAGACAATTCGTTTCTTATTTTCAAATAATTTCCAATGATATCCTTTTCAGAAATATCAATTAAATGAATTAAAACTTTACATCTTTCTATGTGTCTTAAAAATTTATCACCAAGCCCAACTCCTTTGTGAGATCCTTCAATTAAACCAGGGATATCAGCAAGTATTATCTCTTTATGATTCATACTTAAAACACCTAGGTTAGGATTAATTGTTGTAAATGGATAATTCGCTATTTTTGGTTTTGCTCTTGTACACCTCGATAACAAACTAGATTTACCAGCGTTTGGTAATCCAATAATCCCAGCATCTGCAATTACTTTAAGTTGTAACCATACCCAAAACTCTTCTCCTTTTTTTCCGAGCGTTTTTTTTCTTGGAGCTCGGTTTGTAGAGCTTTTAAATCTTGTATTTCCTAAACCTCCTTCACCACCGGTTGCTACAACAAACTTCTCTTTATCTTTTGTAAAGTCATAAATTAAAGTATTATTGTCTTCTTCAAATATTTGTGTGCCTGTTGGTACTTTTAAAACTAAATCTTTTCCACCCCCACCAGTTTGATTTTTTTTACTTCCAGACTTACCATTTTCTGCATTAAAATGTTGTTTGTATCTGAAATCGATTAAAGTATTTAAATTTCTTTCAGACTCAAAAATAACTGATCCACCAGTACCTCCATCGCCTCCATCTGGTCCACCATATTCAATGTATTTTTCTCTCCTGAAACTAGAGGAACCTGATCCACCGTTACCAGCTTTTATATATATCTTTGCTTGATCTAAAAACTTCATTTTAAAAAGTGAGTTTAATTAAATTTAATTTATTTAGGGAATACAGATACAAGAGTTCTGTTAGATTTAGACTTTTTAAATTTTACTTTCCCACTAATTAATGAAAAAATTGAATGATCTTTTCCCATACCCACATTTGATCCTGGGTGTATTCTAGTACCTCTTTGACGAACTATTATATTTCCAGGTTGTACCATCTGATCGCCATATCTTTTTACACCTAACCGACGACCTGCACTATCTCGGCCGTTTTTGGATGATCCACCTGCTTTTTTTGTTGCCATAGTATTTTATTTTTTCTCTTTATTTTTTACTATTTTTTTAACATTTTTAACTTTTTTAGAAGATAATTTCTTTTCTACTTCTTTTCCAGAAGATAATTTAATTTGATTTTCTTTAATTTCAGCAACAACTTTACCATTTTTAGACATTATCTTAGTAATCTGAACCTTGGATAAAGGCTGCCTATGCCCGTAACGTTTTCTAGAATTCTGTCTTCGTCTTTTTTTAAAAACTATTACTTTCCTGTCCTTAATATTATCCAACAACATACCCTCAACAATGGCACCGCTTACTGTTGGATCACCAATTTCAACTGTCTTGTCATCATTAACAAGTAGAACTTTCTTAAACTCAACTTTATTACCTTTTTTGATATCAAGTTTTTCAACTTTAAGAATATTACTCGCAGAAACTTTGTACTGTTTTCCACCTGTTTCTATAATTGCAAAAGACATAAAATAATCCTTGTTAAAATTTATGGCAATATAACCCCGTAACTAAACAAGTCAAGATATATGGTGCTAGAATTGATCTTTTAAATTCCTTAATTTTGTAAAAACTTCTAATTTAGAGGCATTATGCATTTGTAGTTTACTTTTAATTTTTTGATTATCACATCTCAAAAAAATATTAGTATCTAATTCGTCTTTTAAACTCACGGGTATAGAGGGAAGACCTTGTTTAATTTTACTAGCTACATTTTTAATTTTTTCTTTTAAAATCTTATTCTGGTCATCAATACTAATTGCAAATTCTCCGTTTTTTTCCGTGTATTCATGCCCACAGTAAATCAACGTCTCAGACGGTAAACTTTTAATTTTTTCAATTGAGCTGAACATTTGTTCAAATGATCCCTCAAAAATTCTTCCACATCCTAGTGAAAAAAGAGTATCACCAGAGAATATAACTTTGGCACTTTTTGAATAAAAAGCTACATGACCAAGAGTGTGGCCCGGTATATGTATTACTTGAAAATCAGTTTTACCAAATGAAAATTTATCACCATTCTTCAAGTTTATGTCTGTATTTTTGATGATCCCTTTGTCATGAAATGAACAGACAATTTTTGAGTTGTACTTTTCTTTTAATTCTAAATTACCACCAATATGATCATCATGGTGATGTGTATTTAAAATGAAATCTAATTTTTTATATTTTCTTTCGATCTCTTTGTCTACAGTTGTAAATTCTGATGGATCAACAATACCAACTGTATTTGTGATTTCATCTTTTAGTAAATAACTGTAATTATCAGTTAAACATTTTATAATTGATATATTAAGCATTTATTTTAATAAAAAAATTCCAACCTTTGAAAAAAGGTTTTTAATTTCAAGATTACTTTTTTTTATTTCTGAAGTAGTTTCCTCATTCACACCTACAACTTTATTGATATTAATTTTTTTCTCGATACAAAAATCAAAAAAATCTTTAATTGTGCACATATGTAAATTGGGAGTGTTATACCATGAATTTGGCAAAGTCTTTGTTACTGGCATCTTGCCAAAAATAAGTAAACTAGTTCTTACTTTCCAATACCCAAAGTTTGGAATTGATATAATTACAGATTTTCCAATTCTTAATAAGTCTTTAAGAACTTTTTCAGGATTATAAAATGCCTGCAATGTTTGACTTAGTATAACGAAGTCAAATGATTTAGTTGGAAATTGGTGCAACTCAGTTTCTGCATTACCTTCAATAACAGATAGTCCTTTATAGATACATTTTTTTACGTTTTCTTCTACAATCTCTAAACCTCTTACCTCGATATTTTTTTCTTTGATAAGGTGACTCATTAAAGATCCATCTCCACAACCAACGTCAAGAACTCTAATATTTCTTGGCAGTAAATCTGCTATTACCCTAAATTCTTTTTTCATTTTTTTTCATTTTTAAATTTAATATGCATTGAGTCTATAAAACCCTTTAAAGTTTTAAGAAATTCAGGTTCATTTACCAAAAAGGAGTCGTGCCCTTTATCTGTTTTAATTTCAGCAAAAGAAACATCAGCTCCAGCTGCGTTTAGAGCAATTACAGTATCTTTATTTTCTTTTGTTGTATAAAGCCAATCAGATGAAAAAGATATAATCAGAAATTTTGTTTTTTGATTTTTAAATGCTTCTACTAATCCACCTTTAAATTGTCTTGAAAGATCAAAATAATCCATAGCTCTGGTAATATATAAAATTGAATTTGCATCGAATCTTTCAACAAATGCAAATCCTTGATGTCTAAGATAGCTTTCGACTTGAAAGTCAGCATCAAAACTAAATTCGTAGTCTGCTTTTTCCTGAAGTTTTCTACCAAACTTTTCTTGCATACCTTTCTCAGATAAATAACTTATATGCCCAACCATTCTGGCTACTGCTAATCCATTCTTTGGTTGAATATTTTTTTTTAAATATTTTCCTTTATCCCATACAGGATCAGCCATTATTGCTTGTCTAGCTAATTCATTTAGTGCAATATTTTGAGCACTATGATTTGTACTACACGCTATTGGGACTGCAGAAAAAGTTTTATTTGGAAACGTTGCACAAAATTGAAGAAGTTGCATACCACCCATAGAACCTCCTGCAGCACAAAGAAGTTTATCTATACCTAAATGATCTAATAATGTTTCTTGAGATTTAACCATATCTTTAATTGTTATCACCGGAAAATTTAAACCATATGCTTCATTTGTATTTTTATCTATTTCTTTAGGACCCCATGATCCCATACATCCACCGATAACATTTGCACATATTACAAAATATTTATTTGTATCAATTGCTTTACCTGGTCCAACAGCCGTGACCCACCAACCATTTTTTTTGGTAATTGGATTTGTTCCACTAACAAACTGATCACCAGTTAATGCATGAAAGATAAGAATAGCGTTGTCTTTGTTTTTATTTAGATTTCCATAGGTCTCGTATGCCAAGGGAAAATCTTTGACTGTTTTTTTACAGTCTAGAACGAGAGGTTTTGAAACGTTTAATTTTTTAATTTTTTCACTCATATAAAAAAAAAGCCCAGCTATACTGGGCAAAAAACCCTGTTTAGCTGCATTTACTCTGCGCTCGCAATTTGGTTAAATCAGCGCAATGCGAATGTATACTAAATCGTCATAAACATGTCAAATTATTCGAATAATTTATTTTACGTTATATAAAAAGATTTACTTATAATATAACTCTTTAGAATATTATGAAATTACCTCAACCAAGAAAAATTATTGCTGAAAAATATGTAGCTGGTCTAAGTCTTTTTAAGAGCAGAAAGAGTCCAATTAAACTCTCTGCAAATGAATCTGCTTTAGGCCCAAGCCCAAAGGCTGTTAAATCCTACAGTTCAGTTGGTAAAGGTTTTGTTAGGTATCCTGACTCAGATGGTACATATTTTAGAAAAGTATTGGCAAAAAAATTTAAATTAAAAAGGGATAGAATTATTCTTGGATCAGGATCTGATCAAATTTTCGAATTAATCTGTAAACTTTTTTTAAACAAAGGTGATGAAGTTGTTGTACCCGAATATAGTTTTATAATTTACAGAATCTATAGCCGAATGTTTGGTGCTAAAGTTAGATATGCCAAAGAGGATAATTTTTCAGCATCTGTAGACTCGATTTTAAATTGCGTAAATAAAAAAACAAAAATTGTTTTTTTAGCTAATCCTAACAATCCTACAGGGACTTATTTAAATAAAACTGAAGTTTTAAATTTAAGAAAAAAACTTAGAAGTGACATTTTACTTGTAATAGATGATGCATATTTTGAATATATTAAAGATCCAGAGTATGCATCTGGAATTGATCTTTTTTCAAAATCAGAAAATGTAATTGTTACAAGAACATTTTCAAAAATTTATGGTTTAGCTGGATTAAGGATTGGTTGGGGATATGGTCCAAAAAAATTAATAAAAAAATTATATGAAATCAAACCACCTTTTAATGTGAGTAGACCAGCTTTATTTGCTGCCACACAAGCTGTCCTGGATACAAAATGGCTTAATAAAGCTATTGAACATAATAATTTTTGGGCTGAAAAAATATATAGTGTGATTGATGAAATTGGCGTTTCTACAAATAGAACTAATGTTAATTTTTTTCTTCTTAACTTTGATTTTGTAAATAAATCTGCTTCTCAAGTATTCAACAAATTAGCAAATTCAGGGATATTAGTAAGGCAAATGGATGTTTATAACATAAAAAATTCACTAAGGGTCACAATAGGAAATAGTAAAGAAAACAAAAAATTTATTTCAGTTTTAAGGAAGATTTTTAATGTTTGATCAAATTTCAATTATAGGATGTGGGTTAATTGGATCTTCAATTTTTAAAGGATTAAAAAAAGTTGGATCTATAAAGAAAATTATTACTTATGATAACGATAAATCCGTTAATGAAATAATAAAGAAAGACAAACTTTCTGATGAAATATTTAAAAGCGCAGGTGATGCAGTAAAAAATTCTGATTTAATTATTATAGCAACACCTATAAGTAGCTTTGAGAACGTATTAAATTCTATTAAAGATAATTTAAAGACTGGTTCGATTTTAACAGATACTTGTTCGGTAAAAACAGGAGTTAGTAAAATATTTGAAAAAATAAATTTAAAAAACTCTGTTTGTATTCCTGGTCATCCTGTTGCTGGAATAGAAAATAGTGGACCTAAAGCAGGTTTCGCTGACTTATTTAAAAATAAATGGACTATACTCACACCTAGTAAAAGTACCGATGAAAATACAATTCAAAAAGTTTCAAATTTTTGGGAGTCTTTGGGAAGTAAAGTCAAAATTATGTCCGATGAGGACCATGATAAAATATTAACTTTTACTAGTCATTTACCTCACGTAGTAGCATACAATATAGTAAAAACATCTATGTCCCATGATGAGGAAGTTAAAGATGACATTATCAAGTATAGTGCAGGGGGATTAAGAGATTTTACCAGAATTGCTGCCTCCGATCCTATTATGTGGAGAGATATTTTTATTGATAATAGTGCTTTAATTATTCAGGCTATCGACAAGTTTATTAAAAATTTAGATGAGTTTAAGAAAGCAATTTCAGAGAAAGATAGCAAAAAACTAATAGAAATTTTTGAGAAATCAAAAGATTTCAGAAAATCAATTGTAAAAGCTGGTCAGGATACTGATAAACCTGACTTTGGAAGAAAATAATTAGTCTAAAAAATCGATTTCTTTATAAATAATATTTTGTAACTTTTTTAAAAAATCCTCTTTACTTAAACCAGGTTCGATAGGACTTAGAAATGATATTGTTATTTTTCCAGGATATTTATTAAAGCTATTTTTAGGCCACACCTTTCCAGTATTGAGGGCTACGGGTACACAGGGTAATTTTAAAGCCTCATAAATTCTTGCAACTCCTTTTTTAAAATCTGGCCTTTCTTTATAAGGCACCCTCGTACCTTGAGGAAAAATTAACAAATGTCTTTTGCTTTTGTTTGTTTGCTCTATAATTTTATCAAAAAAATTTAAGTTCTCTTTTGTAGCTGTATCCCTAACTATCGCTATTGCGCCAATTTTTTTTAAGCACCAGCCAAAAAAAGGTATTTTCATTAATCCTTTTTTTAAAATAAAAATTGGACCTGATATAACTGTTTGAAGCGCAAAAGTTTCAAACATAGATTGGTGAGCAGAAGCAACAAAATACTTTTCGAATTTGTTAAGATTTTCAGTACCTTTAAAATCAATTTTAACGTCAATAAATATCTTCAATAAAAACCCAATATATCGAGAGAGAATCCTTCCAGCACAAATCATGTGTTTGTCTTTTAGAAATAAAAGTGGAAATGCAATTATACAAGCAACAGCTATACCTCCAAATAAAAAAATATTAAAAAATAATGATCTTAAAAATATCATTTACTAAATGATTTCAGAAATTTTTTGTCTTTTTCTGATTATTTTTATTTTACCTTTTTTTACTATAATCTCAGAGGCCAATGGTCTAGTATTATAATTTGATGAAAGTGTTGAACCATATGCGCCAACATTTGTTATGGTCACATATTCTCCTTCTTTCAAAAAGGGAAAATTTTTATATTTTAGAAAAGTGTCAGTACTTTCACAAATTGGACCAACAAATTCAATATTTCCATTGATTCTAGTTTTAGATTTTGACACAGGAACAATTTCATGTATTGCATTGTATAAAGCAGGCCTCATAAAATCATTCATACCTGCATCTAAAATTACAAAATATTTATTATCATTTTTTTTAATAAATACTATTTTAGAAACTAATGAACCAGTATTACCAACAATGTATCTTCCTGGCTCAAAAATAATTTTACAATTTGTCTCTTTTTGAAATTTTTCAACCAAAGTAGAATAATTTTTTATATCAATTTTTTTATCTTTATTTTTATATTGAATACCAAATCCACCACCAAGGTCGATATAATCAAAATTTATTTTACTTGATTTGATAATTTTTCTTAGAGTATTCAAAGTTCTTCTGTATGGCGCTACAGATGTAATTTGACTTCCGATGTGAACACTAATTGCACTAATTTTAATATTTTTTAGGTTTTTAGAATCTTTACAAAATCTTAAAAAATTTTTACTTAATAGACCGAATTTACTATCAAGTTTACCAGTTGAAATTTTTGAAAGAGTGTTTGCATCAACATTTGGATTTAATCTAATCCCAATAGAAGTAACTCTATTCATTTTTTTTGATATTTTATTTATTAATAGCGCCTCACTTTCAGACTCAACATTAATAAGTAAAACTCTTTTTTTAATAGCCAATCGTAATTCGTTGTCTGTTTTTCCAACACCAGAAAAAACAATTTTTTTTGGATTAATCTTTGCTTTTAATGCTTTTAATAATTCACCCTCTGATACTACATCAGCACCAGATCCCAATTTACCTAATTCAGTTAAAATAGAAACATTCGAGTTAGATTTAACAGAAAAACAGACAAGAGGATTCACTCTTTTAAAATAATTATAAAAAGTTTGAAAATTATCTTTAATTTTTTTATAAGAATATACATAAAAGGGGGTAATATTTTTTCTTGTAATCCCTTTGATAGATATATTATCAATAAACAGGTTTTGTCCTTTATAATTTAAGCTCATAATTTATGAAATAAATACAATATTATGTCTAATATTTTCAGATTTATAAACTGGTGTAGATTTTCTCCCACAACTAGTCAAAACAATCAAAATAACAATTATTAAAAAAACTCTACTCATAAAGCTTCTTTTCTATATTTTTTTATCATTCCTTTAATATTTTTTGTTGCTGTTCCACCATATGAAGTTTTTGAATTCATTGAACTAACTACATCAAAAATTTTAATATTATTAATATTAATTTTTTTTAAAAATTTATTAATATCTTTTAATGGGATCTCATCTAATCTAACTTTCTTTTTTTCTGCAAAATTTACAAGTTTAGATGAAGTGATATAAGCTTCTCTAAAAGGAATATTTTTTTCTTTAACTAAAAAATCTGCAAAGTCGGTCGCAGTCGTATATCCTTTTTGAGCCATTTTTTTCATATTATTTTTATTTGTATTTAGGTTTAAAATAAGTTCATTACCCATTATTAAAGTATCCTTTAAAGTATCATAACTATCAAATACAAGACCTTTATCATCTTGTAAGTCTTTATAGTAAGAAATCGGCAAACCTTTCATAATAGTTAACATCGAATTTAATTTTCCATAATTAATTGCTGTTTTTCCTCTTATCAATTCAGCTGGATCTGGATTCTTTTTTTGAGGCATAATAGAAGAACCTGTAAGAACTTTATCACTAAAATTTATAAAACTAAAAGCTTCTGAATTAAATATTATAAAATCCTCAGCCAATCTAGACATGTGCATTGCACAAGTAGCTGCAGCTGACAAAAAATCAATCGCAAAATCTCTATCACAAACAGAGTCAATTGAATTACCTGTTGGTTTTTTAAAACCTAGTTTTTTTGCCGTAAATTTTCTATCTATATTATATGAAGTACCAGCCAAAGCCGCAGATCCTAAAGGACATTCATCAATTAGCTCCAAATTATTTAAAAATCTCTTTTTATCTCTTATTAGCATTTCAACATAAGCCAAAAGATAATGTGCAAATGAGATTGGTTGGGCATTTTTTAAATGAGTAAAACCAGGCATAACTGTATCTATATTTTTCTCAGCTTTTTTTAAAATAGATTTTATTAATAAATTCAAGACATCATTTATATCTAATGTTGCATTTTTAATCCAAATTTTGAAATCAGTGACCACCTGGTCATTTCTTGATCTTGCAGTGTGAAGATGTCCTGCTGATTGACCAATAATTTCAAATAGTCTTTTTTCAATATTAAGATGTATATCCTCAAATTTTTCTTTAAATTTGAATTTGCCTTTGTCTATCTCTTTTTCTATTTTTTTAAGACCATTAATAATTTTAATTCCATCTTTTTTTGGAATAATTTTCTGTTTAGCAAGCATTTGCGCATGAATTATTGATGCGAAAATATCTTCTTTATAAAGTCTTTTATCAATGTTAATTGACGATCCAATTCTCTGAAAACTTCTAGAGTTTCCTCTACTAAATCTATTAGACCAAACCGTCTTATTTTTATTTTTCATTTTATATGTTAAACCTTTTATATATGAATATTTTAAGGTTTTTTTTATTCCAATTATTTTTTTTTACTTTTTTTAAGCTCAATTTTTTATACGCGGTCGAGCCTTTACCATTCAATAATATAGTTCTTCATAAAAATCCATTACAAGTTTCCCAAGTAAAATTTAAGGATTTTGACTCAAAAGATATTGTACTGAATAAAAATGATGGCAAGATTAAGATACTTAACTTCTGGGCGACATGGTGTGCCCCGTGTAAAGCTGAAATGCCATCACTGGATAAATTTAGTATTAAAAATCCAGATTTTTTAGTTTTTCCAATTAATTTAGAAAAGATTAATAAAAAGAAAACAATGAAATTTTATAATGATTTAAATATTAACAATTTAAATCTTTTTTTTGATCCAGAATTTAAATTAGCAAAACAATTTAAATTAAGAGGAGTTCCTACAACAGTTTTCATAAATCAAAAGGGGCAAGAATTTGCAAGGGTATTAGGCGATATAAATTTTGATGATAAAAATTTCATTAAATGGTTAAATACCTATAAATAATATTTATGAGTTATAGTTTAAATTCTGTAATAATAAATCCAAGCTCAAAATCGAACCCAAAAAATGTAGTTATACTTTGCCATGGATATGGTGGTGATGGTAATGATATATCAATACTTGCAAATTATTGGAAAAACTTTTTACCAGATACATTATTTGTTTGTCCCGATGCTCCAGAAATTTGTAAAGTTAATCCTGCTGGTTATCAATGGTTTGATCTTATGGATCAAACCGATGAAGAAACGCTTTCTAAATCTTTAATCGCAGAAAATAAACTGAATAAATTCATTGATGAGGTAAGCAATAAAAATAAACTTAGTTTTAATAATATCGCTCTTGTTGGTTTCAGCCAGGGTTGTATGATAGCACTACAAACTGCTTTAAAAAAAAAGGACCAAATTAAATGTGTAATTGGCTATTCTGGTAAAATTTTAAATATAAAACATTTAAATCAAAACATAAATTCTAAGCCAGAAATTTTTTTAATGCACGGTGATAGCGATGCAGTTGTACCAGCGAATTTTTTACTAGAGGCTAAAGAGTTTTTTAATAAAAACCATTACAAAATTCAAACTAAAATCTTCAAAAATTGTGAACACAGAATCCCGACAGAAGGATCAAGCATTGGTTTAGAATTTCTAAAAAAAAATCTATATAAATAAAACGTTTAAGTGTAACAAAATTATAACTTGATAAATATTTTTCTTTAAGTTAGCATAAATTATGATCATAGCTTCTAGTGAGAAAGTTCCTTTAGAAAAATGTCCAGCACTTGTTTTAAACGCTGACTTTAGACCTTTAAGCTATTACCCATTATCTCTATGGTGCTGGCAGGATGCTATAAAATCAGTTTTTTTAAATAGAGTGAGCATTGTCTCATCATACGAAAGAAAAGTAAGAAGTCCTTCTTTTGAAATGAGTTTACCAAGTGTAATTGCATTAAAAAGTTTTGTAAAACCATCAACTCATCCAAATTTTACAAGGTTTAATGTTTTTTTAAGGGACAAATTTACTTGCCAATATTGTGGAGATAAAAATGATTTAACATTTGATCACTTGCTACCAAAATCTAAGGGCGGCCTTACGGACTGGGAAAACGTAGTCACAGCTTGCTCAACATGTAATGTTAAAAAAGGTGGTAAACTTTATAATAATTGTGATTTAAAATTAAAAAAATTACCTTTTATTCCAACTGTTGATGATCTACACAAAAATGGAAGACACTTTCCTCCAAATTTTTTACATGAAAGTTGGATGGATTATCTTTACTGGGATATTGAACTAGAACCTTAATTATATTTTTTCCGATACTTTAATAGCAGCTTTAGATGTGGTTTGTATAATTTTATCTAATACAAAATATAATCCTTTTTTGGTTGCACCCTCATTATAAGCTAAGTTTTTGTGATCAATTTCATCTTGTCTAAATTTAGTAATAGACTTTTTTAATGATTCTTCATCATCACCTAGTTTGTCAAGTTGGCTTTTGTAATGTCCATCTATAACCTCTTCAACAGAAGCAGTACAAAGCATTGCTGCTTTCTCTCCCAACATAGTAGTCCCAAAACCAAGTGTTACACCAAGAAGATCCCAAATAGGTAGGAAAACTGTAGGCTTGATATTTCTCTCCTTTATAGCCTTATCAAAATATTCAAAATGCTCTTTTTCGTGCTCTTTCATTTCTTCAATCAATTTTTTTAATTTTTCATTCTTTTTAAAGGTATTAAGAGCTAAAAGTTGACCTTCATAAATTTTAATTGCACCACGTTCTCCAGCATGATCAACTCTTATAATCTCTTCTAAAGTTTTTTTATTTGTTGTTTTCATAATTTTTGAACATCATAAAGAATATATACGATAAAATTAATGAGAAAATGGTATTAATTGAAGCAAGGGATAAACCTAAAAATCTAAAAGTAACATCTTTACAACTTATTGTATTTTGCTTTAATTGCTTTAAAAGATCTTCTTTTGATAGGATTTGATCAAGATTATTTGCTGCGCAAACAGTAGACTCTTCAAAAAAACCTTGCTCAATCCCAAAATGGTAAAATGCAACTATTGCACCAAACAAAAATACTATACTCAAAACAAGAAAGTGAATTCTAATATTTTTTTTTATAATAAAAATACTCATTAATAACAAAATTGAAATATAATAAGGATACCTTTGATATAAACAGAGTTTACAAGGTTTATGTCCCAGACCATACTCAATAACGAAAGCTGAAATTAAGGATGAAACAAGTAAGATAAATATTATTATTAAAAAGAAATTGTTTTTTTTTTCTATCATTTCATTAGGTAAAAATAAATCAATCCTATAACTATAAGTATAAATGTAGTTATTATCAGAGACCATTTAGTCCCATGCTTATCTAAAAATGGACCAAATTTTTCACCAAATTTATAAGTTAAAAAAGCCACCAAAAAAAATCTTGATCCTCTAGTCAAAACACAAATAATT
>CACBKA010000010.1 GCA_902539745.1 uncultured Pelagibacteraceae bacterium
TTTTAATTAAATTAAAAAATCCAATTCTGGTTGGATTAATATGTACTTGTTTTAGAATAACTCTCGATTTTTTGTTAATTAGACATAGCGCGGCAAAAAAAACTAGCAGATGAAGGATCACCTGGCACAAATAAATTAAAAGGGTTTAAAACCTCTTTTCCGTTAATTTCAATTAAATTTTCTTTACCCTTTTTAATTTTAATTACCTTAGTATTATGCTTAAGCATTTTTTCCGTGTGATCCCTACTTTTTATTCTCTCAGTCACCTCAGTCTTTCCAAATGAATTTACTGCACCAAGTATTATTGCAGATTTTATTTGACTTGAAAAATCGTTTTTAAATTTGAAACCAATAGGACTGGGAGAGGAAATTAATGTAATAGGTAGTTTAAATTTATTTTTAGGAAGAAAAGTTACACCAAAATTTTCCATTGCTTTAATAATTTTATACATACTTCTATTTCGTAAACTTTTGTCTCCAGTAATTTTTATTTGAAGGTTAGGATTAGTGCTGCATACTCCAAAACCTAAAAGACGGGCAGCAGTACCTGAATTTCCGAAATTTAATACTGTGTTTTTATTACAGTAATAGCTTCCAAGACCTTTACCAAAAATTTTGTATTCTCCTTTTCTAATTCGTTTTATTTTACAATTAAGTTTTCGAAGACAATTTATTGTTGAATAAATATCATGAGACTCTAAGATATTTTTGACCGTTGAAGTACCCTCACAAATTGATCCGATTATAAAACTTCTTTGAGAAATTGACTTATCAGAGTCTATATGAACGGTTTTGTTAAATGCATTTATTTTTTCATGAAAAATAACAGAGAAACTTTTGCTAGCCATTAATTTTAATTTTCAAAAGAACCAAAATACAATTCTCTAGCTTTTGTAGATTTTAAAATATCCTTTGGTTTGCCTTCAGCTATTATTGTATGTTCACCAATAACATATGCTCTGTCTACAATTGCGAAAAGATTTTGCACCTGGTGATCAGTAATTATTACACCACAACCATAAGATTGAAGTTTTAAAATAAATTTTTGAATATCTTGAACAATAATTGGATCTAAGGCCGCCATAGGCTCATCTAGCAAGATAACTTTTGGATTGTTTATTAGGGTTCTTGCAATTTGTAATCGTCTCACTTCACCTCCAGATAGAACAGAGGTATTTAAACTACGGAGATGCTGTAAATTAAATTCGTTTAAAAGTTTTTCAACAGTTTCATTTTGTTTCTGCCTTCCGCTTATCGATAGCTGACAAATACCTAAAAGATTATCGTATACACTCATGTTAAAAACATTCCTGTGTTGACTCAAATAAGTAATACCAAGTTTTGCTCTTTCATGAATAGGTTTTTCCGTAATGTCTTTTTGTCCTAATAAAATATTTCCACTATCAACCTTATACTGACCAATAATAGTTCCATATAAAGTTGATTTACCAGATCCATTCGGACCTACTAATCCTATTATTTCTCCAGGATATATTTCTAAATTTATTTTTTTTAATACCGGTCTTCCACTAAAGGACTTACTTACACCCTTAACTTGTAAAGCAGGTTTATTTTTTTTAAATTTTATTATTCTAAAACTTTTTTTCATCAAAATTTTGTTTTAATTTTAACTCTTTCCTCGCTATACATACTTATCTTTAAATCTTTTGTGTTTAAATCAAAATCTAATTCATCAGCATTCAAATTAGTAGTTGGTCCTTCTCCACTAATATTACCAGCCACCAATAATTGATTTTCGTAATTATTAAAGTCAGCTCTGTCAGAGTATAAAACATTTTCTAAATAATCCATTCTAACATTCTCAGAAAATTTCATATCATTCGTTAAATTATTATACACCCCTTTATCAGAAATAACTGTTAAAACTGTATTGTCTTTGAAAGTGAACAAACATTTCACATTTTCCATATTTATTAGCTCAGGACTTTCTTTCTCAAATTCAGCAAACTTAGAACCAATAACAAATTTATTCCCAGAATTATCGATACCCTGATACTCAACATTTTCAAATCTATTAACCCCTTCTTCAAGAAATCTTTCATCGTCGGAAGTGTTTTCACTTACTTTAAAATCTTCTTGTTGGTTTCTTTCTAAATTTGTAAAATATGTAAGAAAAACTATAATTAATCCTAAAGTAATTAAACTAATTTGAAATAATTTTCTTCGATTAGGCATATTTATTTCATACCATAATTTAATAAAGAATGTATATGAACTATTCCTATTGGTTTAAACATTGATTTTCTTTTTTTATAATCCTTGTCAGAAGAAACTATTAAACTTGTAATTTTTTTATCACTCATGATAGATAGTGCTTTTGCAGCTGAAGTGTTCTCTCCAATAAACATAGGTCTCTTTGTCATAAGATAGGTAATTTTTGTTTTGTCTGAGAAATTTTTAGACCCTCTTCTAATATCTCCATCGGTCACTATACCTATTACATTATTTTTTTTTGTAATCACTCCAATACCCAGGTTTTTTTTACTTATTATTTTTAAAGCTTTATCAATATTGTTTTTGAAGTCAATAAGAGGTATTTTGTTACCTTTCAACATAATATCTTTCACCAACAATAAAGTCTTACCTATATTTCCACCAGGGTGAAAAATCTTAAATCTTTCTTTAGTAAATTTTTGTTTAGCAAGGAGAGCAGACATAAGACTGTCACCAAACAATAATGTAATTGATGTGCTTGAACTTGGAACCATTCCGATTGGGTCCGCTTCTTTTACTTTTGGAAGAATTATGGGAATATCGCTTGCTCTTATAAGTAAACTGTTTTCACCTGAAGCAACCCCTATAACTTTAATTCCAAATCTGTTTGAGTATTTTAAAAGAGTTGTTAATTCAGAAGTATTTCCAGAATAAGAAAAAACAATTAGAACATCTCTTTTATCAATTTGACCAAGATCACCGTGTATGGCTGAATTAGGATCGAGAAAAAAAGAACTGATACCAACCGATGAAAGAGAAGCACTAACTTTTCTTGCTATTAATCCAGATTTACCAATACCCGAGCAAACAACTTTACCTTTTGCTTTATGAATTATATCTACAGCTTTTACGAAATTCTTGTTGAAGACTTTGTTAATTTTTTTTAATTCTTTAATTTGTATTGCAGCAGATTTTTTGGCTACGCTTATGTAATTTACTTTAGTCATTAATGTTCGAATATATCAAACTTAAATCCTGATTGGTCCAAGGCAATTCTGGTATCAAGAAATGTTATACAATTTTGATATAAATCCATTCTATTTTCCCTTTTCAACATTTTTTCTAATTCATTTTTAATTTTATGAAGATAGATTACATCATTCGCTGCATATTCTAATTGTTTGTCTGTAAGCTCATTTATATTTTTATTCCAATCACTACTTCCAGCTCTTTTGTCTAAATTTTTATTACAAAATTCATAAACTAAATTTTTAAGTCCGTGTTGGTCAGTATAAGTTCTAACAACTTTACTAGCTATTTTTGTATCGAAAATATTCTTTATTTTGCATTTTAGAAAAAATTCTAGAGCATTTTTATCAAACCTTAAATAATGACCAATTTTTAAAATTTTTTCATCTTCTAGTATTGATACTAAATTTGGTGCTTTATAAGTTTTTCTATCAGGTTGAATGACATAAACATTTCCAGAAGCATCACATAGTTGAATTAGGCTTAACTTATCTCTCTCAGGTATCTTCAAACCAGTTGCTTCAGTATCTATAGCTACACTATCTTTGATTTTTGCGACAATTTCCTTAGGCAAATCGTTTGAAAATTTATTTATCTTCATATACTCATTCTAATTACCATGAACAATTACCCGATAGCAACAATTCTAGGCGGTGGAGGTTTTATAGGCCGGTATCTTGTCAGAAATTTGACGAAGAAGAATTATAGATGCATTATTCCTACTCGTAACCCATTTACTAAGGTTTATTTGAAGACCCAAGCACCTCCAGGGGCAATAGAAATCATCAAATTTGGTCAAAATAATTTTGAAGAAATTAAAAACGCTGTGGAAAATTCAGATGTAGTTATTAATCTTTGTGGAATATTATTTGAAAATAGAAAACAAAAATTTAATAGTATTCACGGAGATATTCCTGAAAGCATAGCAAAACTTTGCGCACAATCAAAAGTAAAAAAGTTTATTCATGTTTCTGCTATTGGCGCTAGTAAAGACTCAAAATCAAAATACCAGCAATCTAAATTTTTAGGCGAAGAAAAAGCTTTAAATAATTTTAATAAAACTGTGATTATTAGACCAAGCGTTGTAATTGGTAATGAAGATAATTTTACAAATTTATTTGCAAAATTAAGCCTTTCTCCAATAATTCCTGTAGTGAATGTAAATTATAAATTTGAGCCTATTTTCGTAAATGATGTAGCAAGAGCAATTTTAAAAGCTATAGAGACAAAAAATAATGAAGGAAAAATTTATGAACTAGGTGGCGGCAGAGTGATTAGTTTTGGCGATATGATAAAACTAATTTTAAGCACAATTGGAAAAAAAAGATTTGTTGCTGATGTGCCGATGACTTTAGCAAAAATTCAAAGTTCGCTTTTAAGTATTTTACCGATTGATCCAATTATAACAAAAGATCAATGTCTAATACTTTCTGAAAAAGATAATGTGGTATCTGGAGATCACTTAACTTTAAAAGATTTAAATATCAAACCGACGGATATTGAAAAAGAAATGGAAAAGTGGCTGTGGCGTTACCGATCAGGTGGAGAATTCGCAAAAGTCTAGGGTACTAACAAGTTAAAAGATTTATCACTTTTTCTAATTATTAATTTGTCTTCAAAACCAAAGTCCTCACCATCTATTTGTGAGAGAACTTTATTTTCAAGTTTATCAATTTCTAACTTATCAAGCTCTTTAGTAATAATACTTTTTGCTCTACTTAAATCCCCTTTTGATAATATTAGCCAAAGGTAATATAAAATTTTAATTCTTGAAAGATCTTCAAATATATAAGCAATAACTTTATTATCAAAAATATTTGTTTTTTTCGTAATAGAGTGTGGTCCTGCATAATATTTTGAATTTGTTACAAGTACCCAATCGGCTTTAATTATTTTTCCATCGACATTAACTTTCATCTTTTTATTTTTTAGAAATATAAAATGTTGCAGACCTTTAAGCGCAAAAATTATCTTACCTAAATATTTTTTAATTTGAGAGTCTATTGAATGCACAATCTCTGAGTCAAAACCAATCCCAGCCATAAGAAAGAAATATTTATCATTAATTTTTGCAAGATTAATTTTTTTGGTGTTTTCTGAAACAAGTACTTTATAAATTTCTTTAGCTTTTTTTTCTATTTGTGTTTCAATCTGAAGTATATTTGCTGTTCCTGCAGGTATGTAACCGATAATAGGCTTATCAATGTCTTTGTACTTATTTATGATCTGATTTATTCCAAAACATACTGAACCATCACCACCTGCAATTACGACTCTATCTGTGTTATTTTTTGATAATTCACTAAAAACTTTTTCAGCATCTTTTTCAGAGCTGGTTTTAAATAACTCTACCGAATGATCTATTTTAAGAAGCTCTATTACTTTGTTGATAAGCTTTAATTTTCTTCCACCTGCTGCGTTAGCATTAAAAATGATGGAAAATTTTAATTTTTTAATCATTTTTTAACATTTCTGTAACATATTTATGATTCAACTAAAAGAAGAGATTCGTTTTATAAAATGAAACAAATAAAATCTAGCGCCGAAGGAAAAATACTTACATTTAAAAGTATATTCATCTCAGATGTTCATCTAGGAACAGTTGGTTGCCAAGCAAATAAACTCTTAGAATTTTATAAACACACAAGATCAGAAAATCTTTATTTGGTGGGAGACATCTTCGATATTTGGGCTCTCAAAAAAAGTTTTTTTTGGCCACAAGAACACAATGATGTCATTCAAAAAACTCTTAGAAAGGCAAGACACGGTACAAAAGTAAAATATATTACAGGAAACCACGATGAGATTTTTAGAAAGTTTGTTCCAATAAATTTTGGTGATGTTGAGTTAATAAACAAATGTATACATGAAACAGTTGATAAAAAAAAATATGTGGTAATTCATGGAGACCAGTGGGATGGTGTTATGAAATATGCACCCTGGTTATCTAAAGTGGGTGCCATCGCTTATAATTTCTTATTAAGATTAAATAATTTAGTAAATTTTATTAGAAACATTTTTGGCAAGGAGAAGTGGTCGCTTGCAAAATTTTTAAAAAATAAAGTAAAGAATGCAGTTAAATATATAGGTGATTATGAAAAAACTGTATCAAGCTACGGTAAAAAGAAAAATGTCGACGGAATTATTTGTGGACATATTCATAAAGCTTCAAATCAAAATTTTGATGGAGTGAACTATTTAAATTGTGGTGATTGGGTAGAGAACTGCACTGCTCTTGTAGAGCATCTAGATGGAAAAATGGAAATTATTAAGTGGGATGAAATTAGACAAGAAATAGTAAATTACAGAACTCAGCTTAAAGAGGTAGTTTAACATTTATGAGAATATTAATTGTTACGGATGCTTGTCCGGAACATGTTTTAAATGGTGTGACCAGATCTTATTCAAGATTAGAAATTGAATTAAAAAAAATGGGTCACAAAGTTAGCTACATTAAACCTACTCAATTTTTCACAGTTCCAATGCCCAAATATAATGAAATCAAATTAGCCATAAATGTATGGAAGGTTGGTAAATTAATTAAAAAAGAAATGATCGAAGCACAAAATAATAATGAACAGTTTAGAATACATATTGCTACAGAGGGACCTATAGGACTATCAGCTAGAAGATATTTAGGTAGAAATAAGATAAAATTTACTACAAGTTTTCACACTAGATTTGATAAATATCTAAAATTATATCTCCCTATAATACCCGAAAAAATATCCCAAAAATTTTTAAGTAACTTTCACAACAAAGCTGAAAGGGTATTAGTCACTACAGAGTCGATGAAAAAAGAATTAAGCGATATAGGGGTAATTAATGACAAAATGGTTGTTTGGACAAGAGGGGCAGATCATTTAGGAGAACCAAAGAAAATGACATTAAATTACAACAAACCAATTTTTGTTTATGTAGGAAGGATCGCATTGGAAAAAAATATTAAAGATTTTTTAGACCTTGATTTACCAGGTAAAAAAATATTAGTTGGTACAGGCCCCCATTTAAAAAAACTCACAAAAGAGTATCCCGATGCTAAGTTTGTTGGTCAAAAAACGAACGGTGAATTAGCTTCTTATTTTGCATCAGCTGACGTTTTTGTTTTTCCATCAAAAACGGAAACATTTGGAATTGTATGTATAGAGTCTTTGATGGCAGGAACACCCGTAGCAGGTTACGCTGATTGCCCAGGTACAATGGATATTTTTAAATTAGCTAATGGAAAATCAATTGGTTGTCTTGATAAAGATTTAAAAAAAGCGGCTTTGACAGCTTTAAAAGCAGATAGAGACAACTGTAAAGAATTTGCTAAACAATTTACTTGGAAGAGATGTGCAGAGATATTTATCAATAACACTGCAGTAAACTAGGACATATCTCCCCTTTAAATTAACCTTACTTCAACTATAATTAATTAATGGATTTACTATTTATATTAATAGGCGCAGGTCTTGCTATATTTGTTATATTCGTATCTTTTAAAAGCATCGGAGCAGGTATAGCCGCAAAATCAGAAATAAATAGACAAAAAGACAAACTAAAATCAGGTGATAAAGAAGAGGGGATAGAAGACATCACCAATGAAAATATTGAAAAAACTAATGAGCAAGTAAAGATTATAAATCAAATCGATGATCTAATTTTTATTGTAGATAAATTTAAAAATATCAAATTTTTCAATAATAGTGCAAAAAAAAAATTTGGAGAAAATAATTTAAATAAGCACGTGGCTACTTTATTGAGAGTTCCTGATTTACTCCAAAATATTGATTTAGTACTTTTAAAAAAAGAGACAATTACTATGGATTTAGAATTATCCACTCCCTCATTTCAGTTCTTTAAAGTTCATCTATTCTCTGGACCGACCTCATATGTCGATGATCCTGACTCAGTTGTTTTATTTCTAAAAGATTTAACTGATATTATAAAAGCGCAAAGGTTCAAATCTGATTTTGTAGCAAACGTTAGCCATGAACTTAAAACGCCTTTAGTTTCTATTAAAGGATTTTTAGAAACTATAAGCGGACATGCGAAAGATGATTTAGAAGCTCAAAAAAAATTCATACCGATAATGCTTGAGCAAGCTGATAGGATGGAAAGCTTAATTAAAGATTTACTTTCATTAAGTAGAATTGAGTTAGAGGAACATGTACAGCCTCAAGATAAAGTAAATTTAAAAGAAATTTTAAGTAACGTTGAAGATATCCATCAAAAAAATTTAAAATCTTTTGAATTTAAAAATAATATAAAAGATGATTTCTTTATTAGAGGCGATCATGAAAAATTAATTGAAGTTTTTTCAAATATTATTGATAACAGTATAAAATATTCAGAAAAAAATAAAAAAATTGAGGTTAATTGTAAGCAAGGTAACGGAAAAGTTATAGGAGACTCTTATACCGTGTCCATTAAAGATAATGGTATTGGGATTCCAACTGAACAACTTCCGAGAATTACTGAAAGATTTTTTAGAGTTGATGCCGCTAAAAGTAAAAAAGTTGGTGGCACTGGATTGGGAATGGCGATCGTGAAGCACATTGTTAATCAGCATAGAGGTGAGTTAGAAATAAAAAGCGAGGCTCAAAATGGCACCGAAATAAAGGTCCATTTTTCAAAATTTTAGCAAATATTACAGTTTTATTAAATTTTGTCTTGAGATAGACGGCAAAATAGTTAAAGTTTTAGTATGACTAGATTAATGAATTATATAAGTCTGGTTTTATTAAGTTTAATTTTTACAACTGTTAAAGCAGATGTAAATTTAATTGAGAAAACTTTACGTTCTCAACCTCTTACAGTTTTTGATCTAGGACTTTTAAGATTAAAAAACGATCTTAAGCAAGCTAAAAACGATTTAGTACTTGAAGTAGATAGTAAAAATGTATCGACAATTTATACTGAAGCTTTATTTTCAAGACGATACGATGGAATTCAATTAATTGTGTCAGCACCGATGAGCACTCATTTAAATGCTAACTCGTACATGGTGGACTCAATTAAATGTAGAAAAATTTTTGAAAAAGTTAAAAATAATCTTTTAAAAGGACAAAATGAGAGCAATATGATTCACTCACAAGCTGCATCTTATTTAAGTGAAGTATTCACCGCTCCAACACAATGGAATGCTTGGAGATATGATAAAGGTTTTACTCAAAAATTAGTTAACTTTGTACAACTAGAAGTTACATTAAAGCCAACTCAATCCTACGCAGTTAAAAATAAAGTAAGACCTTTTAGTTGCGGAGGGTCTTTATCCTCTGATTATGAGCAAATCGAGATAACTAGAAAGTTCAACTAAAAAGTTATCATTTTAATAAATTTGTAACACATCTGTAATATTTAAGAGTCCTCTTAATTCTATGAGTCTTATGTTTGTTAATTAATAAATAAATGAAAGGATAAACAATGAGAAAACTATCAATCGCTTTAGCTTCATTAGTTGCAATGTTAGTTGTAACTTCTGCTCAAGCTAGAGATCAGATTAAAATCGTAGGTTCTTCAACTGTATTCCCGTATGCAACAATCGTTGCTGAAAGATTTGGTTCGTCTGGTAAATTTAAAACACCAGTAATCGAGTCAACAGGAACAGGTGGTGGAGCTAAATTATTCTGTGCCGGAGTTGGTACAGAGCACCCAGACATAACAAATGCATCTAGAGCCATGAAGGCTAAAGAGTATGCGCTATGTCAAAAAAATGGTGTTGAAGAAATCGTAGAGATTACAGTTGGTAACGATGGAATTACCCTAGCGTATTCTAAAGATGCTAAACCAGTAAACTTTACAAAAAAACATTTATGGGCAGCATTAGCAAAAGAAGTTGCTAAAGATGGTGCGTTAGTACCAAATCCATATAAAAATTGGAGTGATATCGACTCATCATTACCAAACTACCCTATCAAAGTTATGGTACCTCCAGGAACATCAGGAACAAGAGATGCTTGGAATTCATTAGTAATGAAAAAAGGTATCGATGATGCTTCTAAAAAAGCTGGCGCTAAATATAAAGCGTTAAGAGAAGATGGTGCGGTAATTGAGGTTGGTGAAAACGACTCACTAATTATCCAAAAATTAGCTGCGGACAAAGAAATGTTCGGTTTCTTTGGTTTCAGTTATTTCTTAGCTGCAAAAGATAAATTGCAAGCTGCAAGCATTGAAGGTGGTCAACCAAGTCTATCTTCGATTCAAGATTACAGTTACGCAGTTGCAAGACCTTTATTCTTCTACGTGAAAAAAGCTCACGTTGGCGTTGTACCTGGCTTACATGAATTCGTAAAAGAGTTCACAAGTAAAAAAGCTATGGGTAATAAAGGTTATTTAACTGATATCGGGCTAGTACCTCTAGATGGCAAGTTATACAAAACATCTAGAACTAACGCTACGAAGTTAGTTAACATGCCTGCTAAGAAGTAGTAGTATCAATTAAACAAAAAGGGGGTATTTTACCCCCTTTTTATCTCTGGAAGCTTTATATGAATTTAATACTTGTAACTTTTATTATTCTCTTAGCTTTCACAAGTTATTATTTCGGTAGAAAAAAAGCTCTAGTTATTCAATCATCACAAAGACTTACGGCATTACCAAAATTTTATGGATATTATTTAGCTGCTTGGTGTGCTGCACCAGCATTAATAATTTTTGCTCTTTGGTCAGTTTTTGAACCATCAATAGTTAAAACATTTATTTTACAAGATTACACTGATCAGAGCTTAACTAAAAATGAGCTTCAGCTTATTTACACAAAGGTTAAAGCATTAGCCGCAGGAACTTACACGGGAAATATTACTAATTTTCTAGATGAGTCTGCTAATAAGTACATTCAATTAAAAGGAATAGCTAACAGCGCTAAAGTAGCAATTATTTTAGCAATTTTAATTTTATCTCTGAGTTTTGCATATAGATCTGTTCAGAAAAATGATCGCATGAGAGAACCAGTAGAAATTTTTCTTAAATGGGTGTTATTTGTTGCATCATTAGGCGCAGTTTTAGTTACAATCGGAATAGTTTTTTCACTTTTATTCGAAGCGATTAGGTTTTTTCAAGCAGTAAAAATCTTTGACTTTATATTCGGAACTCATTGGTATCCTGCTAAAACTTTTGTAAGAGATGGCCAACCAGATCCTGAATTAATGAAGGATGCTTTCGGAGCTGTGCCTTTATTTGCTGGAACTTTTTTTATTGCTTTTATTGCAATGTGTGTTGCCATCCCCATAGGTTTGCTGAGCGGGATATATCTATCTGAGTATGCTGGAAGAGGCGTAAGAAAATATGCGAAACCTATTATTGAGATTTTAGCTGGTATTCCAACAGTGGTGTATGGTTTTTTTGCAGCTTTAACCGTCGGTCCTTTTGTCAAAGAAATAGGTAATGCTATGGGTCTAGAAGTTTCAGCGGAGAGCGCTTTAGCTGCAGGAGCAGTTATGGGAGTAATGATAATTCCTTTTATTTCAAGTCTAAGCGATGACGTTATAACAGCAGTACCGCAAAATTTAAGAGATGGAAGTTACGCAATGGGTGCAACAAAATCTGAAACTGTAAAAAAAGTAATTTTTCCAGCAGCCTTACCTGGTATCGTAGGTTCGATACTTTTAGCAGTATCAAGAGCGGTGGGAGAAACAATGATTGTTGTAATGGCCTCAGGACTAGCGGCTAATCTTACAATGAATCCCCTTGAGTCAACTTCAACCATTACAGCACAAATTGTAGTAATTTTAATTGGAGACCAACAATTTGGAGATCCAAAAACTCAATCAGCTTTTGCCTTAGGAATATCTTTATTTATAGTAACTTTATTCTTAAATGTAATCGCTCTTTCAGTTGTTAAAAAATATAGGGAAAAATATGAATAGTTTTAAGAAAAATTTATTAAAAAAAAGATATAACGCTGAAAGAAGATTTCAATGGTATGGCAAAATAGCTATAGGATTAGCTTTAACCTTTTTAGCAGTTTTTATGTTTCAGATATTTTCAAAAGGTTACTCAGCTTTCCAAAAAACTTGGATAGTAACAGAAGTTCATTATGATAAAGAATTACTTTTAATCGATGCAGAAAGCCCATCAAAAGATGATCTAGAAAATGCAGACTATTATGATGTTGCTTACAAAGCTATGACCTCATTAGATCCCGGACTTCCTGAAGAAGAGGATCGTCAATTGATACAAATGGTTTCGTATAAATATGAGACAGAGGTTAAAGATCTACTTTTAAAAAATCCAGACTTTCTGGGTAAAATAGTGCCCATAAAATTAACAGCTTCTGATGATGTTGATCAAGTTCATAAGGGAAATTATCCAAGAGATATCCCCGAAAAGAATAGAAGAGTAAATGATTATCAGTTGCAGATTTACGATATGCTTAATGAAAGAGGAGATATTTTATCAGAGTTTAACATTAGTTTTTTTACAAGTCCTGACTCAAGAGAGGCTGAACTAGCAGGTATAGCTAGCTCGTTTATGGGAACAGTTTTTAGTATATTAGTATGTTTAGCGTTTTCATTTCCTATCGCAGTGCTAGCAGCAATTTATCTCGAGGAATTCGCACCAAAAAATAAATTTACAGATTTTATAGAAGTAAACATTAATAATTTAGCAGCTGTTCCATCGATAGTATTTGGTTTGCTAGGTCTTGGTGTTTTATTAGCAGTTTTTAATTTACCAAGATCGACACCACTTGTTGGAGGAATTACTTTGTCTCTTATGACATTACCAACAATAATTATTGCTGCAAGAGCTTCTTTAAAAGCTGTTCCCCCAAGTATAAGAGAAGCTGCTTTAGCGATGGGTGCAAGTAATATGCAAACAACCATGCATCATACTGTGCCACTATCAATGCCTGGAACTTTATCTGGAACGATAATTGGCTTGGCTCAAGCTTTAGGGGAAACAGCCCCTTTAATTTTAATAGGAATGGTTGCTTTTGTGAATACAATACCTGGTACGCCAGTTGATCCTGCTGCAAGTTTACCAGTTCAGATATATATATGGTCAGAAAGTGCTGAGAGGGGTTTCGTTGAAAAAGTATCTGCATGTATTATGGTGCTTCTAGCTTTTTTAATTTTAATGAACTTGGCAGCTCAAATCGTTAGACACAAATTTGAAAAGAAATGGAGCTAAATGAGTAAAATAAAAGCGGAAAATGTAAATGTTTATTACGGATCCAAACAGGCATTATTTGACGTCTCTATAGATATAGCAGAAAAAGAAGTTACAGCTTTAATTGGACCATCTGGGTGTGGAAAGTCTACTTTCTTAAGATGCTTGAACAGGATGAACGACGTCATAGAAATTTGTAGAGTTGAAGGCAGTATTAAAATGGACAACCTAGAACTGAATTCAAGAAAGTTAGATGTTGTGAGACTTAGGGAGAACGTTGGTATGGTTTTTCAAAAACCCAATCCATTCCCTAAAACAATTTATGAAAATGTAGCTTATGGTCCTACTATTCACGGTATTGCACAGAGCAAAGAAGAAATGGATCAAATAGTTGAAACAAGTTTGAAAAAAGCTGCCTTGTGGAACGAAGTTAAAGATAGACTTGATGAAATCGGAACTGGTTTATCAGGAGGTCAACAGCAACGACTATGTATTGCTAGAGCTATATCTGTAAGTCCAGAAGTGATTCTTATGGACGAACCATGTTCAGCGCTTGACCCAATAGCAACAGCTCAAATTGAAGAACTTATAGATGATCTTAAAAAAGAGGTCACAATTGTGATAGTTACCCACTCAATGTCACAAGCAGCTAGGGTATCTCAAAAAACAGGTTTCTTTCATTTGGGAAAACTTATAGAATTTGGACCAACAGATAAAATATTTAAAAATCCTGATAATCAGCAAACTCAGGATTATATTACAGGAAGGTTTGGTTAATGAGTGAAAAACCGCACATTGTAAAATCTTACGAAGAGCAACTTCAGTTATTAAAAGATACAATAGTGAAAATGGGAACTGGAGTTGAGAAACAGCTTGAAAACACTATTCAATCTTTAGTTAAAAAAGACATTAGTTTAGCAGAAAAATCTATCAAAGATGACGAATTGACTGATAAGTATGAAATAAATATAGAAGAACAAGTTGTAAATTTGATTGCCTTAAGGCAACCTATGGCAATAGATTTAAGAGAAACAGTTGTTGCCTTAAAAGTTTCTTCAGACTTAGAGAGAATTGGTGATTTAGCAAAAAACATCTCAAAACGATTAACTAAAATTGGAACTGATTTACCTAATGATATTACTAAAAATTTCGAAATAGCTGGTTTAAAAGCATCAAAACAAGTCAATGCAGTTTTAAACTCGTATTTACATAGAGCTAAAGATACAGCAGAAAATGTTTGGAATTCTGACGAAGAAATAGATCAAATGACTAATAGTAATATGGAAGCTGCAGTAAAGCATTTAGAAAAAAATAAAAAAGATATACAAAAAGTAACCCAACTACTTTTCATGCTTAAAAATATTGAGAGGATTGGAGATCATGCAACTAATATTGCAGAGCAAGTTTATTTTCTGATTACAGGAGATTATTTAGAGGGAGACCGACCAAAAGGATAATGAGGGCAAATTTATTCATTGTCGAAGATGAAATGCCCATCGTAACTTTGCTTAAATACAATTTAGAAAAAGAGGGTCACAAAGTTGATTATGCAGTCAATGGAGAAGAAGCTATTAGAAATATAAAGGAGAAAAATCCTGATTTAATTTTATTAGATTGGATGTTGCCGGATATTTCAGGTGTTGAAGTCTGTAAAAATTTGAAAAGAAGCAATCTTCACAAAAATATCCCAATCATTATGTTAACAGCCAAAGGTGAAGAAGAAGACAAACTAAAAGGATTTGAAACAGGAGCTGATGACTACGTAACTAAGCCATTCAGCCAAAAAGAACTTATTGCAAGAGTTAACGCTTTATTAAAGAGATCTAAACCAAGTGTTGCTGCTGATGTTGTAGTATTTGAGGATCTAAAAGTAGATAGAGTTCAACGAAGAGTTTATAGAGCAGATAAGCAAGTTATAGTTGGTCCTACAGAATTTAAAATAATTGATTTTTTAATTAAAAATCCAAAAAGAGTATATTCGCGTGAGCAACTTTTAAATTCCGTATGGGGAGATGATATTTATGTGGAGTCCAGAACTATAGATGTTCATATAAGAAGACTAAGAAAAGCAATAAATATTGATGGCAAGAAAGATCTTATCAGAACAGTAAGATCTGCCGGTTATTCCTTAGATGGTTGAAGATCTTTTGGTTTTGTAAATGATATTAATTTTCCTTTAACTTTTGATAACTTCTCCCAATCATTGAAATTAAAGTTTACTTCAGCAACGGCTGCAGTAGGAAATTTTCTTTTTAAATTTTCAAATTGATCAGAATTTTCTTTAAGACAAATTCGATTTATTAGTTCACTCATTGAAGGTTCATGATTAATTAAAAGTAAAGTTTTATAATTATCACCTGTTTGTTTTAAGATATGAATAATTTCATCCTCACTAGCATGATAAAGTGCTTTTTTTTTAATAATTTTTTTAAAACTTATTTTTTCTGACAATATATTTAATGTTTGCATTGTCCTTTTAGAGGATGAGCAATAAACTAAATCAAATTTTAATTTATTTTTAATAAAAAATTCACAAATTAATTTTGCTGAATTTACCCCCCTTTTATTCAATGGCCTGTCATGATCTTCTAAATCTGGAAAATCCCAACTAGATTTAGCGTGTCTCATCGCATATAATTTAAACATATTTTTAATTTAACATTTATATATGTCGAAAGCATTATTTTCAGAAAAATCTAATATTAGCAATCAACTCATAAACAGAGAATTATCTTGGCTTCAGTTTAATGATCGTGTTTTAGAAGAGTCAAAAGATGAAGCAAATCCTCTATTCGAAAGAGTAAAATTTTTATCAATCGCAGGTACAAATTTAGATGAATTTTTTATGGTAAGAGTCGCTGGACTTTTTAATCAAATTAAAGATGGTTTTGACGAATTAAGCGCAGATGGATTAACTGCAGAGGATCAATTGAATAGGGTCGTATTAAAAACTAAAGATCTATTAAAGAAGCAAAACGAAGCATTCCTAGAGTTGAAAAAAGAGCTATCGAAAGAAAAAATTTTCATTCGAAAAATATCAGAACTAAATAAGAAGGATCTTATGTATCTAAGAGTATATTTTCAGGAAACAATTTATCCTATAATAACACCTACTGCCATTGACCCATCACATCCCTTTCCTTTTATACCAAATAAAGGCCAAGCAATTTTACTAAGAATGACTAGAATAAAAAAAAAAAGAGAACTAAATGCAATTATAGTTATACCAAGAGCACTTCCAAAATTTGTATCTCTAAACAATTCTGAAACAATAAATGAATTTGTCACAATTGATGACGTAATTTGTAAATTTGCTAATGAAATATTTCCAGACCATAATATCGAGGCAAGTTTGCAGTTTAAAATAATTAGAGACAGCGAAATTGAAATAGATGATGAAGCTGCTGATCTTGTGAGATATTTTGAAAAAGCAATTAAGAAAAGAAGAAGGGGAAACGTAGTTAAACTCGAAGTACTCACTAATTCAAACAAAAAACTTTTAAATTTTATTTCAAAAAAATTTAAAATGGATGAAGATCATATTTATGAGGTTGAAGGATTGGTTGGAATACAAGATATAGATGAAATTTGTAAAAAGAAAGATCCAAAGCTGAGATTTAAAAAATTTAATCCTAGAGAAGTTGAAAGATTGAAAGAATTTAATAATAAATTTTTTTCAGCTATAAGAAGCAAAGATTTTGTTGTACACCACCCTTTTGAAACATTTGATGTAGTAATTCAATTTTTAGAAGCTGCAGCAAAAGATCCCAAAGTTATCGGTATCAAACAAACTTTGTATCGAACCACTCCTGACTCTCCTATTGTAAAAGCACTTAGTAGAGCAGCAGAAAACGGAAAAGTTGTAACAGCTGTAGTAGAAATAAAAGCTCGATTTGATGAGGAAGCTAATATTGAATTATCTAGGAAACTAGAGAAAGCTGGCGTTCAAATTGTTTATGGATTCGCAAAATACAAAACGCATGCAAAGGCAAGTTTAGTTTTAAGAAAAGAGGGAACTAAAACGCGAAGCTATGTTCACTTGGGTACAGGAAACTATCATCCAATTAATGCAAAAATTTATACTGACTTATCACTGTTTAGCTCTAATCAAGACCTGGCCAAAGATGTTGAAAAATTTTTCAATTATGTAACTGGTTATGCAAAACCAAAAAAATTAAATAAAATCTTTATGTCACCAATAAATAGTAGGAATTTCTTTGAAAAAAAAATTGAAAATGAAATTGCAAATGCAAATAAAGGAAGACCTGCAGAAATATGGGCAAAAATGAATTCTCTTGTAGACCCTGGAATTATTAAGAAATTTTACGAAGCTTCAAACGCAGGCGTTAAAATAAATTTATCAGTAAGAGGCGTATGTTGCTTAAGACCTGGAATTAAAGCTCAATCTGAAAATATAAAAGTAAAAAGCCTTATTGGCAGATTTTTAGAACACTCAAGAATTTATTGTTTTGCAAATGGTAGTTCTATGCCCTCTAGAGAGAATCAGGTATATATTTCATCTGCAGATTTAATGCCTAGAAATTTAGATAGAAGAATTGAAATTATAATTCCAATAGAAAACAATACTGTGCATGAGCAAATTTTAGATCAAATTATGTTAGCCAACTTTAAAGATAAATCAGAAACATGGTATTTAGATAGCTTAGGAAACTATCATAAAGAACAAGAAAAAGGCTTTTCAGCACATACCTATTTTATGGAAAACCCAAGTTTATCAGGTCGTGGTAAGTCACTTTTAAAAGCTAAACCTCAAAATTTAAGATTGGTGAAATGAAACCAGAATTTAAAAATCTTTTTAAATTTCAGTCTAATAAAAAGTCTAAACAAGCCATAATAGATCTTGGATCAAACTCAGTAAGAATGCTCATATATGACAATTTTAAAATTTCTCCAATTCCAGTTTTTAATGAAAAAGCAGTCTGCAAACTTGGAAAAAATTTAGATAAATCTAAAAAATTAAATCCTGATGGAATTAAAAGTTCTTTAAAAGTTTTAAATAGATTTAAAGAAATTTTAGATATTTCAGACGTTCAAGATTTAGAAATTATTGCTACAGCAGCTTTTAGAGAGGCCACTGATGCAAGTGAATTTTTAAGAGAAATTGAAAAAATATTTAATAAAAAACCACTAGTATTATCTGGCGAGGAAGAAGCAAGAACATCAGCAAACGGTGTAATAATAGGATTTGATGAAGTAGATGGACTAGTTGCGGATTTAGGAGGTGGAAGTTTAGAACTTGCCAGGGTTTCTAAAAATCAAATTATTGAAACAACCTCTTTACCTCTTGGAGTATTAAGACTTAAAAATAATCCTATTATAAAAAAAAAAAGTTTGGGAAAATATGTTAGAAAACTTTTAAGAGATGAAAAATGGCTTTCTAAAAAGAAATTTAAAAATATTTATTTGGTAGGAGGGACTTGGAGATCATTATTTAAATATCATCTCTTTAAAGAAAAACACCCATTACATATTTTACATCAATACAAACTCTCAAAAGATGTAGCAGTTAATTACTTAAATAGGATTTCAAAATTTAATAAATCATCTTTGAAATCACTGGAATATATTACTAAATCTAGAACCCCCTATTTACCTTTTAGCTCTATAATACTTAACGAAATAATTGAAGCAGCAAGCCCCTCAAAAGTTATTTGCTCAATCAGTGGACTGAGAGAGGGGCATATGAATACAATTATAAACCAAGGAGTGAGCGAGGATGAAATTTTCAAATTAAAAACTGATGGTATATCATTTAAAAAAGGGGACTATGGAAAGAGTTTTGAGAAATATTTTAATTTTATTTCACCATTATTTGAAGACAACGAATATTTTAATCGAAGATTACTAACTTTGGCTTGTATCTTAAGTAAAATGGATTGGGGCCTAGGCGCTTTTCAAAAAGCAGAGTTAGTTTTTATGGAAGTATTAAATACTCCATTACTAAAACTAAATCATAAAGATAGGGTAAAAGTTGCATCAGCAAGTTTTTGGAGACATTGTGGCTTAAAATATAACCCGGATTATGAGTTTCTATCCTTATTAAATAACAACGAGATTTTATCCTCAAAGCAAGTGGGATCTGCTTTAAGATTAGCAGAGTCACTTACTAGCATGTCTTCGTTGTTGTTAGATGAATTTAAAATTTATAAACGAAATAAGACTATTTTTTTGAAAATACCTAACAATCATAGTGATATAGTCTCAAAACAAGTAACTAAAAGACTTAAAAACCTGGCAAGAGAGATGAATGTCGACTCTAATATCATTTATTCTTGAAAATTAATAAATCTTTAACTTAATTTAAATATTTTTTTAGCATTTCTATATTATTAATTAATTATGAGACTTCCTTAATATTTATTTTAATTAATTTATTACGTTTCCCTCAAAATACGCTCGGTAAAATTTATCGAGCGTATTTCATTATAAATCAAATATATATCTCTTTATAAGATATAATGTTTAAATTCATAAAACTTTAATAATAATTAAAAAATTTTGTTACTTAGTTTCTTTAAAAGAAGTCTTAACAAAATTTGATGTTTAAATCGTTATTATCCCCGTTAAATCTTGTTAATTCACTACTTTCTCCCTCTTATTTAAGAGAAGGGAGAAAGACAATTTTTTGATATTAATTATTTATAGATGCAGGAGACTTCTCTGCATTTTTCTTAGCAAGCTTTTTTGCTTTTTTTTCTGCAAACTTTTTTTCTAAACCAGCAATTTTAATATTAACTTTTGACAATTTTTTTTCTTTGGCCTTAATTTTATTTTTCAGTCTATCAATTGCTTTTAAAATTTTTGTTTTTTTCTTCTCATTTTTTTTTAGTTTTTTTCCCATTTTTACCTCCAGATTATTAGATGATTAATTTAATCACAGAATTCATAAATCTAAAAGTTAATTTTATACAACCTGTAGTTTACAAATTTTTAATATTTTTTAATTAAACTTATCCGATTGGCAAGTTTTGTATTTTTCAATTTTTCACTAAAAATAACTTTTTAACAATAAATACAGCAATTAACATTCCTACAAGTTCAGCTAAGATATAATAAGGAGTGTTTAAATAACTAATACCAGTAAACGATTCTGTAAAAGTTCTAGCAATCGCAACAGCTGGATTTGCAAAAGAAGTAGACGAAGTAAACCAGTAACCAGCTGTAATATAAAGACCAACACTAGCAGCAACAGCAATTTTTCCTGACTTCATAGAGCCAAAAATTATTATTATAAGCCCTAATGTTGCTATTACTTCAGATGTGAATATGTAAATTCCATCTCTTGATTTAGTAGATAATTCATAAATGTCATGTTCAAAAAAGAAATTGGCTAAACCAACACCAATCAAGCAACCAATCAATTGAGCAATGATATAGTAGGGTAGCAGTTTCTTTTTTAATTTTCCCGTTATTGTCATGGCAATACTTACAAATGGATTAAAGTGAGCTCCTGATACATCAGCAAATACTGTAATAAGCACAAATAAACCTGCTCCTGTTGCTATTGTGTTTGCAATTAACATCACAGCAACGTCATTACTTAAGTTTTCAGCCATTAAACCTGAACCAACAATTATCATGACTAAAAAACAACTTCCTATAAATTCACCAACAAATATTTTATTCTTCATTTGAGACCCATTCTTTAATCTTATTAGATAATATTTCATAAGTTTCATCAATTACTTTTTCAATCTCTGTATCAGAACTAGCAGATTTAATTTTTTCAACTGGGTCTTCAATATCCCAATGAATTATATCTTTTTTTTCAGGCCAGACCGGACAGACCTCATTATGGGCATTGTTACAAACTGTTATAACTTGATGAATTTTTATTTTATTTTTTAAAAACTGGTCAAAATTCTTTGAAGAATAATTTGATATATCGAAATTTTTTTTTTCTAAATATTTTTTTATATTAGGGTTTATTTTCCCTGTTGGATTGCTACCTGCGCTAAAAGCTTTAAATTTTAAACTATAATTTTTATTGATCAAAGCTTCTGCAAGAATACTTCTTGCTGAATTGCCTGTGCACACAAACAAAATATTCCTCATAAATCTATATCGAATACTTTATTATACCCGCAAACATTATAGGTATTTGCAATGCAAAGTTTGTAAGTAGCGGTTTATCCTTTGTTATGGTTCCTACAACTGTCCATCCAATAATACCAAGTCCGTGAGGTATCATGCTGTAAGGATAGTAATCTAAATAGAATGCCAATATTCCAAATAAGGTTAAAAACGTACTTGTCCATTTAAGATATTTTATAGTTATTTTATTCATATTTTGTCTCCTGATTGTTATATTAAAGTATTGTTAAGGTTTTATTAAGGAATTACTTAGAAGCTTTAACTTTTTTCTCAATAAATTCTGGAACATCATCTTCTTTATCTATGAGCTCCTCTTTTTGATTTTTAGGCTGGAATGCGTAAAGCACGTGCAATTTACAATAAGAAAATCCTTCAATTGGAGATCTACCGCAGAAATAAAAGCCTTCTTGATCTGGATGACCTATGGGCCATCTGCAATTATTATCACCTAATTCTTCAAGTTTTTTTGGATTCTCAGGTTCAAAGTTTTTATCTAAAAGAATTGATTTAAATCTAGATTTTCTACTGATCTGTTTATCGTTTCTATTTTGAACATTAGAAACTTCTTTTTTCTGAGGTACTGATTTTTTATTAGGAGCTCTAGCAGCAAGTTTAAGTCTGTGAGCTTTTCCAATAACAGCGTTCCTTGTAGTATCACCTAGAATCTCTGCTATTTGGCTTGCTGTATGGCCTTTTTCCCACAATTGTCTTAATTTTTCTTCTTTTTCTTGTGTCCAACTCATATTCTAAGAAACTAAATATAGTTTCTAAGTACTAAACTAATACATAATCTAGTAGTATTAAAATAAATTAATTAATAATTAGGTTGTAAAAAAAGTTTTTCACAGAAAAATTATTTTTTGAAGATATAAGACTACGTATGGTTGAAATTAGTAAAAAATATAAACTTAAAAATACTGTAACTTTTGGCTTTGTAAATTGGATTGGGTTGTGGACACTTTACAAAAAAGAGGTTTTAAGATTCCTTATTGTTTGGATTCAAACCCTTTTATCGCCAATAATTTCATCCTTACTGTTTCTCTTAGTTTTAGCACTAGCGATAGGTAACGAAAGAGCAGACGTTTTAGGTTATCCTTTTATTACTTTTTTAGCACCCGGATTAATTGCAATGCAGGTAATACAACAAGCGTTTTCACACTCTTCCTCATCTTTTATGATTGGTAAAATTCAAGGAAACATTGTTGATATTTTATACGCTCCCCTTTCACCAGGTGAAGTTACAACCGCAGTTGTTTTAGCATCTGCAACCAGAAGCTTTATGATTGCCTTCATATCAATAATAATATTTTATTTTTTAGTAGATATTGAGATTAGAAATATTTATGCCGTAATTTTTTTCACCTTAATTTCATCCATTATACTTGGTTGTATTGGCGTAATAGCAGGTTTGTGGGCAGAAAAATTTGACCATATGGCAACAGTAACTAGTTTTATCATTATACCTTTATCGTTCTTATCAGGAACATTTTATTCAATAGAAAGATTACCTCAAATATTACAAACAATAAGTAAATGTAATCCCTTCTTTTATATGATCGATGGTTTTAGATATGGTTTCTTAGAAAAATCAGATGGCTCGATTTTTATTGGATCAATCTATCTTGTAGGACTATCAATTTTACTTTGGTTCGTGTCTTACTTACTTTATAAAAAAGGGTATAAAATAAAGTCTTAAAATGTCTGCATTAGCTAAAAATTACAACAGAAGAAAAATTTCTTTTAAAAGAGGTAAAGGAAGTTTTTTATATTCTACAAATGGTAAGAAATACCTAGATTTTGTTCAAGGTATTGCGGTTAATTCATTGGGTCATGCAAACCCTTATTTAACTAAAATGATGAATAAACAAGCAAAAAAAGTTTGGCATGTATCAAATGCATTTTTAATTCCAGAAGGTGAAAAACTTGCAAGAAGATTAAAACAAAAAACTTTTGCAGATTATGTTATTTTTCAAAATAGTGGTGCTGAAGCCACTGAAGTTGCTGTAAAAGTTGCGAGAAGATACTTTTATTCAAAAGGGAAACCTGAAAAAAATAGAATACTTTGTATAAAAAATTCTTTTCACGGTAGAACTTTAGCTGCAATTTTTGCAAGTGGATCTAAGAAAATGACTGAGGGGTTCGGGCCAAAAGTACCAGGGTTTGATCATTTTGACTTTGCTGATCATAAAGGTTTAGAAAAAGCCATTACAAAAAAAACAGCAGCAATAATGTGCGAAACTGCGATGGGCGAGTCAGGAATAAAAGTTATACCTGATTGGTGTTTAAAGGGTTTAAGAAAACTCTGTAATAAGAAAAAAATACTCTTAATCCTTGACGAAGTTCAATGTGGAGTAGGTAGATCTGGTAAATTCTTCGCATTTGAACATGCTAAAATAAAGCCTGATATTGTTCCAATAGCCAAAGGTATTGGTGGTGGTTTTCCAATTGGTGCAGTTTTAATGAATAAAAAGGTGGCTCCCGCGATGACAGCTGGTTCTCATGGAAGTACTTTCGGTGGAAATCCTTTAGCAATGAGCGTTGGAAATGCTGTTATGGATCAAATGTTTAAAAAAGGTTTTTTACAAAATGTACAAAAATTATCAAAATATTTTATTAATGAATTAAACCTAATAAAAGAAGATTACCCAGATATAATCAAAGAGGTAAGAGGCATTGGATTGTTGATTGGATTACAACTTTTTGAAGACCAATCAAACTTTATTAAAAAATTAGAATTAAACAAATTACTTACAATAAGAGCAGGAGAAAATGTAGTCAGAATTTTGCCTCCTTTAAATGTTAAAAAACAAGAAATAGATCTTGCAGTAAAAATAATTAGAAAAGTTTGCGAAAATTACAATTAAAAATGAAAAATTTTATTAATATTTCAGATTTATCAAAAAATGATCTTAGGGCCATTATTGATGGTGCTAAAAAAAGAAAATCTGAAAGAGGAAAAATACCTAATTCTCAACCCGATGTAGATTTACCGATAAAAGGTAAAACTATGATTATGCTTTTTGGAAAACCATCTACTAGAACCAGAATATCTTTTGATCTTGCTGTGAAACAATTGGGAGGATCATCAATTATTTTAAACCAAGATGAAATTCATTATGGTAAAGGAGATGAAACCATAAAAGATACAGCCAAGGTTCTTTCCCAATACGCAGATATTTTGATGATAAGAACAGATTCTCATAATGATGTTGATGAATTTCAAAAGCATTTAGACATTCCTATTATAAATGGACTAACAGACCTAAGTCACCCGTGCCAAATAATGGCTGACATTTTAACTTTTGAAGAAGCCAAAGGTGATATAAACGGGAAAACTATTGCGTGGCTAGGAGACGGAAATAATGTATCTAATTCTTTTATTGAGGCAGCAACTAAGTTTAAATTTGAACTTAAAATTGCCTGTCCAAAAAAATATCAGCCAAATAAAAAAATAGTAAGTGAAGCAAAAAAAAATAATTGTAAACTTTTAATCACAGAAGATCCTTTCGAGGCGGCTGAAGGAGCAGACTGCGTAATGACCGATAAATGGATATCTATGAGCGATAAAGGCGACAAAAAGAAAAAAAAGAAAATTTTAAAAAAGTTTCAGGTTAATAAAAAGTTAATGAACTCAGCAAAAACAGATGCAATATTTATGCACTGTCTTCCAGCAAGTAGAGATGAAGAGGTTACTAGTGAAGTAATGGACGGAAAACAATCTGTAGTTTGGTTACAAGCCTTTAACAGAATTCATGCTCAAAAAAGTATAATTGAGTGGTGTTTAAAATAGTCTAGGGTTTCGGAAGAGGATTATCGCTTAGCGAATTCATATACAAAATAACTGACGCTCTATCTTTTTCTTTTTTCAGTCCTGCAAAAGCCATTTTTGTCCCTTTGATATGAGCCGTAGGTTTTAAAAGATATCCATTCATTTCTTCGTAAGACCAAACTTTTCCATGAGCAATTAACGCTTTAGAATATTTATAATCACTTATTGCACCCGATTTTCTACCTAAAACACCATATAAAACTGGACCAATTTTATTTTTTCCACCTTTTGCAACTACGTGACAAGCAGAACATTTTTTAAAAACTGCTTTTCCATGCTCTATATCTCCAAGAGCCAGAAAATCTTTTATATTTAAACCACCGGACCCTGCTGTTGATACCGCGGTTTTTGCAACTGGAGCTTCAACGACATAAGCAGCTTCTTTTGGTTTTTCTACGTAAAAAATCAGATCTGTTACTTTATCAATTCCAAAAACAACAAGTACTGTAAAGATAATTGCAGCTATAATTTTATTTATTTCAAAACCGTTCATAAATTTGATAATTAACTAATTATATATCATGAGTTTATTAAAAAAACTTTAAATAAATTTAACATCATTGCGTCCTTGAGACGCACAATTTTATAATGTCAAGAACAGTAATTATTATTCCGTCACGTTTACAAGCTAAAAGGCTTCCGGAAAAACCATTAAAAATTATTAAAGGAAAAGAGATGATTTTGCATGTTTTAAATTTAGCTATTAAATCTGGTGTAGGTGAAGTAGTGGTGGCAACACCAGATAAGAAAATTTTTGAATTAATTGAAAAAAATGGCGGCAAATCCTTTTTAACAAATAAAACTCATGAAACTGGAACGGATAGAATTTTCGAAGTATTTGAAAAATATTACTCAAATAAACCCGAATTTATAATTAATCTTCAAGGAGATATGCCGAATTTAGATCCAAAAGAGATTATATCGCTAAGCAATTATCTAAACAAAGGTCTTTGTGATGTTGTTACTTTAGCCGCATCTATTAAAAACAATGATGAAATTGAAGACAAAAATGTAGTGAAAGTTTTTACAAAAGACGATCTTAAAAATTCAAATTTTTCTGAAGCTCTAGATTTTCAAAGAAATATTACTTCTAAACAAAATAATTTTATTTATCATCATATTGGGATTTATGGATTTACTAATAAAGCAATAATAAAGTATGTAAATCTTAAAAGAAGTAAGTTAGAATTAGAAAGAAATTTAGAACAAATGAGAGTGTTAGATAATAATATGAAAATCCATGTTGGACTTGCGAATTCATTACCTCTAAGTGTTGATACAGAAAAAGATTTACAAGAAATTAAAAAAAATATGGAAAAAAAGTGACCAAGGAAATTGTCGCATTTCAAGGAGAGAAAGGTGCCTATTCACACTTAGCTTGTGAAGAAATGTTTCCTAAAGCTACTATCAAAACTTGTGCTACTTTTGAAGAAACTTTTAAGATGGCTTCAGAAGATGAAAATATTAAAATAATGGTTCCAATTGAAAATTCTTTAGCTGGAAGAGTTGCTGATATACATTACTTATTGACAAAATATAAACTTCAAATTTACTCAGAGCATTTTCAAAAAGTTGAACACAATCTTCTAGCTAATGTAGGCACAGAATTGAAGGACATAAAATATGTAAGAAGTCACGCACAAGCTATTGATCAATGTCAAAAAATTATCAACAAACATAAATTCAAAACTATTATTTCTGCAGATACTGCGGGATCAGCAAAAGATCTTTCTTTAAGTAAAGATAATACTGTTGCGGCAATTGCTTCAAAACTATCTGCAAAAATTTACAATCTTAAAATTTTAAAAGCTAATATTGAGGATGACATTGGTAATGTGACTAGATTTTTAATAATGGGGAAAAAAGTAAATCAACCTGAATATAAAAAAGATAAAAGGTTTATTACAAGCTGTATTTTTAGACTAAAAAGTATTCCAGCGGCTTTGTATAAATGCTTGGGAGGTTTTGCAACCAATCAGGTAAATTTAACTAAATTAGAGAGTTTCTCTGTAAAAAACACGTTTGATCAAACTAATTTTTATCTTGATATTGCAGGACACATTGAGGATCAAGCAGTCCAAAAAGCTCTAGAAGAATTAGGCTTTCACACAGAAAGCTTAGATATTTTAGGAGTTTACGAAGCTGCTCCATTTAGGCAAAAAAAATAGTCCACAAATCTATATAAACATGTCTTGTAGAATTGTTTTTTATGTTGATATAATAATTCGGAGGCCATTCAGGCGATTTTGATATGTTTAATGTGTCAGGGTGTAACAACAGCAGCACGAACTTTTAAAAGCGGGTTGTTTGGTCTCCTGAATGAATGAATAAAAATAATACAAAAATTTTAGCATTAAAATATAGGCCTCGAATATTTAAAGAATTAATAGGTCAAGAAGTAATTGCAGAAACTATTTCAAACGCAATTAAATTAAAAAAAACTCCTAATGCGTATTTATTGACTGGAATAAGAGGAGTTGGAAAAACCACTACAGCGAGATTAATAGCGAAAGCATTAAATTGTTCTAAAAATATAGAAGTAGGAGAAATGTGCGGTGAAAAAGAATCTTGCCACTGTAAAGAAATTGAAAACTCAAATCACATTGATGTTCTTGAGATGGATGCAGCATCTAAAACTGGTATTGATGATGTAAGGGAACTTATTGAAAATTCAAAATATAATCCAACCAGTGCAGAGTATAAAATTTTTATAATTGATGAGGTACATATGCTTTCTAAACAAGCTTTTAACGGATTATTAAAAACTTTAGAAGAACCACCTGCAAAATTAAAATTTATATTGGCAACAACCGAACCACGTAAAATTCCAATCACTGTACTATCGAGATGCCAGAGGTTTGATTTAAAAAGAGTAAGCTTAAATATCCTTTCAGACCATTTAAAAAAAATATGTAAGATAGAAAATGGTAAAATAACTGAAGAGGCCTTAGATATAATAGCAAGAGCTGCAGAGGGATCTGTAAGAGATTCAATTTCATTACTCGATAGAGCTTTAATTCA
>CACBKA010000011.1 GCA_902539745.1 uncultured Pelagibacteraceae bacterium
GAAACTAAATTCATAATATACCTTTTCTTTTTAAGTAATACTGATGATATTCTTCAGCAGGCTGATAAAGTTTTTCTTCTGAAATATTAGTTACTACTTTTCCATTTAATTTTTTGTTGAATTCCTCTTTTATTTTTTCTGCAATTTTTTTTTGATTTTCATCTTTATAAAATATTTCTGATCTATACTGTGTCCCTATATCTGGTCCCTGCCTATTTAATTGTGTCGGGTCATGAATTTTAAAAAAAAATCTTACTAACTCCTCATATGAAATTTCGTTTTCATCAAACTCAACTTTTATAGTTTCTGCGTGGTTTGTTGAACCTGAACAAACTTTTTCATAGGTTGTATTTGGGTCATTACCACCGCAATAACCAACCTCAGCCTTTTTTACACCTTTAATTTTTTCAAATTCTAATTGCAGGCTCCAGAAACATCCAAGAGAAAAATAAGCAGTTTTCATTGTTTTAAAATTCTAATATGTTATTTCAATTAATTAAAGGTGGTAAAATGCTCTCAAAATCCCAATTAGCAATTGTTTATATGATAGCTAGCGTAGCATGCTTCAGTATTATGGATATTATTGTAAAATATTTGAAAGACGCACCTTTTGGCCAAGTCCTTTTTATGCGATTTGCGTTTGGTATGATTCCAATAATCCTTCTAATCCCTCGCGAAAAATTTTCCACTTTTTATAAAACTAAAAGACCGGGACTTCATGCTTGGAGAGCAATATGGGGAGCAATAGCAATCGTTGCTTTATTTATTGGAATTAGAAATGTACCACTGGCTGATTGTATATCTTTAACTTTTTTAGGTCCTGTTTTTGTAACAATATTATCTGCACTTTTTTTAGGTGAAAAAATTAGAATGACTAGAATTTCCGCAATTATTCTTGGGATAATTGGTGGATTGATTATTATAAAACCAACATTTCACCAATTTAATTTATTTTATTTTATGCCTCTAATTTTTGCTTTTGGTTTTGCTCAAGTAGCTTTGTCAATTAAATCTTTATCTAAAACTGAACCAAATTATTTAATAGCTTTTTATTTCTCATTATTATCAATGTTCATTGGTCTATGTACTCTAGTTAATGGTTGGATTTGGCCAACATTATATGAGGCTATTCTATTTGTGATATTAGGTTTGGCTGGTGGTTACGCTAATATTTTACTCACACAGTCTCTGAGAATGGCAGACACAGGTCTTGTTACTCCAATTAAATATTTATCATTAGTCTTTGCTGCTACCGCAGGATATTTTATTTTTGGAGAGTCTCTCAAATTAACAACTTTAGTTGGTGCGGGATTTATAGTCGTTGGCACGTACATTATCTTTAGAAGAGAAGAAACTTTAAAAAAACAGGTGGTTCCTCCAAGATATGAAACCTAAGTGGTGGAATAAAGGTAAAACACATCTATATAAAAGAGATAGAGTGATGAGAAAGCTTTTAAGTCTCTATAAGGGACACTTAACTACACGAAATAATTTTTTTTATTCTTTAACTCGATCAATTATATCACAACAGATCTCAGTTTCGGCAGCAGATTCAGTTTTTTCAAAATTTGAAAAAAAATGTAAAGGTAAAATTAATCCAAAAATTGTATCTCGTTTAACTATTATGGATCTTAGAAGATGCGGGCTTAGCAGAATGAAGGCATTAGGTATTAAAAGTTTGGCTGATAAAATTTTAGATAAATCATTTAATCCAAAATTAATAAAAAAAATGTCTGATGAAGAGGCAATAAATTACCTTTCATCTTTAAGACAAATTGGAAGATGGTCTAGTGAAATGGTACTGATATTTTTCTACAATAGGCCAAACATATGGCCTGTTCAGGATATTGGTTTACTAAGGGCAATTTCAAATAATTATAAAAAAAAATACTTACCCCCCAAATCTTTTGTGAATAAACTGCAAAAAAAGTTTTCACCTTATTGTACTCTCGCTGTAATGGCATTGTGGTATTCAGTAGACAACGAACCTGTACAGTATTAGATTTAAACAATGACAGAAAAACTAATTATTTCTTGGGATGATTATAATAAGACTGTAGAAAAATTAGCATTAATGGTTCACGAAAGTGGTTACAGGCCAACATTGTTAGTCGGTATCATGCGTGGGGCTGCACCTATGATAGATGTTTTAAGTAGAGTTTTTAAATTAAAATGTGCTTACTTAGCTGTAGAGTCTTATAGCGGCAAAGGCGTTGAGGACGAACAGGGTGACATAGTTTTTTCAAGAGAAATGAGTTCAATTGCAAAAAATATGGGTGGAAAAATATTATTATGCGATGATTTATCTGATACAGGTATTACGCTAAATAAAAGCGTTGATTGGTTAAAAAAATATAAACCAATAAAAGATAAAATTGAAGATATTAAAACCGCAACTCTTTGGAAGAAAAAAAAATCTACTTTTGAACCAGATTATTGTGCTGTTAAACTAAAAAATGATCCATGGATTGTTCAACCTTTTGAACATTACGAAGAAATAAGAATTGAAGAAATTGCAAAAAAACATAAAAAAAAGGGTTAAAACTAAGTTTAACCCTTTTTCTTTTAAAGATTTATTAATCTAAACTGAAAAGCTTAAAACACTAAGTACTGCTACAACCCAAATCGCAGGGGATGTTTTTGCTGCATTACCGCTTAGGATTTTTATAAGTGCGTAAGCTATAAATGCTAGAGCTATACCATTCGAAATAGAATATGTAAGCGGCATAGTTATCATTGCAATTACAGCCGGAGCTGCTTCTGCAATATCATCCCACTCGATATCGGTAATATTTCTAACAAATAAAACTGCAACATACACAAGCGCTGCGCCATCTATTTCTTTAGGTAAGCTAGTTGCTAAAGGTGCAAAACCAAGACATAAAAGAAATAGCACTCCAATTACTAATGAAGTCATACCAGTTCTTCCGCCAGCTTTTACTCCAGCACCGGATTCAACGTAACTCGTTACAGTCGTTGTCCCCATGAAAGCTCCAGCCACTGTACCAGCGCTGTCAGCAAGCATTGCTTTATCAATATCTTCAACTTTATTTCCTTTTATTTTTCCAGAAACGTTCGCTACTGATGTCAAAGTTCCGGCAGTATCAAAAAAGTCAATAAAGAAAAGTGTGAATATTACCGTCAATCCACCTCCTGATAAAACTCTTCCAGTGCTAAAACCTTCTACAGCATCAAAAAGATAACTCATTGACGGAGGAGCTGAAAAGATACCATTAAATCTTGCTAATGATTTTCCGCCCTCTATTGTAGCTCCAGTCCAGTCCCACATTGGTAGCCAAGCAAGAACGCTGAAAACTAAAATTCCAATGATAATATTTCCTTTTACTTTCATTTTTTCTAAAACAATCATTACTACAAGAGCTAAACAGCCTAAAAGAACTAACGGGTTTTTAATGTCTCCCAAAGTAACCAAAGTTACTGGATGATCACCAACAACGCCCATAATTTCTAGACCAATGATTGATAAGAAAAGACCAATACCTGCTCCAATTCCAAGTTTTAAACTTCTAGGAATAGAATTTATGATCCAAGCTCTTATTGGTGTAAGAGATATTAATAGGAATAATATTCCGGCTAATAGTACCGTTGCTAATGCTTCAGCGGGCGTATATTTCATTCCGCCAACAACACCGAAGGCAACAAAAGCATTAATACCCATTCCAGGGGCTAATCCTATCGGCCAAGTTTTTCCATAAAATGCCATAATGAAACATGCAATGGCAGTTGCTACTATTGTAGCTGTAAACACACCTCCAAAGTCAAAAAATCCTTTTTCTGTTCCAGCGAACTCCCCAGAAAGAATAAACGGATTTAAAAACATAATGTAAGCCATAGTAAGGAATGTTGTTACCCCAGCTACAACTTCAGTATTGAAAGTGGTTTTGTGCTTTTTATATTCAAAATATTTATCAAGCATGATTTTCCTCTTTCTGTGATTAAAATATAAAAAAGTATTATGTGATTCTTCTTACACAATCTAATAAAAAAGGCGCAATACACTAATCTGTTAATTTTATATGTATTTAAAGTTGTATTTCTGTTTATAATTTTTAGTGTATTCTAAAAAAAGTTGAATCATGAAAAAAGTGCATTTAATTTCTTTATTTATAATATTTCTGGCATTCCAGAGCTGTAAAACAGTAGGCAACAGAGTAGATAAAACAATTTCAGAAGAAGAAAAAAAATTAAGCAAATTTTTAAACAAAACAACAGAAGAACTTAAAATAGAGTTTGGTGAACCTGATTTAATTGAAATTACAAATAAGCAAAATAAAAATTTTGTTTATCTTAAGTCAAAATTAAAAATTAAATGCGAAAGAAGGTTTGAGATAAACCCAAAAAATATCGTAGTGGGTTATAGCAGCAAAAATTGTTTCTAATTTAGATTTTGTTTGCTACTTTTAATGCAAAAGCATAATCGAAAGCTATGTCTTCGATGATATTCTTTCTTCCTGACCTAGAACCATGACCTGCATCCATTTCACATTTGAAAAGTAGTAAATTATTGTCAGTTTTATATTCTCTTAACTTTGCACAATATTTTGTTGGTTCATCAAACAAAACTCTTGAGTCTGAAAGGGATGTGGTAATTAAAATATTTGGATAATCTTTTTTTTCAATATTATCATATGGGGCATAAGAACGAATATATTCAAAATGTTCTTTATTATTTTTTGCATCTCCAAATTCTAATATCTCCCCTGGTGTTAGTGGAAGAGAATGATCCATATTTGTTGTTAAATTATCTACAAAAGGAACAGCCATTATAGCCCCTAAAAAAATATTTGGTTCTTGATTGACAACATTTGAAACCAAAAGTCCGCCTGCAGATCCTCCGTAAGCTATTATTTTTTTTTTACTAGTATATTTTTTTTGGATTAAGAATTTTGCACAACTTATAAAATCAGAAAAAGTATTTTTCTTATTCATCATTTTTCCTTCTCTCCACCAAGCCATACCTCTTTCAAGACCACCCCTAATGTGGCAGGTCGCCCAAATTATATTTCTATCAATCAAGGAAAATTTTGATGTTGAAAAATTTGGTGACATCGAACTTCCATAACTTCCATATCCATATAATAATAAATTTGCACTACCATCTAATTTAGTATTTCTGTGATATGTAATAGTAATTGGTATTTCCCTTCCATCGTAACTAGGACAATTAATTCTTTCTACAATGTAATCTTCTCTATTATGTCCTGATGGAACCTCTTGTTCCTTAACAAGTTTTTTTTCTTTTGTTCTTAAATTATATTCAAAAGTTCTAGATGGTGTTTTAGGCGATTCATAACCGATCCTTATAACATCGGTATCTTTATCCTTTTGCATTAAACTTATTCCCGATGAAATTACCTTTTCATCATCAAATAAAAGCTGTTCCTCCTTATTTGTTTTTACTTCTCTGATAAAAATTTTTTGCAAAGCATCGGATACTTCAGATCTAATAATCCAATTTTTTAAAAAAGTAAGACCTCCGATTAAAACTCCATTTTTAGCTGGAATAAAATCTTTCCAATCACCAAGTTTAGTTTGGGGACACCTTGCTATTTTAAAATCTTCAGCATTTTTATTTGTCCACATCCACCACCATCCACCAAAACTATCTACAGTGTATTGAATACCCTCTTCTCTTCTTATAATTATTTTTGGTTTAAATTCTTTTTCATCTTTGTGAAAATAATAAACCTCAGAAGTTGTATGTTCACTTGTGTCAATAAAATAATAATTTTCACAGCTACTCGTGCTAATCGAACAGGTAAATCTTTCAGATTTTTCCTCAAAAATTAATTTATCTTCTTTACTTGATGTTCCTAGTTTATGTTGAAAAATTTTTCTAGGTCTATGTTGTGAGTCATGTTTTCTATAAAAAAAAGATTTATCATCGTAAGCCCAAACAACTCCACCAGCTGTATCCATGATAGGATCCTCTATAATTTTATTATCTGAAATTCTCCTCAAATAAATTGTAAAATACTCGCCTCCTTTATCATCAATTGAATACGCTAATAATTCATCATTATATGAAACTTCAAGATCACCTGTGCTAAAAAACTTCTTCCCTTTAGCTTCTCGGTCTCCATCCCAATATGTTTCTACTTTTGTATCTCCAATTTTTCTTCTTAGTTTTTTTGAATAGTTACCTACTTTCGTAGTTTTGGTCCAATATTCGTACTTTTTATCTTTATATGGTAAACTTTCATCATCCAATTTAATTCTACCTTCAATTTCCTTAAAAATTTTTTTCTGAATTTCTTCTGTATCACTCATTTTATCTTTAGTGTAAGCATTTTCAGACTCAATATATTTTCTTACTTCAGGATTAACTTTGCTAGGATCTCTAAGTATTTCAAGACAATTGTCTTGATGTACCCATGAATAATCATCAATCCAATTGTAACCATGACAACTTTTCTTCTCAGGTTGTTTCCTTAATCGTGGTATCATATTCGTATGAATTTATTTTTAATCATCGGAATTTGTTTAGTAGTGTTATATCTTTTATTGAATTTTTTTGCTAAAGCAAGTAGCAAAAAAATCGCAAAAGGTATTAGATATATAATCTTTACAGTTGGAATTCTCCTAGCGATAGCTTTATTTATCGTTGGAAGATATGCTTTTAGTATTCCAATATTAATTTTTTTACTTCCATTACTTAAATTGAAAGGTATTGGTGGAATTTTTCAGCTTTTTCAACTTTGGAGATTGATAAGTTACCTTCGTCAGACAGGAAGGTATTCATTTAGATCAGGAACAAATTACTCGAAAGCTTCATCGAATATTTCAATTGATGATGCATATAATATTTTGGGCTGTAAAAAGGGTTGTACAAAATCTGAGGTTCTTTCAAAATATAAAAAAATTATGGCAAAGCTCCACCCAGACAGAAATGATACCGACACGACTAAACTCGCGCAAATGGTATCTGAGGCTAAAGAAACGATACTAAAAAATGACTTTAGTTAACTTAACATTGAATTTGATTTAGCTAAAACTTCATCAAAAGATATTCTATCGCTCCCCAATGTATTATGTACTGTTGTATTTTTTTCTCCTACGGGTTCTATAACTTCCATTAATGAAGAATACTTCCCATATGTCATTACAGGACTATCCATAAACAAAGTAAGCGTTTTGACTTTGAGTGCACAGGCTATGTGCGCAAATCCTGTATCATTTGAAACTACAAGGTCACAATTTTTTATAATAGGTAAAGTTTCTTTGATTGTTAATTTTTCAAAAGACTCGCATTTGTCATCAACACCCGAATCTTTAAATTTCCTGATTAAATCAATATCCTTTATTCCACCAGCTAAATAAAATTTACATTTATGTTTTCTTTTTAATTCTTGCGCAAGTTTAATGTAATTTTGAATATCCCATCTTTTAGTTAAACCAGATGCAGAAATACCTAATACAATATGTTTTATATTTTTATCAAATTTATCAATACTTTTAATATTGAGATTTGGTTCAGTTGAGATTATTTCTCCAGTGACATTTTCTGTAAATATTTTTGCACTATGAACTAAATTATCTTTCGATCTAAATAAAGGATATTGAAAAACTGATTTGATCCCTGAAAATTTTGCAATTAGGTTGTATCTTAAAGAACTGTTAAAAATAAAAACCTTGTCAAAATTTCTTTTTTTTATTTCATTTGATAATTTAAAGAAACCTTTAATCCCATCTTTGTCTTTGTCCAATATTATAATTTCATCAATATTCTCATCATTCGATAATAGATCTGAGGCTTTTGAACTCCTTTTTACAAGTAGGCTTACCTTGGTTTTAAACTTTTTAGAAATAGCATGTATGTAGGGTAGAAAAATAATAAGATCCCCAATACCGTATCTTTGTTGAATAATAAGAATTTTCATTCTTTTTTAATTTATAGTAACTTTATATATAAAATTAGGAAAAAAATATGGCAGAAACATTAAAAGGAGTGTTTGCAGCTTCAATGTCGGTGTTAAAAGCCGATTTAAGTTTAGACGTTGAAGCAACCTTACACCATTCAAAAACTAATTTAGATGATAACGGTGTAGGCTCAGCATTTTTCGGAAGTACAGGATGTGGTCAATTAATATCAGTTTCTGAGAAAAAAGAATTAATCGACTCATTATCTAAAATGAAATTTAAGGAGCAGATACTTATAGGTCCTTCCTGCAATAGTTTAAGAGAGACTGTAAATATTATGAAATACGCTGTTCAAAAAGGAATGAAAAACTTTTTGATAATGAATCCTGCATACTATAAAAATAATGATAATGGGGTTTATAATTTTTATTCTAACATTATAAAATCTGTTCCAGAATCGAGAATTATACTTTACAACTTCTCAAATTTGAGTGGTTATGCTTTTTCTCAGGAAGTAACAACAAGATTAATAAAAGATTTTTCTCAAATCGTTGGTATGAAAGATAGTACAGGAAATCTTTGGAATAATTTTAAATCTAAAAATTTTTCCATGTTTGTTGGAAGTGAAAAAAAATTAATAGATAATTTAAAAATTGGCGGAGCAGGTGTCATTTCTGCCACAACCAATTTCTCTGGTTCATTGGCTAAAAAGGTTTATGATGATTTTAAAAAAAATGGATCTTCCAATGAAGATGAAAAGCTAAAGGATATAAGAAGTGCATTTGATGAAACTGGAAATTTAATTACCGCTCTTCATACTTTGAAAAGTTTAGAAAATAAAGCATACGCAAATCTTCTTCCTCCTTTAGAATTGTTAAACAAAAATAAAAAAGACGAGCTAATTAAAAAATTAAAAGGACTTGGAGTTCTGAATAACAAAAATATGGCTGCATAAAATGTTATTGGCAAAAATTCTAAATAAAAAAATTAAATTTGGAGGTTTTATACTTGAGGAGGCCAACTTAAAAAAACACTCTATAGGACTCGTGAATTCAGACAAAAATATTTTAACATTAAAACTTTTAAAAAAAAATCTTAACTGGAAACTTGTATTGTTACCCGAGTTATATCTCGGAGAGGAGTATTTTAAAGGAAATATAGAGATCAAAAACGGGTCTATTTATGATTTTTTATATCTTATTCTTCATAGAGAAAATTTTGGAAGGGGAAAAGTAAATCCATTATCTGCTATTTTAAATTCTTTAAGATATAGTTTAAGTTTTCTAACCAAACATAATTTAATAGGAGCATCAAAACGTAATGCTATGCATCATTACTCAAGAGGAGAGGATATTTATGACTGGATGTTAGATAAAGATCACCGACAATATTCTTGTGCTTACTTTAAGGATATAAACGAAACACTAGAGCAAGCACAAACAAATAAACTTGAATTAATTTTAAGAAAACTAAATCTAAAACCAAATGATACTGTTCTAGACATAGGATGTGGCTGGGGAGGACTTTCGCGTTATATACATAAAAAAATCGGATGCCAGGTTCATGGAATAAGTCTTGCACCTAATCAAATTGAATATTGTAAAAATAAAGCAAGAGAACTAAGAATGGATAATGCGCTTAACTATTCAGTAATTGATTATAGACAAGTGAAGGGTAAATTTCGAAGAATTGTGAATGTAGGTTTTCTAGAACATACATCTCCAAAGTTTCTTGGAGTTTTTTTTTCTAAAGTAAATGAACTTTTAACTGATGATGGGTTATGTTTAACTCACACAATAGCTAGTGTGGAACCACCTGCTCCAAGTAATCCATTTATAGAGAAGTGGATATTTCCTGGTGGTAAAGTTCCTACACCAAGCCAATTAACAAAAAATATCGAAAAAAGTGGCTTAATAATTTCAGGGTTTCACTCTCTTATTGATCATTACAATTATACTTTAGACGCCTGGCGTGAAAGATTCTTAAAAAATGCAAACAAAGCTAAAGAAAAATATGGTGAGGATTTTGTAAGAATGTGGGATTTTTATCTTTCTAGTTGTAGTGCAGCTTTCAAAAGTAATCTTTTAGTACATCAGATAGAAACAGTAAAAAATTTTGAATCAGTGCCCTCTAGAACAAGAGACTATATCTACATTAAATAAAGTGATATTAATTCAAATATCACATGCCCAAAAAGAAAAGTTTAAAAAAAATTAAAAAGAAATATAGAAAAATCAATAAAAAAAGAATTTTCGCGAATAAAAGAAAGAAAATACGAAAAAAGAGACGTAAACATATAAAAAAATCTCGATCAAATAAGATTTCTTCAAAAAAGTTTAATCTTGAAAATTTTTTAACATTACCAAAAGTTCAAATTAAATTTAATTTTAAAGACTTTTTAAAAATGATGGTTTCTCCTATCACCAGTAGAATTGTCATCTATAAAGAAAATAAAGTAAGACAGGAATTAAAAAAGGCTAGGGAGATTGAAAAACAAAGAAAAATACAATCCTCTTTAAGGAAGGAGCTTCTTAAAAAAGAAATAAAAGTAGAAAAAGAATTAGCCAAAAAAAGAGCTCTAGAGTTAAAAACTTTTATAAGAGAAGAGCAAAAAAATATCAGAGAAAAGGAAAAACAAAAACAAATTAAATTTTTAGATGAAGTCAAGCTTGAAAAAACTTTAGAGAAGTTTAGGGCTAGAGAGTTAGAAGAGCTAAAGGCAATCGAAAAATATAGCTTAAATATTGAAAAAGAAGATTACAAAGCTTTTCAAGATCGAATTGATAAAGTTCGTCAAAAATACAAAGCCCTTAGAAATGAAAGATTAAGAAAACGTGTTGAAGAACTTGGTGTCACCCTATCAGATCAAGCAACAGTAGAGGAAATTAGAGCAAAGGAAAAAGCTTACTTAGCTCAAAGAGAGTTAATAGAAACAAGTTTAGAAAGTTATACTCGCTCTGCAACCAGTCTGGTATATCAAATAAATAAGAGATATTTGCCAAAGAACGCAGATCTCTTGAGAGTTATAAATTTAGTTTACGAGCAATCAGAAATAATTATTAGGGAAGATCAAGAGCAAAACGAAAATTTTTTAATACTAATCTACGTTAAAGATCAGGACGATAAACAAGAAATTATAGTTGAAGACAAAATTAAGAATGAGACTAGGGAATATAATCGAAATGCCATATTTAAATTTGGAGATGATTTAACTGATAGTCTTATACTTTATTTAGAGAGAATGAGAGAAAACTTTAAAAAAGCTAGTTAATGAGATCATCTAATTTTTTAATCTCACCAATTTTAAATATAATTGCATCCTCTTTCTTGTAACCATTTTTTTCAGCATTTGCTTTAAATCTAATTGGAGGTTCCCAAATAGGTTCTAAACTTAAAATTGCTGTACCCCAATGCATTCCTATAACCTTTTTAACTTTTAAATCTTTCATTAATGACAAAAGTTCTTCAGGGTTTGCATGGGCAGTAGATTTGTCTTTGACGGGAACAATTGGATAGAAATTATAGGCGCCTAAATTTCCGAAACCCAAATCAATGGGACCAAATTTTTTTCCTAATTCTTTATAAAAAGGTGCAGGACCAGTATCGCATGCAAAAAAAATTTTCTTATCTTTATATTCGATTAAAAAACTTCCCCAAAGACTTCTATTTGTATTTCCATCTCCCCAAATCCACCTCTTAGACCAATGTTGGCTTGGAAGCATCGTCACTGTGATTTCATCGTTAATTTTAATCTTGTCGAACCAATCCATTTCTTTAACAGTATCTTTTTTATAGCCATTCCTTGTAAAATATTTTCCAAGTTTTAGAGGTGCAAGGACTTTAGCGTTCTTGTAAGGAAAGTTTTTTATAGTACGAATACTCATGTGATCGTAATGATTGTGAGTTAGTAAAAATAAATTTATTTTAGGAAGTTCTTTAAGAGTTAATGGAGATTCTATAAATTTTTTGGGACCAAATATCATAGGCCCATAATTTTTTTCGAAAACAGGATCAGTAATAATTGTAGTATCTCCAAGCTTAATTATAAAGCTCGCGTGGTCAAGCCACATCACGTAAGAATCAGATTTATGTTTTTCAAGATTTTTTAAAACTATTTGTTTATCTATTACATGTTCAGGTGGATAATCAATCTTAAGTTTCTTTTTTTCCTCTCTAAAAACTTTCCAATCCCATTTAAAATTAGGATCTCTTTTAGGACCACCCTCAAGGTTTCTAAAAGCATGTAATTTTCCATCCTTATAAATATGATGATATGGTTTTTTATCCATCGCAGTTAAATTATTAAAAGAAAAAATGAAAAGTATAAATAGGAAATATTTAATCATTCGGTGTCTTTTTTATCGTTTTTAGAATCAAAGTTCACGATTAAAAAAGACACCAATAGTGCGGCAAGACCAAGCAGTACAAGGCCAACGGTAATCATATTTTCTAAAGTAATCCTAAAATTAAGATTTTTTAGCTATCTTAGGACAGTTTTGTTTAGAAATTCTTTTTCCGAAGGCATCATCATTCATAGTTTTATCGATAGACCAAATGAATGATTTTTCATAAGCACCAGTTACTTTATCTGGACTAGTACATTTAGTACCAAGTACGTAACGGTTACTACAGTTTGCAAGGAACAAAGCACATGTCAAAATGATAATTATATTTTTCATAGACCTAGAAATAATATGACTTTTTGTTTTAAGAGGGGCTGAAATTTGTTTTTTTTATGCGTCTAAAATAATTCTGTGCATCATTCTTCTACCTTGAAAAGGTGTAGCTGAATGTATTACTGAATGATTATCCCAAATAACAATGGTATTTTTTTCCCAAAAAAAGCTAGTTTGAAACTCTTTTTTCGTTTGATGGTTGAATAAATACTTTAACAAATTTTTAGATTCTTCCTCACTCAGATTTTTTATGGCGATTGTGTGACCAGGACTTAAATAAAGTGCTTTTTTACTACCAACTTTTTTCACAATTGAGTGTTCAGCCAAAAAATCTTTAGACTTTCCAGTTCCTCTCTCTGCTTCCCTCTCAAGTCTAGTAACTGATATTGGTCCAGCTGAACTAAAGACACCTACAAGATTCTCAATTTTATCTTTAGTTTTTTGATCTAATGCTTCGTAAGATGCTAATTGAGAAGCGAAAAGTGTCTGACCTTGATCTTTTTTCACTATTTTTCCCATAAGACATGTATATTTAGGTGTTTTATTCAAATAACTACTATCTGTATGCCATCCCTCACCGTAAGATTTTCCTTTATCGTTCTCTTTTCTCTCAACAACGGTGATACCTTTATGGTTTTCTAAATCTTTTAACATTGGATATTCTTTAATTTTGCCAAGCTTTTGGGCAAATTTTAAATATTCACCTGGCTCTAAATTTTGGTCTCTGAAACAAACAAAACCATAATTATTAAGAGCTTCTTTGATTTGGTTAATAGTTTTTGACTCTAAAGATTTAAGATTACAAGAAATTGAAGCACCAATATTATTTTTAAACGGATTTACTTTTATACTCATCACTCACTACTAAAATAGATATCTCTATAATATGCAATAATTTTTTGTTTTGAATTATTTGAGTCTGAAAATAAAGCAATAAAGTTAGTGAATGAAATACCATGTGTTTCTTCAAGCAATTCCTTAACATTTACCTTTCGAGTATGCCATTTACCACTCTTATCATTTGATATTACGTAATCTCTGCTTCCTTTTGTCCAAGGGCTTTGTTGTAAAAAGCCTTCCTCTAGAAAAGAGGAATGAGCCAGACTTAATAGTTTCGCACCAACTTTTTTTCCATGACCAACCATTACTCTTGCTGTCCAATCATGACCATCTTTAGTTTTTTGATCAATAGTTTCAAAATCCTTTTCAATTTTAAAAGTAATATTTAAAAAAGGCATTTCCTGAAGAAGATCTTTTTCTATCTCCATGCCAAGACCAGTAGCGCTATCATTAGCTTCAGCTTTTAAATACCACCCTTTATCGTCTTTACCGTTTGTATAACTTGTTTTTTTTCCAAACCCCCTTTTTTTTAAAAGCTTCATACCCTCATCACTAAAATCGATTCGGAATTCTTTTGAACTGACGGTTGTAAAAATAAATAGAGCTGATAAAAAATATACAAAAAATCTCATGAATTACATTATTTAAATTAAAATTTGTAATTTAGCAAATACACCGTATATATAAATGAATGGACATAATACTAATTACTCTCATAGCTGTTTTATTAGCCTTAAATATTCTAGTGATATTCTTTTTAATTCGTAACAAACAGCAAAAAATTGAGGATCCAACCCTGGCTTTTAAAAATGAATTCAATTCTTTTAAAGATACTTTTAGCCAGTCTTTTGGGAGCATGTCTAAAGACATAGCTAAAGATATGTCTGGAGCTTTAACAAGAGTAGATGAAAAAGTAGGGGTTTTTAACAAGCAAGTTGAAGCTTTAAACAAAAGCCAAGATAATTTTAGTCGAATACTTGCTGGCGTAAAACAATATGGAGTCCTTGCAGAATTTTCTTTAGCGTCACTTTTAAAGGATTTATTACCCGCAACCCAATACATTGAAAATGTTAAAATGAAGCCTGATGAAACTGGTGACACTGTTGAATTTGCAATTAAACTTCAAGATGTTCTTGTTCCTGTTGACAGCCATTGGCCAATTGAAAAATTTAAAGAGATAGATAATGCTTATCAAGCCAAAGACAAAGAAGCCTTAGCCCATGCTAGAAAAGATTTGGCCTCCGCTTTTAGAAACAAGGCTAAAACTGTTAGTGCAAAGTATATTGCTCCACCTAAAACAACAGACTTTGCAATTGTGTATGCACCCACAGAAGGATTATTTGCAGAACTTTCAAGTTATCGTGATCCAAAGACTAAAGAACTTTTACTCGAGGAACTTAGAACAAAATATAAAATTACTATTGCAGGACCTAATACCTTATCAGCGCTTTTACAGTCTTATCATTTAGGATTTCAAACACTTAAAGTTCAAAAACACGCAACTCAGATTTATAGTGACCTAAAACTTATATCTAGAAGATTTGAAAAACATTTTGATGGAATCATTGATTTAAGAAAAAAATTAGAACAAGCGATGACTTCAACTGATAGTTTTGGTAGAGATGCCAGATCTATAATGAATACTCTGAACAACATTAAAGATCCAGGGACTGTAAAAGAGACAGTTGAAGAAAGCTCTGATAAAATAAAAGTCTTTAAATAAATAAATTTCTTAGATGTCAAATTTTGTATTTTACGATTTTGAAACAACCTCATCAAATAAACAGTGGGGACAAATAATCGAAGTCGGAGCAATACTTGCTGATGATCAATTAAACGAACTTGATCGATTTGATGCAAGATGCAGACTATCTCCAGGTATTATTCCAGAAGCCATGTCTTTGATAGTGAGCAATACCACCCCAAAAAAGTTGAAAGAAACAAATCTTTCTCATTATGAAATGGTGAAACAATTTGTAGGTAAATTAAAAAGTTGGGGAAAGGTAACTTATATTGGTTGGAATAATATCGAATTTGATCAAATTTTTTGGAGAAATACATTATTTCAAAATTTACAATATCCATTCACCTCAACAACAAACGGTAATAAAGAGGGTGATTTACTTAATCTTGCTAGAGCTGCAAATCTCTATTATCCAAACACTCTTAAGAATGCAACTAATGCAAAAGGAAATTTAGAATACAAACTTGATACAATGGCGCCATTAAATGGAATTAAGCATGCCGCTCACACAGCAATAGGTGATTGTAGTGCAACCCTAGAAATTGCAAGAATAATAAGAAAGAAAGCTCCAAGTGTTTGGGAAAGCAGCCTTTTAACATCCAATAAAGAGGAAAGTTTAAAAATTATTAAAAATGAAACCCTATTTTGTGCAAATGAATTTTATTATGGAAAGGTAGTTCCTTTTGTTCAAACTTTTGTTTGTCAACATCCAATATACCAGTGGCCAAAAACTTTTGATCTAAAACATGACCCAAATATTTATATAAATATGCCAATTGATGTTTTAAAAGTTGAGTTAAAAAAGCCTCCAAAAGTTTTAAGAACATGTCGTCATAACAAACACCCTATTGTAATGAATCCATCTTATATAGATCATTTCGAAGAATACAAAATGATAGGTATTAAAAAATTAAGAGAAAGAGCCGAAATTATAAAGAGAGATAAAAAATTTGCTGAAAAAGTCGAAGTAATTTTGAGGGATGAGGCACAAGATAAAGCCGAAACCCAATCTCAGGAAGATATATGTGAAGAGGAGAGTTTATATAATTTTCCTCCAGCTGAAGATAATAAAATATTACCTGGATTTCATGAGGTTGATTGGGAAAAAAAACTTAATTATTTACAAAAATTCAAAGATAAAAGGTTTCACTACTTTGGAAAAAAATTACTTTACCAAGAAAAGCCTGACTTATTACCAAAAGAAGATTATGATGAAATACACAACACAATAGTAAAAAGAGTTCTATCAACTACTGATGAAAAAAAATGGAATACTATTCCTCGAACTTATAAGGAGATTGATGATTTAAGAGCTAAATTTGAAAAAAATAAAGAAACTGAAAAACTTAAAATGCTGGAGGACATTAACGTATACGTTGAAGAATTAGAAAAGAATTACTCAAGAGCGTAGTTGACATTTTTCAAAAAAACCATATCTATAAATTATGCCAACGAAAAAAGTTACGGATGACAATTTTGATACAGAAGTGATGAAATCACAAAAACCAACAATAGTTGATTTTTGGGCGGAATGGTGTGGGCCATGTAAGCAGATTGGGCCAATCTTAGAGGAGATTTCTGACGAAATGTCTAACGAGGTAACTATTGCAAAGCATAATATTGATGAAGAACCTAATACACCCACCAAGTTTGGTGTGAGAGGAATTCCAACCATGTTATTATTTAAAGCTGGAGAGCTTAAAGCAACTAAAGTTGGTGCCACTACAAAATCCAATATTGTGTCTTGGATTAAAGAAAATATCTAATTTATACTTAAAACATAACCAACAAGGTACAAACTTCCAAATATAACTATTAAATTTTTTTTACTATTTGGTATTTTATTTAGTGCATCTTGAATATTTTTAGACTCTTCCGTATAAAATCTATTTTTCAACCCAATTTTTTTTAATTCTGATGCACTTAAAGCGTTTGTCTCATTTGGTATTTTAATGGTTATCAACTTTTTAAAAATACCTTTAAAATTTTTGATATTTTCACTCGGGTTCTTATTTTTAAGACTACCCCAAATACCATAAACAGGAATCTTTTGATTTTTAAGAAAATTTGCTAAGTTTTTTGATGATGTAAAACTATGACATCCATCAACTAATATTCTATTTTTTCTTTTTTTCGTAATTTTACCTCTAATAAACTGAACTCGGCCTTCAAATTTTATTTTTGGTACAGTTTTTTCAATTATGTTCGCTTTAACCCCTAAATCCAAGGCTACTTTTATTGCTAAACCAACGTTGTCCCACAAACCCCCAGAATGAATA
>CACBKA010000012.1 GCA_902539745.1 uncultured Pelagibacteraceae bacterium
AGCTTTTTTAGGATTATTTCCTGGCTTAGGCATTGGCATAATTTGAGCTTCACCAAGAATTCTAGATACTCTCAAAGTTGGTTTCGCACCTTTACTTATCCAATGTTTAACCCTTTCAGCCTCAATTGTAATTCTTTCCTTTTTCTCTTTAGGTAAAAGCGGATTAAACAAGCCCACCTTTTCAATAAATCTGCCATCTCGTGGAAATCTACTGTCAGCAATTACAATTTTATAAATTGGTCTTTTTTTTGCACCAATCATCGATAGTCTTATTTTTAACATTTTTCCCTTTCTTTATTTTAATTGATTAAAAAGTTCAGGTGGCATTCCACTTTGCGGACCGCCCCCTTTTGACATCTTTTTCATCATTTTGGACATCATCTTAAACTGTTTAAGCAATCTGTTTATCGTTTGCACATCAGTTCCGGATCCTAAAGAGATTCTCTTTCTTCTGGATCCACTTATAATATCAGGATTTGATCTTTCCTTTTTTGTCATTGATAAAATTATTGCCTCATTAGAAATTAATAATTTTTCATCAATATTTGCATTTTGCATTTGCTCTTTTACTTTACCAACACCAGGTAAAAGAGAAAGTACTCCTTCCATACCACCCATTTTTTTCATTTGCCTCAATTGAAGTAGGTAGTCATCAAAGGTAAAATTTCCTTTTTTTATTTTTTCTTCAGTTAATTTTATTTTTTCTTCATCAAGGTCTTGAGAAGCTTTTTCTACTAGAGAAACGATATCTCCCATTCCAAGAATTCTGTTTGCCAACCTATCAGGATGAAAAGACTCAAGATCAGCTATCTTTTCACCTACACCAAGAAATTTTATAGGTTTTCCAGTAGTTTGCTTCATACTTAAAGCTGCACCACCACGACCATCTCCGTCCACTCTAGTTAAAATTATGCTTGTTAAATTAATTGCTTTATCAAATTCTGAGGCAAGATTTACAGCGATTTGACCTGTTAAAGAGTCTGCTACTAACATTGTTTCTACAGGTTTAACTGCGTCTTTGATATTTTTAATTTCTGACATCATGCTCAAATCTATTTGTGTACGACCTGCTGTATCAAAAATTATGACATCTGTTCCAGCTAGATTAGCTGCGTTTAAAGCTCTCTGGGCAATATCAACAGGTACTTGATCTTTGATGATAGGAAGTGCATTTAAACTATTTTTTTCACAAAGAACTTTTAATTGTTCTTGTGCAGCTGGCCTATAAATATCTAAGCTTACAAGTAGAATTTTCTTATTTAAATTCTTCTCAAGATTTTTTGCTAATTTAACAGCCGTAGTAGTTTTACCAGATCCTTGTAAACCAACCAAAAGGATAGAAGCAGGAGGTACAGCCTTTAGATTTATTCCCTCAGTTTTACTGCCTAATACCTCTACTAATTGATCATAAACAATCTTCACTAGCATTTGGCCAGGTGATGTAGATCTTATAATTTCTTGGCCAATTGCTTTTGGTTTAATATCTTCAATAAATTTTTTTACTACAGGTAAAGCCACATCAGCAGCCAGCAAAGCCTGTCTAATTTCTTTTAGCCCAGTTTCGACTTGGGCTTGATTTAAAGAAGGTGCTTTTTTTAAATTATTTAAAATTCCTTCTAATTTGTTTGTCAAATTCTCAAACATTTTTCTTTCTTCCAATACCTATCGCACTAGTGGGCGAACCCTCGCTGACTAGTGTCGATCCCTTTATTTCTAAAGGCACCGCAAAATCTACCATTTGCGGAAGTGACGAGAAGCTACAATTAAGGGTTTTAAAAGTCAATGAATAATTATACTAATTAATTATGACAACTATTAATGCTTACAAAATGGATGGCTTGGGTAATGATTTTGTCATTATTGATAGAAGGAAAAATTCTATTAATTTAACTAAAAAAAAAATTATAGAATTGGGCAGCAGATCTAACATTGGCTTCGATCAGGTAATCTTTATAGAAAAAGAAAAAGAAAACTCTTTTCCTATAACAATTTTTAACTCTGATGGAGGTGAAGTAAGTGCATGTGGAAATGGATCTAGATGTGTTGCTTATCTTTTAGGTCAAAATTTAAATACAAAAGAAATAAAACTTAAGACAAACAATCGATTACTAAATGCAAGAATAGTGGGAAATTTAGAAGTAGAACTTGAAATGGGAAAACCTTTATATAGTTCTGAAGAGATTCCATTGTCAAAAACAATTAATCCAGCCAATGTAACTTTAGAAGTAGATAAAAATAAATTTACAGGGGGATTTTGCGTAAACGTAGGAAATCCACATATAATTTTTTTTGTTAAAGATTGTTTTGAATATGATTTAAAAACGATAGGACCAAAAATTGAAAACCACAGCCTATTTCCAGAAAAAATAAATGTAACAATGGCTCAAGTAATTGATGAAAATAATATAACGGTTAATGTTTGGGAAAGAGGTGCGGGACAAACTAAAGCATGTGGAACAGCAGCTTGCGCAACAGCCGTTGCTGCCTTTAAGAATAGACTAGCTTATAATGAGGTAGATATAAAATTTAAGGAGGGTTTTTTAAATATAAAAATAGATAAAACAGAAAATATATTTATGACAGGCCCTGTATCAGAAGTTAAACAAATTGACTTTGAAACATAATGAAGTTTTTTGAAAATTTTAAATTTAGTAATTTATTTAGTAAAAAAAAGATAGATGAAAACCTTCTGGACAAATTTGAAGAACTTCTTATTGAGTCGGATGTTGGTACCCAAATAGCTGCAGATCTTAAGGAAAGATTTAAAAAAGAGAAAATTGGAAAAGAAATCAAAGATGAAAAAGAAATATTTGATTTTTTAGGGGAGCAAATATCTAAAATGCTTAATCCTTACGAAAGCAAAATTAATGATCTTTATAAAAGCTCTCCTTCAATCATAGTTGTAGCTGGAGTAAATGGTGTAGGAAAAACAACAACGATAGGTAAACTTGGCAAATTATTTAAAAACGAGGGAAAAAAAGTAGTTTTTGGTGCTGCTGATACTTTTAGAGCTGCAGCTGTTGAACAACTAGAACTTTGGTCCAAAAAAATTGGAGCGGAATTTGTTAAATCAGATTTAGGAACAGATCCTGCATCAGTTGGATATAAAACCGCAAAGTTTGCTGAAGATAATAAGTTAGATTTAGCATTTATAGATACTGCTGGAAGATTACAAAATAAAAAGAATCTCATGGAAGAGTATAAAAAAATATTTACTGTACTTAGAAAAATAAATCCTGAGTATCCTCACAAAACTATTTTGGTACTAGATGCTACGACAGGTCAGAATGCTTTGAGCCAAGTTGAGGAATTTAAAAAAATATCAAATTTAACAGGTTTAATAATCACAAAATTAGATACTTCAGCAAAAGGTGGTATATTGTTAGCTATATCTAAAAAGTTTAATTTGCCAATAATTGCGGTTGGCATGGGTGAGAAAGAAACAGATTTGCATCAATTTAATTCTGCAGACTTTGCTAAAATGCTTATTAAAAATTAAAAATGAAAATACCAAAAAAAATAGAGCCGATTATTTCAGGAATATCAGCATCGATAGTCATAGGAGTTCTTGCATTTTTAACATTAAGAACATCGGCAGGAATATTATTAATGTTCTCTTTTGGGGCAACTGTTTTTTTAGTTTTTGCATTACATGAACTAGAAACTGCACAACCAAAAAATGTTTTCTTTGGTCACTTAGTCTCTGTTTTAGTTGGAATTATTTTTAATGAAACAATTGGATTTTCTTTTTATTCACTTGGTCTGGCAGTTGGAGTAGCTGTGACTTTAATGATTTATTTAAAAATAATGCATCCACCTGCAGCATCAAACCCTTTGGTAGTTTTATTTACAGATGTATCTTTCGAGTACATATTGTTTCCAGTAATATTTGGGACTTTAGCGATAATTGTAATGTCAATTTTTTTAAATAGAATAGTTTTAAAAAGAAAATATCCTAAAAATAAAAATTGGTTATATTGATTGTAAGAATTTATTAAGAGCTCCTAATAGATTTTCGTTGTACTCCATCATGTGATCATCATCTTTTGGAAAATATGAGTGCTTGGGATCGTTAGCTTCTAAAAAAACTTTTTTACCCATACTGAAAGGAACAATTTTGTCATCTTGTCCATGCATAACTAAGATTGGAATTTTGATATTTTTTAATTTTTTTATAGTCTCATATCTATCTTTTAGTAAAAAAGAAACTGGTAAATAGAAATAATAATGTTTACCTGCATCAACCATTGATGTGAAAGGGGATTCTAAAATGACACCAGCAAAATTTTTATTTTGTGCAATTTCAGCAGAAACGCCTGTACCGAGTGATTCTCCATAAATAATAATTTGTTTATCATTAATATTTTGTTTATTTAACCAGTCTACTGCCGATCTAGCATCTTGGTACAAACCTTCCTCTGTTGGAATACCTTCATTACCACTAAAACCTCGATATGCTACTATTAAAAAATTTATGTCAAAATTTTTTATCATATTTAATTTATAAATTCTGTTATTTAAATTTCCAGCATTACCATGAAAAAATAATAAAGTTTTTTTTTGTTTTAGATTTTTTTTATGAAACCAAGCTTTTAATTTTTTACCATCAGATGTTGGAATAAAAACTTCTTCATATGAAAAATTTATTTTTTCAGAAGTATAATTATTTTCAGATGGATGATAAAGTAGATTTCTTTGGTAAAAAAATACAAAGATTACTATTAGTATGTAACATAAAATAATTATAGTAGCTGTTGTAAACATATATTTAAATTTTTTTTGCAAAATACACCCCAAGTAAAACTAATGCGCCACCTATGTAATGAGACATAAAAAGTTCCTCATTAAAGAAAAATATTCCATAAAACGCACCATAAACAACAAATAAATATAATGTAAAACCTGTGATTGATGCACCCAAATATTTTTGAATTTGGCTATAAAGTATGAAAGCGATTATTCCCGGTGATACTGCTGCGATGGTGATCCAGAAGATGGGTACTAGATCTAAACTAAACTTTTCACCTAAATAAAAAACTTCGTAAAGATAAAATGGAAATAAAGAAAGTGAACCAAAAAAAGCTATTAAAGTAAATTTTGTAAAGATATTAAATTTAGATTTCCAATACAAAACATAAACTGAATATAAAGCCCAGGATATAGCTGCACCTAAAATCCAAATATCTCCTTCAACAAAGTTTAAATTTAGAAAAGTAGAAAATTTACCATTAGAAATTACAACCAATACCCCAATAAACGCTAATAAAAAACCAATACCCTGAAGAAAATTAATTTTTTCTTTGTAAAAAAAGGTAGACAAAATAACTATGAAAATTGAAGACGAAGTATAAATTAGTGACATATTTAAAACAGTTGTGGTTTTTCCTGCAACGTAAGGAAATATGCTACATAAACAACATCCGGTAAATCCTAAAAAGAAAAGTTTTAGAAATTCTGGTTTTAAATATTTAAAATTTTTTTTTATTGGCTTGTAAAAAAAAGGGAACAAACAAACAAAAACAAGTGTCCATCTCCAAAAACCTAAAGAGACCGGTGGAACATAAGGGACAGCACCTCTGGCAATTGCCAAATTACTAGCCATAAATATTGGCTGAATTAGAAGAAGAATAAATGGAAGAAAAGTTGTTTTATTTTTTTTGGATGAAGGCTTCATAAATCATCATAAAAATTACCAAGCCCATAAGAATGTAAACTGGAAGAACGTCAGTAAAACTAATCATCATTGATCTAGTTAAAGTAGTCGCTAGCCCTACTAAAAAAGCAACAGCGAGAAAACATCCAACTATACTTGTTAATTTATTCATCATCCTTACATTTTTTTTCTAACCAATTTGCAACACCTAAAAATCTTAGATCGTCAAGCTTGTTACCAACTAGTTGAACACCTAATGGTAAGTTATTTTCTCCAGTAAGTAAAGGCAGTGATATAGATGGTAAACCCATATAAGTCCATACTGTGCAAAATTCAGGACTACCAGTAAATTTCAATCCTTTATCGGCAACTCCAGTAGATGCAGGAGTAATTACTCCATGATAATCCTCAAAAACTTCACTGTAAGACCTGTAGCTTTGTTCCATAAAATCCTTAGCCTCGGTGTACTGACTTGCAGAGTATTTCATACCACGCTCGATTGCTTCAATTAATTTTTTTCCAAGCTTTTTTTTTGAATTTTTATAATACTTTTGAAAACTATTTGACATATCAGTCTCATGTAAAACTTGTTGGTGTTTATGTATATCTTTGAAATACGAAGGCTCATCAAAAACTTCGATATTTTTTTTTAATTTTTTAATTAAAAATTCAAATGCTTTTTGTGACTCTTTTCCAATATTTTTCCAATTAGAGGTTTTGTAAAATATAAATTTAGGATCGAAATGTGGGCCTCTCTTGCATTCTTCTAACATTTTGTCCGCTGAATAATGTATCGTATCTTTATCGTATAAATCTTTTTTTATTAAACATTTAGATATCAGAGCAACATCTTCAACATTTTTTCCAAAAACACCAACATGATCTAATTTAGATGATTGTTTTAAAATACCATTTCTAGAAATTAAACCAAAAGAAGGTTTATATCCTACAACCCCACAGTAGGAAGCTGGACGAATAATCGATCCTTTTGTTTGTGTTCCAACTGATAAAGGAGTCATGTGTGCTGCGACTGCAGCTGCTGAACCACTTGAAGATCCTCCAGGGGTTCTTGATTTATCATGAGGATTAGTTGTCTTTCCTGGGTCAAAATAAGCAAGTTCAGTTGTAACTGTCTTTCCCATTATTATTGCTCCAGAAATTTTTAAAAGATTCACTACCTCTGCGTCTGCACTCTCTGATATTCCTTTTCTTAAGACTGTACCACATTCTGTTGGCATATCTTGAGTTCCAATAATATCTTTTATTCCAATTGGTAAGCCGTGTAATGGTCCGAGAGGTTTACCTGATTTCCTGTACTCATCTTTTTCCTCAGCTTTTTCCAATAAAAGTTTTTTATCAAAAAATGCCCAAGCTTTTACCTCTTTGTCAAACTTATCAATCCTCTTTATGTATTCTTTACAAGCATCCACACACGATATTTCACCGCTTTTTAGTTTCTCCACTAATTCAATAGCTGAGATTGATAGAACATTGCTCATAAATTATTTAATTTGCAAAAAGTAAGTCAGGTAACCAAAGAGCTATGCCTGGAAACATATACATCAAAAACATAGCAAAAATCACAATTAGTAAGAAAGGCATTATGCCCCCAAAAATTTCAAGTAACTCCACATTTTTGGTTTGCACGCCTTTTAGATAATAAGCGGACATGGCCATCGGAGGAGTTAAAAAAGATGTTTGTAAATTTAATGCTATTAGCATTGCAAAGAAATAAGGGTTTACCCCAAAAAATTCAACAAGCGGTAAAAATATTGGAACAAATATAATTAATATTTCTGTCCATTCTAAAGGCCAGCCAAGAAGAAAAATAATTAATTGGGTTATAATTAAAAATTGCCATGGCTGTAGGTTCATTGATTTAAAAAAGTGTTCAAATACTTCATGCCCGCCTAAATATGAAAAGACTGATGCAAATGTCCATGATCCTATAAATAACCACATAATCATTGCAGTAGTTTTAGCGGTTAAAAATACTGACTCTTTAAAATTTTTCCATTTAAGAGTTTTATAAAAATAAGATAAAACCAGCGCTCCAAATGCTCCTACAGCTGCGGCTTCTGCTGGGGTAGCTAAACCTCCAAGAATAGTTCCTAAAACTAAAATAATTAATGAAAACAACGGAAGAAAAGAAACTAATACCTCTTTCAAGATTACTGAACGGGGAGGTATATCCTCTGCTGGTGGTTTCGGAGCAATAGATGGATTAAAATATGCTCTTGTAACTGCATAAAGTATATAAAGTCCAGCTAACATTAGTCCAGGTAAAATTGCTGCCGCAAACAATCTTAGGGGTGATAATTGTGCAATTACAGAATAAACGATGAGCATGATGCTCGGAGGGATTAATATTCCAAGACATCCACCGGAACAAATAACTCCTGATGCAAATTTTTTATCATAACCTGCTTTAATCATTGCCGGCCAAGCTAAAAGGCCCATTAAAGTCACTACAGCTCCAATTATTCCAGTTGCTGTTGAAAATAAAGCACAAGTTATTAAAGCTGCAACTGCCATAGATGCTGGTAAACCATGTGAAGCTAAACGAATTGCAAAAAACAATCTTGAGACTATACCTGCTCTCTCAACAAGGTATCCCATAAATAAAAATAATGGAACTGCTGTAAGAACTGTATTGTCCATTACTGTATAAGTATTCTGGACGAAAAGTTGGAAAATTCTATTGTCAAATAGATGCTCCATTCTAGTTGGATCGTAGTAAGCGTAATAACCAAATCCAACTCCCATTGCCATTAATGTAAATGCAATTGGAAATCCTAATAACACAGCAAAAAGAAATATTGCCATCATAAGTATTGCTATCTCAGGATTGGTTAAGCTAAATAACATCTTTTTGATCCTCGTCTTGAGAAGTTCTCATTAATATTTTTTCTGTTTCCTCTGCAACTACCATTCTTGCTGGCCAATGACCAGTTTGTATACAAATTATTGATCTGAAAACTTCACTAACACCTTGTATGATTAATAAAAGACCTGCTGCAGGTATCAAAGACTTTGCCATGTAAATTTGAATTTGTGCTGGGCTGTTCCAACTAGTCTCCTTAATTTTCCAAGCAAGAGCGGCGTACTCATATCCATAAAATGCTAAAGCAAATACACCAGGAAAGAAAAAAATAAAGTATAAAACTAAATCGATGTAACCTTGTGTTTTAGGTTTAAATAATCTGTAAAGTACATCTCCTCTCACATGAGCCTCTGTAGAAAGTGTATATGCGCCAGCCATCATGAATATTGCGCCATACATTTGTAAACTAAAATCAAAATTCCATAAAGTAGGGGCATTAAATGCGTAAGCCATCACAACTTCATAACAAGTTCCACCCATTAATATTACTATGCACCAGGAAAAAGCTTTCCCGACAGATGTACTTAGATGGTCTGCAAAACTAATAAATCCCCTCATAAATATAAGTTATTATAATTTTTTTGTTATTGCCATAAAAAAAGGGGGCTATAAAAAGCCCCCTTTAATTTTTAAAAAGCTACTAAATTTTAACTTTTGCTAAAGCACCAAACTCATTTTCATAAGCCAGTCTGTAATTAGGCTGGTTCATCAATAGGTACTTCATTACTCTTTTAGCGTAAGCTTTTTGAGAAGCAACAATTTTTGCAAAGAAAGGATCTTTCTTAACAAAGTCACCTATAACTTTGTCCCATCCTTTTAATTGTTGAGCTAAGATCTCATCTGAAGTTTGATAAACATTTACTTTATGTTGATTCATTAACTTAGATAAGTCAGCTGAGTATCTCACTAACGCTTTAAAGTAGTTGTCTGTATTCGCAGCATACGCAGCATTTTTTAGAATAGCCTGATGTTGTGGGCTTAATCCATTAAATGTCTTCGTGTTAACAGGAATTTCAAACATCTCTTGAGATTGGTGGAAGCTACCTAAGTGATAATACTTAGATACGTCTTGCATACCAAACTGTGAGTCTGATGTTGGGTTGTTAAACTCCGCAGCTTCGATCAAACCAGTTTTCATAGCTGGCTGAATTTCTCCACCTGGAAGTTGTCTTACAACCATTCCCATAGCTGTTAATACGTTAGTCGCTAGACCAACTGTTCTATATTTCATACCTTTAACATCAGACACTTTAGTTACGTTCTTTTTGAACCAACCAAATGGCTGTGCTGGCATTGGCATATGGAAAAGACCAACATAGTTGAAGCCAACTTTAGAAAGAGTTTCTTCATAAAGTTTTCTTCCTCCACCGTACTCAATCCATCCCATAACTTCTTGAGATGACATTCCGTATGAAGGTCCTGTTCCGAACAATGATGCTGCTGGATTTTTTCCGTACCAGTATGCAGTTACCCAGTGTCCCATATCTAGAACCCCTGAACTTACCGCTTGACCGATTTCAGATGTTTTCACAACAGCGCCAACTGGTTGAAGATCAATCTTCAATTCCCCATTTGACATGTCGCCTACCATTTTTGCAAAGTCGCCAGCCATTTCGAAGAATATATTAGCTCCAGAAGGCCAAGCTGCTTGCATCTTTAAAGTTTTAGGAGCACCAAATGCTACATTCGGCATTGCAATAGTTGCTGCCGCTGCTGCACCAGTTGCTGCTGCTGCTTTAAAGAACTTACGTCTAGAAGGAGTTTTAACTCTCTTCAGCGTTTTTTCTTTTTTTGACATATTTGTCTCCCTTAGTTAATTAACTAGTCGAATTATTTAAGCATAAATAGATTTGAGAGTCTCGATCAGAATCAATAAAGTTTTTGCAGATTCAATTATAGATTGTGCTAATTAACTTTATTTTTAGCCGATCCTGTTTTGAAAAATTCATCAATGTTATCAATTGCGAGGTCTGCCATGGCAGTTCTTGTTTTTTTAGTCGCACTACCAAGATGTGGTAATATAAATGCAGTGGGTTGTTTTAAATATTCTGGATGAATTTTTGGCTCGCCTTTATAAACATCTAATCCTATAGCGTAAATTTTACGACTTACCAAAGCTTGAACCATAGCTTCATCATCTATCATATCTCCTCTTGCTACATTTGTTATAATTGCACCGGTTGGAAAATATTCTAAGGTTTCTTTATTAATTATGTCTTTAGTTTCTTTTGTGGCTGGACAACAAATTGATAATACATCTGAAACAGAGAATAGACTTTTTATATTTTCGTGAAAAGTTGCACCCATTTCTTTGTCATTACTTAATTTAGTTCTATTTCTATAATGTATTTCCATTCCAAAGCTTTTTGCTATTTTTGCTAAAGCTCTTCCAATTCTACCCATACCTAGAATACCAAGTCTTGATCCTGTGAGTTGCTTACCAATTAAAAAATCTGCTGACCATTTCCAATTTTCTTTTTTAACCCAATCCATTCCCTCGCTTGCTCTTCTACACGCGCCAAGAATTAATAACATAGCAATTTCTGCAGTAGCATCGGTTAAAACATCCGGTGTATTAGTGACTATTATATTTCTTTTTTTTGCTGCCTCAATATCAATATTTCCAAAACCAACAGCAAAATTTGATATTATCTTTACCGTCTCAGGAAGTTTTTCAATAGTTTCTTTGTCTACTTTATCTGTAAGTGATGTCAGAATACCATCACAACCTTTGCTCAATTCAATTAGTTTTTTTTGAGAATATAACTCATCATTAGAGTTTAAATGGGAATTAAATAATTTAGAAGCTTTATCCTCGCAAGATCTCAATAGTTTTCTAGTTACAAGAACTTTTTTCATTTTGATTTTAATTCAAGTCAAAAATTTTACCTGGATTCATTATATTGTTTGGATCAAGAGTTCTTTTTATAGATTTCATAATTGGAATATTATCCCCATGCTCTTTTATAAGATATTCTTTTTTATGAAGCCCTATTCCATGTTCTCCAGTGATCGTTCCATTTAATTCCAAAGTTTTTTTAATCAATAAATCACTAAACTCTCTTATCTTTTTATACGTTTCTTTTTTTTGGGGATCATAAGGTAAGACAACATGAAAATTTCCATCGCCTAAGTGACCAACCATTGGTGCTCTAAGACCAAATTTTTTTGTGACATCCTCTGCAAATTTCACACACTCAACTATTTTAGAAATTGGAAGACATACATCTGTGGAATAAACTCTTCCATTTTTAATTAATGCTTTTACAGAATAATATATATCCCAACGAGCTTGCCATAACTTATTTCTTTCTTCTAAATCTTTTGCCCATTTAAAAGCACTTCCTCTATTCTCTTTAGATATTTCTTCAACTATTTTGATATTTTCTTTATTAGAGGGCTCCGATCCATGAAATTCGAAAAATAAAGTCGGTAAAACTTTCATGTCTTTTAACTTTGAATAATTAATGCTTATATCCATTTGTTCTTTATTAAGCATTTCAATTCTGGCTATCGGTACACCATACTGTATCACTTGTTGTGCTGCTTGAACCGCATCTTCCAAAGATGGAAAATGACAAACTGCACTCATTATACTTTCTGGGATTGGAGAGAGTCTTAATTGTATTTCCGTAATTATTCCAAGTGTTCCCTCGGATCCAATAAATAAATTAGTTAAGTTATATCCAGCAGAAGTTTTTTTTGTTCTACTTCCAGTTTTAATAATATCACCATTAGGAAGTATTACTGTAAGACCAGTGATTACAGTCTTCATGGTTCCATATTTTACAGCCATAGTTCCTGATGCAGATGTTGATGCCATACCACCTATTGCAGCGTTTGCCCCAGGATCGATTGGAAAGAAAACACCATCTTCTCTTAAATAATCATTCAATTGCTCTTTAGTAACGCAAGCTTGAACTCTGCAATCAAAATCCTCAACGTTTACACTTAAAACCTTGTTCATTTTTTCTAAGGAAATTGTTATTCCCTTATCATTACCTACAACATTACCCTCTAAAGAGGTCCCGGTACCAAATGGAACTACAGGAACCTTGTGATCATTACAAAGTTTAAGAATTTTTGAAACTTCCTCATTAGTCTCTGGAAAAACTACAGCTTTTGATAATACTGGATCATATGTATCCTCACCTCTAGCATAGTTTGTTCTAGTAGAAACTGAGGTGGAAAATCTACCGTTAAAAATTTTTTTTAACTCTGATTGTATTTGTTCGTTCATTTTTTTTCTATAATGTTATTAAATTATATAGAAAAAATATACCTTAATTAACCAAGCATCTTTTTGATTTTTTCCAAGGCTTGTGAGATATTATCGCTAGAAGCTGCAAAACTAAATCTAACATAATCTTTAGCTGTTTTTCCAAATGCTGTTCCCGGTACAATAGCCACTCCTGCTTCATGCATACATTTTTTAGCAAATTCAGCACCATTCATTCCTGTTCCTACGACTTTAGGAAAAGCATAAAATGCTCCTCCAGGTAAACTACATTCTACTCCTGGTAAATTGTTTAAGCCTTCGTGAATAAGTTTTCTTCTTATTGTAAATTTTCTCATCATTTCAATAATAGAATCATCTGGACCGTCTAAAGCGGCAATGCCTGCAAACTGAGCAGCTGCATTTACACATGAAACGCTATTTATTACCAATTTATTTACATGTTCTACAAGATTTTTTGGCCAGAAACTCCAACCTAATCTCCATCCTGTCATTGAATAGGCTTTACTCCAACCTTCAAGAACAATTAGTCTCTCTCTTAATTCTGGATAATTAAAAAAAGTAGGCATTTCTTTTCCATCAAAGATTTGTCTACTATAAATTTCATCACTTAAAATTGTCACATGAGGATGTTTTTTTAATCCCTCTGCTAAAACATCGATATCTGATTTATCAACAAAACTGCCAGTTGGATTATTTGGATTAATTAAAACTAGTAATTTTGTTTTATCAGTTATTAAGGATAAAATTTCCTCAGGATTAAATTTTAAATCTTTATCTTTAGTCAAATCGTATGGGACTGCTTTAGCTCCAGTAAAATTGATCATAGACTCATAGATTGGAAATGCAGGTGTTGGGTGAATTATTTCTACACCCGGTTCACCAAAACATTGAATTGCATAACTCATTGTAGGTTTTCCACCTGGCATAATAATTATTCTTTCGGGATCAATGTCTTGATTGTAAAGTTTTTTAATTTTTCTTGTGACTGATTGCCTGCATTCAAGAATTCCGTTTGATAAAACATAACCATGATGACCATCGTCCAAAGCTTTTTTTGCAGCATCAACAATATGTTTTGGAGTTTTAAAATCTGGCTGACCTAATCCCAGATGTATCATTGGTTTGCCTTTAGCTTCTAATTTTTTTGCTTCAGCAAGAACGCTGAAAGCTGTCTCTGTTCCTAACCTATCTAAACTTTTTGCAAGTTTCATAATTACCTGTATGCAATATTTGTTTTTTTTAAATCTTTTATTGTTTTACATCCTAATAATATCATGTCACGTCTAATCTCATCATGCATTCTTTGCAGCAAAGCTTCAACACCTTTTTGACCCCCCGCGCCTAGGGCAAATAAGTAACCTTTCCCAAAACTACACGCAGTAGCACCTAGAGATAAAGCTTTCAACACATGGGTTCCCCTTCTTATCCCGCCGTCTAAAATTATTTCAAGTTTGCCACCTACAGCATCAGCTATAGCTGGTAATTGATCAAAGGGAGATCTTGAACCATCTAATTGCCTTCCTCCATGGTTAGATAACATTATTGCCGAGGCTCCGATCTCAACTGCTCTTTTTGCATCTGCAACAGACATAACTCCTTTTATTGCAAATGGTCCGCCCCATCTCTTAATACAATACTCAGCATCTGCCCAGTTCATCTTCGGATCATATTGTTCGTTAATATATTCCATCACACCTTTAGCAATACTACTTCCTTTTTTTGTAAAATGAGAAACGTTTGCTAACTGAAACTTTTCATGAGTTAAATAATTTATGGACCACATTGGATGAGTAGCGAAACTTAAAAGGCTTTTTAAAGTTAATTTAGGTGGTGTAGTAAATCCCCATCTATGATCTCTCTCTCTGTTACCTGCCACAACTGTATCCACAGTTAAACACATTGCCTTGAAGCCTGATCTCTTACAACGATCAATTAAATTATCAGTTAAACCTTTGTCTTTATGAATGTAAAGTTGAAACATCTTTGGGCCACCTGATATATTTGAAATTTCCTCTATTGAAGTGGTAGACATAGTTGACATGCTATAAATTGTTCCAAGTTTTTCAGCAGCTCTTGCGCTCGCTTTATCTCCATCATGATGATAAAGCCTTTGCATTGCAGTTGGAGATAGAAACAGCGGCATTTTAATTTTTTGACCAAATACTTCAGTACTCATATCTGGTTCTCCAACACTTGTAAGAATACTTGGTACTAAATCACATTTTGAAAATGCTTCTGTGTTTCTTTTAAGAGTGGCTTCATCATCTGAGCCACCATCAATATAATGAAAAATAGGTGCAGGAAGATTTTTTTTTGCTAATTTTCTAAAATCATCAAAATTATAACAATCTTTTAAACTCATACTTTTCTAAATCTCAAATTTTTTCTGCTTAGATCACTTATCTTGGTGCATCCCATGAGCTTCATATCTCTCTCTAATTCTACACGATACTGATTAAGAGCTCTTTCAACACCAGCTTGACCAGCTGCTGCAAGGGCGTAAAGATATAATCTCCCACCTGCACAGGCTTTAGCTCCCATTGATAAAGCTTTAAGCATATGTGTTCCTCTTTGAATGCCGCCTTCGCAAATTACATCTATTTTGTCTCCAACAGCGTCGATAATTTCTGCTAATTGATCAAAAGGAGATCTAGCCCCATCTAGTTGTCTTCCTCCATGATTTGAAACCATAATTCCAGAACATCCAATATCAACCGCTCTTTTTGCATCTTCAACACTCATAACTCCTTTTAGAGCAAAATGTCCTCCCCACTTAGAACAAAGATTTTCAGCATCCTTCCAGTTCATTGATTGATCTAGCATTGTTGAAAAATAATTTCCGACGGATGTAGCAGTACTAGTTCCCTCCTTTACGTGATCTTGAAGATGAGGTAATTCGAATTTTCCTCTAGTAACATAATTTATTCCCCACATCGGCTTAATTGCAAAACTAATTAAGCTTGAAAGTGTGAGTTTAGGAGGGGATGTAAAGCCAGTTCTAAGATCTCTTTCTCTATTTCCTCCTGTTATTGTATCAACAGTTAAAGCCATAACATCAAATTTTGCAGCCTTAACTCTTTCGACGATTGCATTGTTTAGTCCTTTATCTTTATGATAATAAAACTGAAATAGTTTTGGAGTATCAATCATTGATGAAATTTCTTCAACACTCACCGTTGCGAGTGATGATACACCGAACATAGTATTAAACTTTTGTGCTGCTTTTCCAACAGCTCTTTCTCCTTGATAATGAAATAGTCTCTGTAAAGCAGTGGGTGAACAATAAAAAGGTAAATCTAATTTTTTTCCAAATATTGTAGTAGATAGATCAACTTGTTCCACACCTCTTAAAACATTTGGCACTAAATCGACTTCATTAAATGCCTCTGTGTTTCTTTTATAAGTAACTTCGTCATCAGCTGCACCATCTATATAATGAAAAATTGGAGATGGTAACTTTCTTTTTGCAAGTTTTCTAAAGTCACTAAAGTTGTGGCAATCTTTTAATCCCATTTGATTTAATACTAGAACTTTTTAAGAAAATTAAACATGTAACTATTAGCCCCAGGATTTTTATCCCCTAGACTAGCGTTTGATACATGGTTGTAAGACATTCCAAAGTTTGTAGTTTCTCCTAAATCCATTGACATTTGAACTTCGCTTTTAAATTCTAAAGGGTGTCCTAGATCCTTTCCATCGCCTTGACTGTAAATACCTGGTGCAAAACTTGGTGTGATTTTAAATGGCCCTAAATCATAATTTGCTTCGATACCTGTGTAAATATAGGCTGCGGAGTCTTGTGTAATCATCATTCCTGTAATCGGAGAAACTCTTCCGATTAATGTGTCTTTATATAAATTTTCATTTTGATGTTCTATCCCAAAAAGTTGTGAACTTTTTTTGTCATCACTAAAATCAAACATACCAGTATAGAAATTAAATCCTGACCTAGCTTCATCAGCAAATGAATTATTAATTCCACAAGTTAAAAGCACAAACGTTGCAATAGAAATTTTAAGTCTCATATTTGTATAAAGTTACAATTTAAAAAAAGAATTGTATACAGTTTTATTTTAAAGTCTAATTTTTGGTTTTTTTATCAAAAAAAATAAAAAAATAACACCTAAAACAAATAGTAAATAGGGCAAAAACCATAATAGAAAGCTATTTTTCTTAAGTGGCGGATTTAATAATATCCAATCTCCATACTTTTCAGATAAAAATGTATAAATTTCTCTTTCATTATTTCCCTCTTTAATTTTATCTTTCACAACACTCTTAATTGTCAAAGCAAAATCAGAATTAGAGTCATGAACTGTCTGACCTTGACAAACTAAACATCGAA
>CACBKA010000013.1 GCA_902539745.1 uncultured Pelagibacteraceae bacterium
AAGCGGCACAGACTAGAGGATGTAATTCAATTGCATTTCCCTCTATTAATTTTGCCTCAAAAGCTTGAACACCCAATCTATGTAATGTTGGTGCCCTGTTTAATATCACTGGGTGTTCTCTTATTATATGTTCAAGAGCATCCCAGACTTCACTTTTTTGTTTTTCAACCATCCTTTTTGCTTGTTTAATGGTTGTTGCAAATCCTAATTTATCTAATCTTGCATATAAAAATGGTTTGAATAGTTCCAATGCCATCTTTTTTGGTAAACCACATTGGTGTAGTTTAAGTTCAGGCCCAACAACAATTACTGATCTTCCAGAATAATCTACTCTTTTACCTAAAAGATTTTGTCTGAATCTACCTTGTTTTCCTTTCAACATTTCTGCTAGGGATTTCAAAGGTCTTTTGCCAGTTCCTGTAATTACTCTACCTCTTCTTCCGTTGTCAAATAAAGCATCAACTGACTCCTGTAACATTCTTTTCTCATTTCTGACTATTATGTCTGGAGCTTTCAAATCTAAAAGTCTTTTAAGTCTATTGTTTCTATTAATTACTCTTCTATACAAATCGTTTAAATCTGATGTAGCAAATCTACCTCCATCTAATGGAACTAATGGTCGAAGTTCAGGTGGTATTACTGGAACAGTGGTTAAAATCATCCACTCTGGTTTATTTCCTGAGTCTATAAATGACTCGATGAGTTTTAGTCTTTTTAAAGTCCTTTCCTCAGTGACTTTTGACTTGATGGTCTTTAAAGACTCTCTCAACTTTTTTCTCTCAGACGTAAGATCAATACTTAATAATATTTCTCTTACAGCTTCAGCACCAATACCAGCTGTAAATCCGTCTTCTCCATACTTTTCTTGAGCTTTAATATATTCGTCCTCTGTAAGAAGTTGGCCTTTTTTTAATTCAGTCAAGCCAGGTTCAATAACTATAAAGCTCTCAAAATATAATATCTTTTCTACCTCTTTGAGTTTCATATCTATAGCAAGAGAAATTCTACTTGGTAATGACTTTAAAAACCAAATGTGTGCTACGGGACATGCAAGATCTATATGTCCCATTCTTTCACGTCTCACATTAGATTTTGTTACTTCAACTCCACATTTTTCGCAAATTATGCCTCTAAACTTCATTCTTTTGTATTTTCCGCAAAGACATTCATAGTCTTTGATTGGGCCAAAAATTCTTGCACAAAATAATCCGTCTTTTTCTGGTTTGAAAGTTCTGTAATTTATAGTTTCTGGTTTTTTAATTTCACCAAATGACCATGATTTTATTTTTTCTGGGCTAGCTAAAGTAATTTTAATATGATTAAAATTCTTTTCTGCAATGCTCTTTCTTGTATCTTTTGATAAATCTTTTCTCATTTAAAACTTTTAATTTAATTCTATGTTTAATCCTAAAGCTCTTATTTCTTTTATTAAAACGTTAAAGGACTCTGGTACACCTGACTCAAAATTATCATCACCCTTAACTATTGTCTCATAAACTTTAGTTCTCCCTGCAACATCGTCGGATTTAACAGTTAAAATTTCTTGTAAAGTGTACGATGCTCCATAAGCTTCTAATGCCCAAACTTCCATTTCACCAAATCTTTGTCCACCTAATTGAGCCCTACCACCTAATGGTTGTTGAGTTACTAAACTATAAGGACCTGTTGATCTAGCATGAATTTTGTCTTCAACCAAGTGGTGAAGTTTTAGCATATATATTATACCCACAGTTATTGGTCTATCAAATTTTGTTCCGGTTCTTCCATCCCATAGATTTGTTTGGCCTGCATTTGGCAACTTAGCTAAGTCTAACATTTTGGTTATATCCTCTGTTGTTGCTCCATCAAAAACTGGTGTAGCTATAGGGACTCCATTTGACAAATTTGAACATAATTCTTTAAATTGTCTTTCATCTAAATTATTTACAATATCACTTAGCCTTTTTTCTCCATATATTTGACCTAAAGTATTCTTCAAATCTTTATTATCATTTGTTTTTTTAAAATTGTTATATAAGTTTTTTACTTTTTCACCGAGTTCAGAGCATGACCACCCAAGATGGGTCTCTAATATTTGCCCAACGTTCATTCGGCTTGGTACTCCTAGTGGATTTAAAACTATGTCAACTGGCTTGCCACTTTCCATGTAAGGCATGTCCTCGACTGGTACTATTTTACTTATAACACCTTTGTTTCCATGTCTTCCAGCCATCTTATCTCCTGGCATTAATCTTCTTTTTACAGCAACAAAAACTTTAACTACTTTCATTACCGTTGGTAGAAGATCATCTCCTTGTCTAATTTTTAGAACTTTATCTTCAAATCTTAGTTTTATATCTTCTTGAGCTTTATCAAATTGTTCTTTTAACTGAGATACTTTGCTATTTATACTTTCGTTTTTAAACTTGATTTTCCAATAATCTTTTATGTCAAGAGAACTTAAAACGTCGCTCGATAACGTATCTCCAGATTTCAAAGATTTAAAATTTTTTTCGATTGGCTCTTTTTTCAAGATTTCATTCAACCTTAGCTTAATATTTCTTACTAAAATCTCTTCCTCAACTTGCTTATCTTCCTGAACTGCTTCAATTTCATATCTTTCAATAGCTATTGCTCTTTCGTCCTTTTCAATACCATGTCTATTAAAAACTCTTACATCGACTACAACTCCAGAACTACCTGGCGGTAATTTTAACGAGGTGTCTCTTACATCAGTAGCTTTTTCACCAAATATTGATCTTAATAATTTTTCCTCAGGACTAGAGGCCGTTTCTCCTTTGGGAGTTACTTTTCCAACAAGAATATCTCCTTGTTTAACCTCAGCACCAACATATACAATCCCCGATTCATCAAGATTTTTTAGACTTTCCTCACTTACATTTGGAATATCTCTAGTTATTTCCTCTGTGCCTAATTTTGTATCGCGTGCCATTAATTCATATTCCTCAATATGAATAGAGGTAAAAACGTCATCTGTTACACATCTCTCAGATATAAGAATGGAATCCTCAAAGTTATAACCCTGCCAAGGCATGAATGCTACTGTTACATTTTTACCCAAAGCTAGCTCACCTAATTTCGTTGCTGGTCCATCAGCAATTATGTCTCCTTTTTTAATTACATCTCCCCATTTAACTAAGGGCTTTTGGTTTATACAAGTGTTCTGATTTGATCTTTGAAATTTCATTAAATTATAAATGTCAACTCCGGATTTAGATAAATTTTTTTCTTCTGTTGCTTTAACTACAATTCTTTTTCCATCTATTTTATCTACTACACCATTACGCTTCGCAACTATAGTTACACCTGAATCTAAGGCTACATCTCCTTCTATACCCGTGCCTACGAGTGGAGATTCTGGTTTTAACAATGGCACTGCCTGTCTCATCATATTTGATCCCATTAACGCTCTATTAGCGTCATCATTTTCCAAAAATGGTATCAAAGATGCAGCAACTGAAACTAATTGCTTTGGAGATACGTCAATATAGTCAATATTTTCTCTTCTTGATAAGACAAAGTTTAACCCTTTTCTGCAAGATACTAATTCTTCAATAAAACTTCCATCCGAACTGACGGGGGAATTCGCTTGGGCAATTGTGAATTTTTCTTCCTCTATTGCTGACAAATATTCAATTTTATCTAAAATTTTTCCGCTTTGCACTTTCTTGTAGGGGCTTTCTATAAAACCATATTTATTCACTTTTGAATAAGTTGCCAAACTATTTATCAATCCAATATTTGGTCCCTCTGGTGTTTCTATTGGACAGATTCTTCCGTAGTGAGTTGGGTGGACATCTCTTACCTCAAAACCTGCTCTTTCTCTAGTTAATCCACCAGGACCTAGTGCCGATACTCTTCTCTTATGTGTGATTTCTGATAGTGGATTAGTCTGATCCATAAACTGTGATAATTGTGATGTTGCAAAAAAATCTTTAAAAGATGTGCTGATAGGTTTTGCATTAATTAATCCTTGTGGCAAAGCAGATTCAATTTCTAAAAAAGTTGACATTTTTTCTCTTATAGTTCGTTCCATCCTTAACAAACCAATTCTAAACTGATTTTCAACCAATTCACCGACAGATCTAACTCTTCTATTGCCCAGGTGATCTATGTCGTCAACTTCACCTTTTCCATCTCTTAAATCCAACATAAACTGAATTATAGAAACAATATCTTTTTTGGTAAGTATTCTTAAATTATCATCTTCTTTAAGATCAAGTCTTGCGTTCAATTTTACTCTTCCGACATCCGATAAATCATATCTTTCGTTACTAAAATATAAATTTTTAAAAACTTCCTCTGCCACTTCGGGTGTTGGTGGTTCTCCAGGTCTAAGAACTTTATAGATATCGTTCAGTGCAGATTGTTTATCAAAGTTTTTATCAATTTTAATTGTTTCAAATATATATGGACCCTTCAAAATTGAATCTACATTTGCAAGTTTAAGTTTCGAAATTTTTGAAGATACAATTTTTTCTAGAGCTTCTTTTGTAACATTGAAACCAGAATTAATTATTAATTTTCCTTCGGAGTCTTTTAAATCTTCATTAGTATATTTTCCGATTATTTCATCCTCAGATACAATAATTTTTTCTAAATTTTTTTCTTTTAACTTTTGAGCTAAAATAAAGTTAAGTTTTTCACCTTTTTTTAATATTTTCTTATTATTTTTTTTATCGATTAAATCAAATAATAATTTTATAGGTCTTTTATATTTTTCTGGAATAAATTCAGTAGACCAAGTCTTAGATGTTGCATCAAATTGATAAGAGTCATAGGTATAAAACTGTTCCAAAATGTTTTGCCTACTCATCCCCATTGCATACAAAAATGTTGTTATTGGTAATTTCTTTTTTCTATCTATTCTGAAATGTAAAATGTCTTTTGGATCAAATTCAAAATCTAACCAAGAGCCTCGTCCCGGTATGATCCTGCAGTTGAACAACAGCTTTCCACTACTATGAGTTTTACCCTTGTCATGATCAAAAAATACACCAGGACTTCTGTGCATTTGGTTTACAACTACTCTTTCGACTCCATTAACTACAAATGTTCCGCTTGAAGTCATTAAAGGTAGATCACCCATAAAAACTTCTTGTTCTTTTGCTGATAATATTTGTTTAGTGTTATTTTCTTGATCAATTTCATAAACTACTAAGCGTAAATTTGCTTTTAATGCAGATGAATAGGTAAGACTTCTCTGTCTACATTCATTTACATCAAATTTAGGTTTGTCCAAGCTACAAGAAATGAATTCAAGAGAAGATTTTTCAGCGCTATCATTAATAGGGAAAATGCTTTTAAAAACTTTTGTAAGCCCTTTATCTAAAGTTAAGCCTTTTTCTTTATCTGATTTAGACTCTATGAATTGTTTGTACGAGTTTTTCTGAACTTCGATTAGATTGGGTATTGATAGACTTTCTTTTAATTTTCCAAAATTTTTTCTAATACTTTTTTTTTGAGTAAAAGTTAATTCCATTCAACAACTAATTTAGTACTTACGAAATTGTACTGATATTATTTTAATTCTACTTTAGCTCCAGCAGCTTCTAGCTTTTTCTTAGCTTCTTCGGCATCTTTTTTCGCTACGCCTTTTTTAACCTCTTTAGGTGCTGCTTCTACTAAATCTTTTGCTTCTTTTAATCCTAATCCTGTTATAGCTCTAACTTCTTTAATAACATTAATTTTTTTGTCACCTGCTGAACTTAAAAAAATCGTAAATTCACTTTTTTCTTCTGCAGGAGCTGCTCCGCTAGCTGCTGGTGCTGCTGCCGCTGGTGCTGCCGCTGTTACCCCCCATTTTTCCTCTAATTGCTTGGAAAGTTCCGCTGCTTCAACCACAGTTAATTTTGATAATTCGTCGATAATTTTATTTAAATCAGCCATAAATTTTTTTGAAATATTTAACCTTTTTTACTTTTCTCGTGGGCCAAAATAGCAATTTTTGAGCCAGGTGCAAGCAAAATACTTAAAAATTTCTGAGCAGGAGTCGATAAAATACCAACAATTTTAGCTCTTGCTTCGTCTAGAGTAGGTAGTGTGGCGATTTGGGCCACGTCTTTAGCTTCTAAAACCTTTCCATCCATAAAACCAGCTACTATTTTTAGATGTGAGTCACCTTTTGCATATTTTGCTAAAATTTTTGCTGAAGTAATTGGATCTGAAGATATCGCTGCTGCAGTAGGACCGGTAAAAAACTTTTCTAGTTCCTTACACTTAGTCTCTTTTATAGCTAGTTTTGTAATTCTATTTTTTGTCACCTTGAAAAAAATTCCATTTTTTCTCATTTCATCTCTAATCTTATCAAGCTCTTTTACATTTAAACCCTTGTAGTGAGCTATCATTACAGCTTCATTCGAAGAAAATACTTTTTTCATTTCCTCAACGTAATTTCTTTTTTGTTCTTTGCTCATCATAATTTAAATATCCTTAAAATTTAGTTTAAAAGATGGACTCATCGTAGTGGAGAAATAAACTTTTTTAATATTTTCAGAATTAAAAACTGACGGTTTCTCTTTTTTTAAAAATTCGAAAGCACTCTTTATATTCTCTAATAATTTATTTTCTTGAAAACTTTTTCTACCTATCGAGAAAGAAAGATTGCCGTCTTTATCATTTTTGACTTCGATTGATTTATTTTTAATTTTGTCAACTGATTTAGCTAGATCCTCCGAAACAGTACCCATCTTTGGATTTGGCATAAGACCTTTGGGTCCAAGAATTTTTCCTAATTTTCCAATTTTAGGCATCATAGAAGGAGTACAAATTAATTTATCAAAATTAATATTCTTGTCTGATATTTTTTTTAAAAGATCTTCAGAACCAACTACGTCTGCTCCACTTTTTTTCGCTTCATCTAATTTATTTTCATCGCACAAGAGACCGACTCTAACTTTTTTGCCGTTTCCATGGGGTAAATCAATTAATGTTCTTAAATTAATATCAGAGCCTTTAATTTTTTTAAGGTTTATCTTCATAGAAATATCAATCGACTCAACAAATTTAACACCAGATCCATTCTTCAGTTCATTAAGAATTTGTTCAAATTTATTTAATTCCTTTTTTTTGTAATTCTCTTTTAGCTTTTTATATCTTTTAGATTTTTTTTTCATTTTTTAATCTCTATACCCATTGATCTTGCTGACCCACATATAATTTTGGTTGCTTCCTCCAAATCATGAGCGTTAAGGTCTTTCATTTTCTCCTTAGCAATTTGTTCGGCTTGCTTAATTGTTATTGATCCTGCAATAACTCTTCCAGGTTCTTTTGAACCACTTTTTAATTTAGCAGCTTCCCTAATAAAATGCGATGCAGGTGGGGACTTAATTACAAAGTCAAATTTTTTGTCTTTGTAAACTGTAATAACGACTGGGACAGGTTTCCCCATAAAAGCTTTCGACTTTGCGTTAAAAGCTTTACAAAACTCCATTATGTTAATTCCTCTTTGTCCAAGAGCAGGACCTACCGGTGGGGCAGGATTTGCTTGTCCACCTTTAATTTGCAATTTTACATAGCCAGCTATTTCTTTTGCCATTATATTTTCTCCACTTGATTAAATTCAAGATCAACAGGTGTTGGTCGTCCAAAAATTGAAACTGAAACCTTTAATCTTAATTTTTCTTCATCAATTTCCTCTATTAAACCAGTAAAAGAAGCAAATGGTCCATCGGAAACTTTTATTTTTTCTCCAACTTCATAAATAATACCTGCAGTTGGATTTGTCTCTGTCTCATCAATTTGACCCATTATTTTCTTAATTTCATTTTCTGAAACCGGTACCGGACTTCCCTCTGGACCTAAAAAACCACTCACTTTTTGTATGTTTTTAATTTTATGATAAATATTTTTGTTTAAATCAAGTTTAACTAAAACGTATCCAGGAAAATATTTCTTTTCTTTTTGTGTTCTTTTGCCTTTTTTTACCTCAACAACCTTTTGCGTTGGAACAAGAATTTCTCCAAGGTTATTTTGTAAAGAATTTTTTGCCATAATATCCTTTATGCTATCAGCAACCTTATTTTCAAATCCAGAGTAAGCTTGCACAATGTACCAATTCATTTTAAAAATTAAGGGTTAAAACTAAGTTTAAAAAAAATCTTAAAATTTGATCTAATAATAAAAAGAAAACTGCAGCTAAAGTAGCTAAACCAAAAACCATTAAAGATCCAGTAACAGTATCTTTTTTTGTTGGCCATGTTATTTTGAAAGCTTCTTGTTTAACTTCTTGTAAAAATCTTAATGGGTTTCTCATAAGTTTTCTGTTCTTGGCAGGAGCGGAGGGAATCGAACCCCCAACCTCCGGTTTTGGAGACCGGCGCTCTACCAATTGAGCTACACTCCTAGTAGCTTATTTTATAATTTTAGTTACCACTCCAGCACCAACTGTTTTACCACCCTCTCTAATTGCAAAATTTAGTTTTTCACTCATAGCTATTGGAGTTATAAGTTTTACATTAAATTTAGCATCATCGCCTGGCATTATCATTTCAGTCCCAGATGGAAGAGTTACCTCTCCAGTTACATCTGTGGTTCTAAAGTAGAATTGAGGTCTATACTTTGTAAAAAATGGAGTATGTCTTCCTCCTTCCTCTTTTTTTAATACATAAGCTTGAGCTTCAAATTCCGTATGTGGCGTTACAGACCCAGGTTTAGCTAAAACTTGACCTCTCTCAATGTCAGTTCTTTCAACACCTCTTAAAAGTGCACCAATGTTGTCGCCTGCTTCACCTGTATCTAAAATTTTTCTAAACATTTCCACTCCAGTTATAACTGTTTTTTTAGTATCTTTTATACCAACTATTTCCAGTTCCTCGCCGGTTTTAACAACTCCTTGCTCAACTCTTCCAGTAGCAACTGTTCCTCTTCCTGAGATTGAGAAGACGTCTTCTACTGGCATTAAGAACGGTTTGTCTTTTGGTCTTTCTGGTTGTGGGATTGTGTCGTCGACAGCTTTCATAAGTTCCATGATTGCATTTTTTCCTGTTGCCTCATCTTTTCCTTCAACTGCATTTAAAGCTGAACCTTTGATGATTGGAATCTTGTCTCCAGGAAATTTATAAGAAGTAAGTAGCTCTCTAATTTCTGTTTCTACAAGTTCTACTAACTCTTTATCTTTAACTTGATCAATTTTATTTAAAAAAACTACAATGGCAGGTACACCAACTTGTCTTGCTAAAAGAATATGCTCTCGGGTTTGCGGCATTGGACCATCGGCTGCGTTCACAACCAATATCGCACCATCCATCTGTGCTGCGCCAGTGATCATATTTTTCACATAGTCAGCGTGACCAGGACAGTCAACGTGTGCATAATGTCTTTTGTCAGTTTCATACTCAACGTGAGCTGTTGAAATTGTAATTCCTCTTTCTTTTTCTTCAGGTGCTTTATCAATTTGATCATAAGCAATAAATTCTGCTCCACCTTTTTCAGCTAACACTTTAGTTATTGCTGCTGTTAGTGTTGTTTTACCATGATCTACGTGCCCGATTGTACCAATGTTACAATGAGGTTTGCTTCTTTCAAATTTTTTCTTGTCCGCCATTTTTTCCTCTTCTTTATATATATTTATTAATTTTATTTGGAGCGGATGAGGAGAATCGAACTCCTAGCATCAGATTGGAAATCTGAGGTATTACCATTATACGACACCCGCACAATCCAAACTATTTTACACCCAATCATTAAAACACTTATTAAGTTTGGTGGAGGGGGAAAGATTCGAACTTTCGAAGACCGAAGTCAACGGGTTTACAGCCCGCCCCATTTGACCGCTTTGGTACCCCTCCAAATACTATTAGGGGATACCCAATAACTTAAAAAGCATTCAACAACAAGGGTTTTATAAGCATCTTGTATGATAAATGCAATAAATCATTTTGCTTCTAAATATGCTATTTATTTAAAAAAAACTTAAAAATTCAGTGAAAAAAAGTACATTTTACATAGTTGGAAAGCATGCTGTATTAGAAGCGCTTAAAAACCCCAAAAGAAGGGTTTTAAGAGTTTTCTTAACAGAAGACTCTAAAAAGAAAATCCACAAAGAAAATCAACAAATAAATCTTTTAAAAAATTTAAGTGTTTTTTTTAAAACAAAAAAGGAATTAGATAAGTATTGTTCTAGGGAAGGTATAAGCCATCAAGGTATGGTAGCTGAAGTCGAGCACCTTGAAATTGATAATATCAAACAATTTTTAGATAAAAACAAAAATAGAGATAATATTAATTTGGTTGCTTTAGATGAAGTAACCGATCCACGAAATATTGGTTCAATTATAAGAAGTGCAACATCTTTTAATATTGATGGTATTATTGTAAAGGAAAGGTCCTATCCAGGTGAGAGCAAATTATTATACAAAAGTGCGAGTGGATGTACCGAACTAATAAATATTTTTCAAGTATCGAATGTAAATACTACCTTAAAATATCTTAAAAAAAAAAATTTCTGGGTGAGTGGATTTGACATCGAAGGTAAAGAGGACTTTACAAAACATGATTGGAAAGGGAATAATGTTCTTCTGTTTGGGTCTGAAGGACATGGCCTTAACTATCATATAAAGAAAAATTCAGATTTTTTATTTCGAATAAATATGAATAAAAAGGTTGATAGTTTGAATATATCAAATAGTGCATCTATAGTTTTTCATTATTTAAATACTATAAAAGAAAAATCTTGATATATATTGAACTTTTATTTAATACTCCGAGCAGGCCCTCATAGCTCAATTGGTAGAGCAACTGATTTGTAATCAGTAGGTTCGCGGTTCGAGTCCGTGTGGGGGCACCAAAAAATGATTTTTAAAAAAATAAATTTACTCGTTAGCTTTATTAAAACTAGTTACAACTATTTATTACACAAAGAAGTCAAGCCAAAGTATTTATTTTATGGTCAGCTTCAAAAAAAGAGAGAGAAAGATATGTTGGATGCTGTAAATAGTCAAATAGACAAGTTTAAATCAAAAAAAAATAATGAAACATTTATTTTTGTTGAGATCGGTAGTTATTTAGGTGAAAGTTTAAAACTTTTCGGAAATAGGATTGGTAATGAGTTGGAAAACTTTCTTCTAATCTCTATTGATCCTTATTCTGAATTTTTAGACAAGAACGACAAAGAAAGTGAAGAAAATTTAGTAAATCAAACTAAAACTACTTATCTCATGAATAAACGAATTTCTAAAATTTATAATTATTTTATAAATAATGTTTCAAACTATCATTTTAAACACAAACATTTTCACTTAAGAATGACCTCGGACGATGCGTTTAAACTATTAAAGTCATTTAATATAAAATTAGATTTTTGTTATGTTGATGGACTACATTATTATCAAAATATAAAAAATGATTATTTAAATTATTCTACTATATTAAAAAATGAAAGTAATTATTCCGGTTTAATTTGTGGTGATGATTATGAGTTTAGTTTTGATCAATACAATAAATATTTTGATTATTCAAAAGAGGACTTTTTGGCTATTCTTAATCAAAATAAAACTAAGGACTATATTTTTTTAAAAACAAAAGCTGGAATAAATAAAAAAAATAAAATTGGTTTTCATCCTGGACTAACTTTATTTTTTAATGAAATTGATGGTAAAATTAAAAGGTTTGATTCAGGGTTTTGGAAAAAAATTAGCTAGTTTCTTGGGAATTAAAATTTTCTAAATCATTTTTAAATAAATAATTTCTATCCATATAATAAATCCTGGAAGGAAAAGAGGAATATCTTATCCATGTGGCTAGTCGTGGGTTTTTAAGTTTTTCATTTCCTCTATGATATGACCATGTATCCAAAGCGTATATTGAACCCTCCTCGCCCTCTATATGTTTGAGACTTAAATTTGGTGAATAAATTTTACCAAATTTTCTATCAAAGTTATATATGTGACTACCAGGCAGTAATGAAGTTGATCCATTTTCTTGGGAAGTAGAAGTCCAATAAATAAAAAAGGCTAGACTATTAATAGAATCAATATCTCTGTGCAGTTTAAAAACATCATGACTAGAATTTGATGACTTAGTAAGCATTGTGTTTATTGAAAAAACATTGGCTTTATTTGAAATGAGATACTCTTCTGCAATTTCATTAAACTTATATTTCAGTGAAATATTTTTCAATATTGGACACTCAACAGATGTTTTAATATCGAAAGAACCATAATTTGAATCTTTATTCTTCAAAAAATCATCAATATTAATTTTGTCTTCTTTTTCACTTTTATTTTTTTTAAAAAAATATGGTACATGTGAATTATATATTTTTTTTTGATTTAAAAAATAATTTTTACCCGTCTCGATCTCATCTTTGCCCAATTTCCCCAAAAAACAAAAGGAATTATTATTTACTTCATTAATAATTTTGGAGTTAGATCTGTTTTTTAAAATAGTATATTTTTTTCTTCTGAATGCTGATATCAATTTCCCATTAGTAAATATTTGAAAAAAACCTAATAATTTATTCTCCAAGTTACAAAATCTAACAATTTTACAAAAAATAAACTCAACTAAATCAAAAAATTGTTTAATTATAACAGTATTTCTTCTTAAGATAATTTTTTCGATAAGCTTATCCATGAGATTTTTTAACCTTTTTTATAAAAAAATTCATTATAAAAATATTTAGTAAAAGAGTTCTTTTGATTTTAAAATTATTATTTTTTTTTATACTTTGTGGCTTCTTCAGAACCGCCAGTTGCACTTCCCTTGCTATATGAATGTGCTCCCATTCCAGCAAGCTGGCCGTCTTTTACAATTAAATATTGATCCCTGATTGGTTTTTTTTCAAAAAAACATTCTAGTATTTCTCTTACACCTGCAGCGTATCTTGCTTGAGCTGATAAAGATGTACCTGAGGTATGAGGTGTCATACCATGATTTGGCATTGACCTCCAAATATGATCATTTGGAGCAGGTTGAGGAAACCAAACATCACCGGCATATCCACTTAGTTGACCAGATTTTAATGCTTTGGCAATCGCCTCTCTATTACAAATTTTTCCCCGAGCCGTATTTACTATATATGCACCTTTTTTCATTTTATTTATTAATTCTTCATTAAATAAGTTTTCAGTCTCAGGGTGGAGTGGACAATTAATTGTTACAACATCGCAAACTTTAACCAAAGACTCAACGGATTGATGAAAAGTTAAATTTAGTTCTTTTTCCACACTATCAGGTAGTTTGTGCCTATCAAAATAGTGAAGATGTACATCGAAAGGTTTCATTTTTCTAAGTGCATCTAAACCAATTCTTCCTGCTGCTACGGTTCCAACATGCATCCCCTCAACATCGTAAGATCTTTTTACTGCATCAGCAATGTTCCAACCTCCTTCATTTACTATTTTATGCTGATTGTGATAATCTCTCACCAAAGATAAAATCATCATCACTATGTGTTCTGCCACAGATCTTGAGTTACAATATGTAACCTCAACAACATCAATTTTTTTATCCATAGCTGCTTGCAAATCAACATGGTCCGATCCTATACCCGCGGTAACTGCCATTTTTAAATTTTTTGCTGACTCAATTCTTTCTCTTGTTAAGTAATATGGCCAAAATGGTTGTGATATAACTACATCTGCATCAACTAATTCTTTGTCTGCTTTACATCCTTTTGCGTCTTTATCAGAAGTTACAACAAGTTTGTGACCCTCACTTTCTAAAAATTTTCTTAAACCCAATTCGCCTGAAACGCATCCTAGTAGTTCACCTGGGTTAAAATCTATTTTACTAGGACTTGGTAATTTCATCCCGTCAGGATACTTGTCTAATTTCGGCAAGGTAGATACAGGATAGTTTTTAGGCATCCCTGTTTTTGGATCATCATATAATACGCATAAAATTTTCATTAAATTATTAAATCAAATATTATTAGATTTTAAAAGCTATTAAAACCATAATGGTCATAGAAAATTATTAGTTAATTTTTCTTTTTTGTTCAGAATTTATCTTTTTAAACAAGCTTTCTCTGGTATTAAAAAGAAGTTTAAACTTAATTTTTTTATTTGCTATTGCTCTAACATGTAAAATATTTCTTATTTCATTATTATCTACTACAGCTGCAACAGGTCTTTTCTTTTGATCTAAATTTATTATATGTATATAGGATTTGTCTGATAAAATTTTTCCCTTCCACCTTCTTGGTCTAAATGGACTAATTGGTGTAATTGCTAATTTTTTAGAATTCAAAGATAAAATTGGGCCATCAACTGATAAATTGTACGCTGTGCTTCCTGCTGGAGTACATAATAAAACTCCATCGCCAATGAGTTTTTTGATTAGGATTTTTTTATTTATTT
>CACBKA010000014.1 GCA_902539745.1 uncultured Pelagibacteraceae bacterium
AAATAACGACATTATTGATGAAATTGCAAATATCATAAATGAAAAAGAGTTTTATGATCCTCTGCATTCAAAGATTTATCAACAAATTGAAAAATTACATAATAAGGGGATGATAGCAAATCCAATTACCTTAAAAAGTGCTTTTGAAAACGAGAGCAATTTATCAGAAGTCGGGGGTACGGAGTACCTTGTAAAACTTACAAGATTTTCCTCGTCTGTAAGACAATGTATTGACTACGCAAAAATAATTCATGAAAAATTTGTTAAAAGAGAGTTAATAAAAATTTCTGAAAATTTATCGGATGAGTCTATGGATGAGTCCCTTGAACTTTCAGGAGACGAAATAATTCAAAATACTGAAAAACTTTTGTTTGATTTAGCTGAGCGAGGAACTTTTAGTCAATCTTTTTCACAATTTGGAAAAGCTTTAGACCAAACTTTAGAAATGGCAACTAATGCAATGAAAAATGATCAAGGGATCGTTGGAATTCCCACAGGGCTAACTGACCTTGATGAAAGACTAGGCGGACTTCATAAATCAGATTTAATTATTATTGCGGGACGTCCTTCAATGGGTAAAACCGCTTTGGCCACCAATATAGCTTTCCATGCTGCAAAAAAAAATTCAGATGATAACAAAAAATCTGTAGTTGCTTTTTTTTCTTTAGAAATGTCTTCAGAACAACTTTCAACAAGAATTGTTTCAGAACAATCAAAAATTAAATCAAACGATATAAGGAGAGGTAAAATTACTGAGGATGAAATGAACAGATTAATAGAAACTTCTAGAAGTATACATGAACTTCCAATGTTAATTGACGAAACACCCGCTATTACTATTTCTACATTATCAAATAGAGCTAGAAGAATTAAGAGATTATTTGGACTAGATTTAATTGTTGTAGACTACATCCAGTTAATGTCAGCAGGGTCAAGGCGATACGATGGAAGAGTTCAAGAAATTTCTGAAATTACACAGGGTTTGAAAGCTTTAGCTAAAGAACTAAATGTTCCTGTACTAGCACTTTCTCAACTTTCTAGGGCAGCAGAGCAAAGAGATGATAAAAGACCTCAGTTATCTGATTTAAGAGAGTCAGGATCTATCGAACAGGATGCTGATGTGGTTATGTTTGTTTACAGAGAAGAATATTATCTGGAAAGAAAAGAGCCTAAACTCGGTAGTATTGAACATGCAGAATGGCAATCAAAAATGAACGAAATTTTAGGCTCTGCAGACATAATGATTGGAAAGCAAAGACACGGACCAACTGGAAATGTAAAAGTTGAATTTGAGGCTATTTACACTAAGTTCAAAGACGCTCAAAAAAATTAAAAAATATATAATTTTAAATTCTTTCCTTTTACGTTATATCTCATAATAGTGTTGTTTAATAAATTATACAAAAAACTAATAATAGAGAGTCCAAAGTTTACTTTGGCTTTACTACTGATTCTACTTTTAACTTTTGGATATTATTCAAAAAATTTTCAATTAGATGCTTCTTCGGACACTCTACTTCTTGAGAATGATCCAGACTTAAAATACTTGAGAGAAGTTAATAAGAAATACGGTACTAAAGATTTTTTGGTTTTAACATATAGCCATCAACCTCAAGAAGAATATGATTTCAAATCGGAGAATACTATTAAAAATATAGGATTATTGAAAAATTCATTAGAAAATCTTGATTGGGTAGATAATGTCATTACAATTTTAGATGTTCCACTGCTAAAAAATAATGATGATCCTTTGTCAGAAAGGATTAGAAACTTTAAAACTTTATCCAGCCCAGATGTTAATCTAAATAGAGGTTTTAACGAAATAACCGAAAGTCCAATATATAGAAATTTTGTTATAAGCGAGGATGGCCAAACCAGTGGAATATTAGTTTACATTAAACCAGATAAAAAACTTTCAGAATATATCAAAACTAAAAATGAGTATTTAGAACGTAGATCAAAAGGAGAATTAACATCTAATGAAAAGAATTCTTATAAAACTTTTTTAAAAGAATACGATAATTATAAAAAATATTTTAATAAACAAAATCATGAAAACATTAACCAAATAAGAAAAATAATAAAAGATCATCCCCCTCCAGGTAAAGTTAAAAGAGCTAAATCAGATATTTATCCTATAATTCATCTTGGTGGTATACCAATGATTGCTGACGATATGATGACTTTTATAAAAAATGATATTGTAGTTTTTGGCGGAGGAGTATTTTTATTTATTGTTTTTACATTGTGGTTTGTATTTAGAAATTTGTTATGGGTTATCATACCATTATTAAGTTGTTTTTTTTCTGTTTTCATTATGATCGGCTTTTTAGGTCTAGTAGGTTGGAAAGTAACAGTCATATCATCAAATTTTATAGCACTTATGCTAATTTTAACAATGGCTATGAATATTCATATGAGCGTTAGATATTTACAATATAGAAAAGATAATCCTGAAGTCCCAAATAGTGAAGCTCTTATTTGGACTTCACAAAAAATGTTTTGGCCAATATTTTATACTGTGCTCACAACAATTTGTGCGTTCTTATCTTTAATTTTTAGTGAAATTAAACCAATTATTGATTTTGGTTGGATGATGACTGTTGGTTTGTTGGTGTCAATGTTCATTACTTTTACGTTGTTACCTTCAGTATTAACCATCTTGAGTAAAAAAAATATTAGTTACAAAGATCAAAAAAAATCAAAGATAACTTCATTTTTAGCAAAAGTATCTAAGAACAATACAAAAATTATATTTTCATCTGCTTTGATAGTAATAATTGTAAGTGTAATTGGAATAACAAAACTTGAAGTGGAGAATAGTTTTATTAATTATTTTAATAAAGAAACAGAAATTTATAAAGGGATGAAGTTAATTGATAATAAATTAGGAGGCACTACGCCCTTAAATGTAATAATAAAATTTCCTGAAAAAGTTAAGTCTGATGACGATGATGATGACTGGGGTGAACAAGACGAAGACAACTCGAAGTATTGGTTTACGAGAGATAAAATTGATAAAATTATGAAAGTCCATGATTATCTTGATGGCCTAGACTCAGTTGGCAAAGTTATATCTTTTGCATCAATTGTAAGAGTTGCTGAGGATTTAAATGATGGAAAAAAACTTCAGGGACTTGAGATGGGAGTTTTGTATACAAAATTACCAGACTCGATAAAAAAAGAGGTAATTGATCCATATGTCTCGATAAAAAATAATGAGGCTAGGATTGGTTTAAGAGTAATGGACTCTAAGGAAGATCTAAGAAGAAATGAATTACTAAAAAAAATTGATTATGATTTAAGAAATGAAATTGGTTTAGAAGCTCAAGAATTTAAGTTAGCTGGTGTATTAATATTATTTAATAATCTTCTTCAGAGTTTATTTAAATCTCAGATATTAACTTTAGGAATAGTAATGGCAGGTATCACATTAATGTTTTTAATTCTTTTCAGAAATATAACTCTTGCATTAATTGGTGTGGTTCCAAATTTTATGGCTGCATTTTTAATTTTAGGTATAATTGGATTATTGGAAATTCCGTTAGACATGATGACAATTACGATAGCTGCAATTACAATAGGTATAGCCGTAGATAACAGTATTCATTATATTTATAGATACAAAGAAGAATTTAATAAAAATAATGACTATAATTTAACTCTTGATAAATGTCATAATACTGTAGGGGTAGCAATTTTAAACACTTCAATAACGATTGTATTTGGATTTTCAATACTAGTGCTTTCAAATTTTATACCAACAATTTATTTTGGAGTTTTCACTGGAATTGCTATGCTTTTAGCAATGCTTTCTGTATTAACTCTTTTACCAAAATTGATATTAACTTTTAAACCTTTCGATAATGTTTGATAGCCTAATTACTGTTGTTAAAGAAAATATTGTTTTATTTGATATTATTTGTTTATCTGTTGTTTTATATTTTTCTTTACAATGTTTTGTTAAAGGTTTTTTTTTAAGTCTCATATCTTTTTTAAAATGGGTATTAGCACTTATCGTAACTATAATTTTAGTTCCTAAATTAGAACCATACATTACAGATTATTTTAACAATAAATTTATATCAGGAATTGGTTTAGGAATATTTATTTACATAGTCTCACTTTTTGCGCTGATTCTCACTGGAAAAACCTTGAGTAAACTTTTTTCATATAACGGAGCAGGATCTGTGGATAAATCATTTGGTTTCTTCTTTGGTATTTTTAAGGGTTATGTTTTTATTGTTTGTATATTTACAGTAGTTAATTGGTTTTATTCTTATGAAAAATGGGATATGTCATTAAACAGATCTCTTTCTTTTCCAATTGTAGAAAAAGGAAGTAAATTGTTAATTGAGGAATTTCCAAGTAGAGATGAAATTGAAAAAACAAAAAAAGAAATTGAAAATATTTAAACAAAAAAAAATTAGAGAAGAGTGTGGTGTTTTTGGTATTCATGATTTTAATGATGCCTCAACAATTACAGCGTTAGGTCTTCATGCTTTACAGCATAGAGGACAAGAAGGTTGTGGAATTGTATCATTTGATGGAAAAAATTTTCACTCAGAAAAAAGACATGGTTTAGTAGGAGATAATTTTACTAATAATGAAATTTTAAAAAAATTACCTGGTAAATCAGCAATTGGTCACAATCGCTATTCAACGACTGGTGAAACATCTCTTAGAAATATTCAGCCTTTTTTTGCTGATATTTTTAGCGGGGGCATAAGCGTTGCCCATAACGGAAACTTTACTAATGCTTTGAAACTTAGAGATAAGTTAGTCAGAGACGGCGCAATATTCAGGACTACGTCTGATACTGAAACTGTTGTACAATTAATTGCCAAGTCAAAGAGACCTAAAATGATAGATAAAATTATAGATACACTTTTCCAAGTCCAGGGAGGTTATGCATTGGTCATGATGAGTAATAAGAAATTGATTGGTGCTCGTGATCCATTAGGAATTCGTCCTTTAGTTTTAGGTAAAATAAAAAATTCATATGTTTTAGCATCTGAGACATGTGCTTTTGATATAATTGGTGCAAAATTTATTAGAGAAATAGAAAATGGGGAAATTGTCGTGATAGAAAATAATAATCTTAAAAGTATAAAACCTTTTACCAAAAAGAGAGCTAGGCCGTGTGTTTTTGAGTACGTATATTTTTCAAGACCAGATAGTTATCTGCATGGTAAATGCGCTTATGAATATAGAAAAGACTTTGGTTACGAGTTAGCAAAAGAGTCTGATAATGTCGGTGATATAGTAGTTCCAGTTCCAGATTCAGGTGTACCTGCAGCTATAGGATATAGTCAACATAAAAAAATGAGGTTTGAACTTGGGTTAATAAGAAATCATTATGTTGGAAGAACTTTTATTGAACCAAAACAAAATATTAGAAGTTTTGGGGTAAAATTGAAACTTAGTTCAAATAAATCATCTATAAAAAATAAATCAATTATATTAATTGATGACTCTATAGTTAGAGGTACAACCTGCTCAAAAATTGTTAAAATGTTATATGACGGTGGAGCAAAAGAAGTTCATGTAAGAATAGCATCTCCTCCAATTAAGTATCCAGATTTTTATGGGATAGACATGCCTTCAAGAGAGGAATTGATAGCAGCAAACAAAGATTTAAAGGAAATGTGTAAACATATTGAAGCTAGTTCTTTAAAATTTTTAAGTATTGATGGACTCTATAAAGCTATTTTTCGCGAAAGTAGAAATAAGACATATCCACAATTGACTGATCATTACTTTACAGGGGATTACCCAGTTGACTTAGTTGATCAACTCAAAGATAATAAAATAACCCAATTATCATTACTCAGTGGTAAATCAAGCAATTAAAATTAATTGAACTGCAATATTCTCATTTTAGTATCTATAATGAATATTTGTCCATCTTTGACTATTGGTTTTGTTAAAAAACCTTTAGCAACTTTTGTATAACTAATAATTTTACCAGTTTCAAAATTTAAAAATATAAAGTAACCGTTCTCGGTTGTTAGAAAAAGTTTATTAGATAAAAATAAAATAGAAGTTATATCACCAGTCTTTTTATAACTTAGCTTTTTTAATTTTGTAAATATTTTCTTCGACCAAATTATCTTCCCAGTTTTTTGTTCTATATTTAAAATAAAACCATCTTTTGAAGAAAGACAAAAGTTATCTCCAACTAAAATGTTACTCACAACTGGTATTTCCCAGTTTAATCTACCATCATTTGAATTCATTGAGAAAGTAGATATAGCATTACTCGAAATAATTTGATTTTGTTTGTAAACTATTGGAGATGAGAAAAAGAGGTCAACTTGTTGATCTGTATTCCCTGTAGTTAAACTAAATAACCAATTTATATTTCTATTTTTATAATTTAAGGAATAAATTTCTGATGAGGAAGTTACAAAATAAACGTTTTTTTTTATTTTATCAAGACTTACATTTGTTTTAGTGTTTGTTTTCAATAACGACGGAAATGTTTCTAAATCTAAAATCTGTTTACCATTTTTTACAGAAATTATGTAAAACTTATTGTCCTGGTTTATTAAAAATATATTATCATTATCAATTTTAATATTTGATTTAAATGGAACATTATAGTTTTTTGCCCATTTTATTTTTCCATTATTTTTATTTAAATTATAAATATATCCAAAATTATCTGATACGATTAAATTTTCGTTTTCAATTGATATATTTAGATCCTTTGGGCTATTCCTAAATCTTTTTTTATAGAAATTGTACTTCCAGTTGATTTTTTTTTCTTTTAGACCATAACTAAATATAGTTCCATGTGGATCATATAAAAAAATAGTATTCTTTTCCAATATAGGCTCAAAATCTAAATTTTTAATATTAAATTTATTTTTACCTATTTTATTACTTTTAAAAACTAATTCATTCTTATTATTGTATTCAAGATGAGGTACTACATTGCTGCTAGAAAAGTTTTGTTCTTTCCAATTTTTATTGAGTGATGGTTTTTCAAAGTTTATTTTAGCTTTAGTATTTACTTCTAAATCAAATTTTTTTTTAGTTGAAAAAATAATTTTAGCATTCTCTCTTTGCTTAGCTATCTTCCTCAATATTATCCCACTTACCTGCCCCGAAGGAACAACCTATTAAAAATAAAGATATATTTAAAAATAGTGCTTTTTTAAATAAATTTTTTCTTAAAAATAACATTTTTTCATTAATTATTGTCTGAAAGTAATAAATAATATTGGTTTGCTTTTAGAGTTTGACCATTTGATGTATAGAAATCTCCTAAAAATTTTAGAACATGATTTTTCCAAACTGAATTTGACTTAATTATTGGATTCAGCAATTTTAATATGTCCTGTTCATTTTTTAAATCAGAAATAAACATTGCTTTTTTGAATTTAATCAAATTTAAATCCTCTTCTTCAAGACTTGTA
>CACBKA010000015.1 GCA_902539745.1 uncultured Pelagibacteraceae bacterium
GGAGCCGATAGAAACTTTATCAAAATACTTTTAAAAAATTTAGAAAATTATATTGAATATAACGTTATTGATCCATTACCCGATTTTTTAGCAAAATTAAAAAAAGAAAACGAAAATTCAAAGAATTTAAAATTAAAAACATATAATTATTGCCTGGCAAAAAATAAAACAAATAAAAATTTCTATGTAAATTTTGATGCTACTACAAGCTCTTATTTTAAATCAAACTTGCACTTATTAGATTTAATTAGGGATGATAAATTCTTTAAAAATAGAAAAAAAATTAAATTAAAAACTACAAATCTAAATACAATTTTTAGAAAACATAAAATTAAAAAAATTGATGTAATGTCACTATACACACAAGGAAGTGAACTTGATATAATCAAAGGATCAGATAAATATTTAAAAAATATTTCTTTATTAAGAGTGCAGGGTGATTGGGTTTTCAAATATTTAAATGAACCTCTGATTGGAGAACTTATCGCTTTTTTAATTAAAAAAAATTTTATTTTACTAACTATTTCTCCGTCAGTCACTTGGTATGACAAAAGTATCTCAAGTGATATTCTGTTTATTAATAAAAAAATTGTACTTGCCAAATCAAAATCTGACAGGATGAATCTTAAAAAAGTTTTAAAAATTCTTTTAAGTTTAGGAAAAATTACAGATGTATTAATAATTCTAAGAACAAATAATTTACCAATAACATTTATAGAAAAAGAATTAAAAAATGTTAATAGGTTTCATAAATACATAATTAATTATTATCCATATTCAAAAATTTTTGCTTATATTTATAATTCAATAATTAAATTATTAAATATTATTGGTTTTAAAAAAGTTAGTCCCAACTTTTTCTCTCTATTTAAATTTCTAAAAATTCATCATTGAAATGATCAAAGAAGTTCAAAAAACACTAAAATTTTTGGAGACAAAAGAAAAAAATAAACTTATGGCTTTATCCATAACAAAGTTTTTTACCGGTCTTATGGATTTAGTTGGTGTAGCTTCAATTATACCTTTTCTTGCAGTCATTTCTAACCAAGAAGTTTTAAATACAAATAAACATTTACTTTTTTTAAAAGATTTTCTTAATTTAGATAATAATTCTATCGTAGTTTTTTTGGCATTTGCATCATTCATTCTACTTTTTTTAAATTATCTGACCAGATGGTTTGATGTTTGGTATGACTCCTATGTGAGCCATAATATTTGGTTAAATTTATCAAAAAAACTATTTAATCAATATTTAATTGAGCCTTATTCTTTTTATATTAAGAATAGTACAAATTATTTACTAGAGAAAATACAGGTTAAAATTAATTTTATTGTAATTGGAATAATTCATCCGTTTTTCCAAATATGTGGGAAATTTTTTAGTTCAATATTATTATTTAGTATTTTATTATATTTTGAACCTTTAATTACTTTCCTAATTACAATAATTTTAATTTTTTTTTATTCCTTCATTTTTTTATTTTTAAAAAATAAAATGGAATCTTACGGAAGATTACAAGCAAATGCATCAACTAAATCTTTTAAGATTGTAGACCAAGCGTTTAAATCAATTAAAGACATAAAAATAAATAATAGTTATAATTTCTATATTAAAAATTTTTTTAATATCTCTGAGACTTTAGCTAATGTTTCAGTAAAAAAAGTTTTTTTTATTGTTTCACCAAAGATATTAATTGAATTAATGTCATATGTTTTCGCGTTTAGTATAATAATTTATTTAATGTTGATGAACCATCGCAATTTATCAGATATCATTTTGCTTATTGGAATTTATACGATTACTCTTCATAGAATTCTACCAAACCTACAAATTATTTTTCAAGAAATAGGAAATTTTAAATATTATAAACCTTCATACGATGAAATTTTTAGTGATTTAATTAAAATTAATTTTAAAAAAAAAAATTTTAAAAAAAAATTAATAAATATTAAATTCCAAGATGAAATATCGTTGGAAAATATTGATTTTAAATACGATGAAAATAAAAATAAAGTCCTAAGTATTAAAAACTTAAAGATTAAAGCCGGAGAATATCTTGGCATTACAGGTCCAAGTGGATCTGGAAAATCAACTTTAATTAATTTAATTACTGGTCTTCTAAACCCAAATAATGGTAAAATTTTAGTCGATAAGAGGGAAATAGTAGGTGATTTGATAGGAGATTGGCAATCTGCTATCTCATACGTTCCCCAATTACCTTTTATAGCAGATGATACAATAACAAATAATATTGCTTACGGTTTAAATGAGGACAAAATAGATTTTCAAAAAGTTAAAGAAGCAGCAAAAATTGCTCAAATATCAGAGTTTATTGAGAATAAATTACCACAGAAATATGAAACAATAGTCGGAGAAGATGGAATTAGGTTAAGTGGTGGGCAAAGACAAAGATTAAGTATAGCTAGAGCAATATATACAAATAAAGATCTTCTAATCTTAGATGAAAGCACTAGCTCTTTAGATGTTATGACAGAAAAACAAATAATCGAGTCTTTGATAAAGTCTAAATTAAACAAAACTGTAATTTTTGTCACGCATAGAGTAAATTCTTTAAGAAATTGTGATAAAATACTATTACTTAATAATGGAAAAATCGATGCGTATGGAAAATATAATGATTTGGAGAATAATAATGAAATTTTTAAAACTTTTTTAATTAAAAAAGATACATAATATTTATGAAACCAGATTTAAATAATAAAACAATACTAATAACAGGTGGTACAGGATCCTTTGGTCAAGCATTTGTAAAAAAATGTTTAGAAAAATTCAGGACAAAAAAAATTATTATTTTTAGTAGAGATGAACTGAAGCAATCAATTATGGAAAAAGAGTTTTCGAAATATAAAAATGCAAAAAAAATATTAAGATATTTTATTGGTGACGTGAGAGATTTACCCAGATTAAAAATAGCTTTATCAGGCGTTGATATTTTAGTTCATGCTGCTGCCTTAAAGCACGTCCCAATTGCAGAATATAACCCTATCGAATTTGTTAAGACTAATGTGTTAGGTGCACAGAATATAATCGAAGCAGCGTTGGATCCTAATTCAAAAATAACTAAAGTTATAGCTTTAAGCACTGATAAAGCTGCAGCTCCTATTAATTTATACGGTGCAACAAAACTAACATCAGATAAATTATTTATTTCTGCAAACAATATTAAGGGTGCTAGGAATATTCAATTTTCTGTTGTTAGGTACGGAAATGTAATGGGTAGCAGAGGTTCAGTCCTTGAATATTTCAAAAATTGTAGAGATAAAAAAACGCTAAATATTACTGATCCAAAAATGACAAGATTTAATATATCTGTTCAAGAGGGAGTTGATTTTGTTATTTTTGCACTAAAAAACATGTGGGGTGGCGAGCTTTTTGTTCCTAAAATTCCTGCTTACAAAATAACTGATTTAGCTTTAGCGGTCGCTCCGGGGGTAAGTCATAAGATAATTGGAATTCGACCTGGTGAAAAAATTTACGAAGAAATGATTACCCTTACAGACTCGATAAGAACTGCTGAGTTTAAGAATTATTATGTTATCATGCCAGATTCAAAATACTCAAAGTGGAATAAAAAAAAGTACTTAAGTAAAAGTAAAAAAGACTTAGGAAAAATGATTCAAAAACCTTTCTCTTATAATAGTCAAGACACAAAAGATCGATTACTAGTTAAAGATTTAAAGAAAGTTATATAAAAAAAATATTAAATTATTTTTACAATCATTTAAATGATACCATATAGTAGACAAAATATAAGTCAAAAAGACATTTCTGAGGTAAATAAAGTATTAAGATCAAATTTTTTAACGCAAGGAGACAATGTTAAAAAGTTTGAAAAAATAATTGCTAATTTTACAAAAGCAAAATACTCTGTAGCAGTTAATAGTGCTTCCAGCGCATTACATATAGCTTGTTTGGCTCTCGAAATAAAAAAAAATGATATTGTTTGGACAGTTCCCAACACGTTTGCTGCTTCTGCTAATTGTGCAATAAATTGTGGTGCATCAGTCGATTTCGTTGATATTGATCCAGATAATTGGAATATATCTATTGAGGAACTAGAAAAGAAATTAAAGTTGGCTAAAAGAAAAAGAAAACTTCCAAAGCTATTAATCCCTGTTCATTTTGCTGGTCTACCTTATGATCAAGAAAAAATTTGGAAACTTTCAAAAAAATATAAATTCAAAGTTTTGGAAGATGCATCACATTCGATTGGAGCAAGACACAAAAATCAAAGGTCTGGAAGTTGTAAGTGGTCTGATATAACCGTGTTCAGCTTTCACCCGGTAAAAATTATTACTACAGGTGAAGGTGGTATGGCTTTGACAAATAACAAAAAACTCTCAGACAAAATGAAAATTTTAAGAACAAATGGTATATCACAGTCAAATTTTCTTTATAAAAAAAATAAGGAAAAACCCTGGTATTATGAACATCAGATGGCAGGTTTTAACTATAGAATGAATGACATTTCTGCTGCACTAGGAATAAGTCAATTCAAAAGATTAAAAAAGTTTGTAATAAAAAGAAATTCAATAGCTTCTCAATATAAAAAATATTTTAAAGGCTTGCCATTGAAATATCAAAAAATTGATAAAGACTCTTACTCTAGTTATCATTTATTTCCCATAAAATTTAATTTGAAAAAAAGTAAAAAAAATTATTTAAATATTTTCAGAAAATTTAGATCTAATAATTTTTATGTTAATGTGCATTATATGCCACTTCATTTAAGTCCATTTTTTAAAAAGAAAGGATTTAAAAAGGGTGACTTTAAAAATTCAGAAGACTATGCGGCTACTTCAATAAGCATACCTATATTTTACCATCTAAAAGAATTTCAAATTATTAAGATTGTTAAACTGATTAAATCTTTTTTTAAACGATGAAAAATAATATTATAATAATCCAATCAAGACAAACATCTTATAGGTTTCCAAATAAAGTTTTAAAAAAGATTGGAAAATTTTCATTATGCGAAATTATACAAAAGAGATTAAAAAAAAGTAAACTTACAAATAAAATTATTTTTGCAATACCCAATAATAAAAAAAATAGAAAACTTTTCAAACATTTAAATACAATTAATGCCAATGTTTATCTTGGAAGTGAAAAAAATGTTTTAGAAAGATATTTTTTAGCAGCAAAAAAATATAAAGCAAAAAATATTATAAGAATTACTGGAGATTGTCCCTTAATAGAGGGAAGGTTAATTGATGAAATGATAAATAAATTTAAAAAAGGCAAGTATGATTATGTGAATAATGCAAAACCACCTCATTTTTCAGATGGGTTTGATATAGAGATTTTTAATTTTAAATCTTTAAAAGATGCATTTAAAAATGCTTCAACTACAATTGAGAAGGAACATGTTACACCTTATATAAAAAAAAATAAAAAATTAAATATTGGTAGATTTATCCAAGTAAAAAGCTTTGATACAAAACTTTCAATAGATAAACCTAAAGATTTGAAAAATGTCAGAAAAATATTCAAATTTTTTTCACCGAATATATATTTTTCAACAAGATCTATATTTAAAAATAATTTACATAAGAAATTAATAAAAATGAAATCTACAAAAGCACAAAAATTAAAAGCAAAAACACAACAAGGACAAATATTGTGGGGCAATGCAAAAAAAATAATTCCTGGTGGTGTAATGTTATTATCTAAAAACCCTGAAAGATATTTGCCTGATTTTTGGCCCACTTATTTTACCTCAGCCAAAGGATGTGTAATTACTGATTTCAATAAAAATAAATTTATCGATTTATCTTTGATGGGTGTTGGCACTAATGTTTTGGGTTATGCTAATTCTAAAATAGACAATGCTGTAAAAAAAATTATTTCAAAAAGTAATATGTCAACTTTAAATTCTATCGAAGAAATCAAATTAGCCGAAAAATTAATCGATCTACATCCGTGGTCTCACAAAGTTAAATTCGCAAGAACCGGTGGTGAGGCAAATGCAGTAGCTATTCGAATTGCTAGAGCAGCATCAAAAAAAGACAATGTTGCCTTTTGTGGTTATCATGGTTGGCATGACTGGTATCTTTCGACAAATTTAAATAACAAAACTAAAGGAAAAAATTTGGATACGCATTTAATTAAGGGTCTTAAGATTGAAGGTGTTCCTAAAAATTTAAAGAAAACATCATTTCCATTTAATTATGGTGACTTTAATAGTTTAAAAAAATTAATTTCTGAAAAAAATATAGGAATAATAAAAATGGAAGTGTGCAGAAATACTGAGCCAAATATAAAATTCCTAAAAAATGTAAGAAAGATTTGTAATGAAAAAAAAATTATTCTAATATTTGATGAATGCACTACTGGCTTTAGGCAAACTCTTGGAGGTCTTCATAAAGATGTTGGTGTTAACCCTGATATAGCTATATTTGGAAAAGCTTTAGGTAATGGTTATGCCATTACTGCTATAATCGGAAAAAGGGATATTATGGATTACGCACAAGAATCATTCATAAGCAGTACTTTTTGGACTGAAAGAATTGGTCCATCTGCAGCTTTAGCCACAATAGACTTTATGGAAAAAAATAAATCTTGGAAAAATGTCAAAGCAATTGGAAAAAAAATTCAAAAAAAATGGAGAAATGTTGCAATTAATAATGGATTAAAAATAAAAGTAAATGGCATTCCATCTTTAACCAATTTTACTTTTCAAAGCCCAGACCACCAAAAATACAAAACTTTGATTACACAAGAAATGTTGCTCAATAATATTCTTGCGACTAATGCAATATATCC
>CACBKA010000016.1 GCA_902539745.1 uncultured Pelagibacteraceae bacterium
AAAGAGGGAAATAAAAAAGATGGATACCAAGAAGGAATGGAACTTCATGCAAAAGTTACAGTTTTCTCAGAGGGATGCAGAGGACATTTAGGCAAACAATTAATTAAAAAATTTAATTTAGATGAAGGAAAAAATCCTCAGCAATACGGTATTGGTCTCAAAGAAATTTGGGAAGTGAGTGAAGAACAACATCAAGAAGGATTAGTAATGCATACTGCAGGCTGGCCTTTAGATAGTAAAACGTACGGTGGAAGTTTTATTTATCATGCTGAGAATAAACAAATTTACCTTGGTTATGTTATTGGACTTGATTACCAAAACCCACACTTATCTCCTTTTGACGAGTTTCAAAGATTTAAAACACACAAAGCAATTAGAAAAATGTTTGAAGGTGGAAAAAGAATTTCTTTTGGTGCTAGAGCCTTAATTGAAGGTGGTCTCCAAAGTTTACCAAAAATGTATATGCCTGGAGCATTATTAGTTGGTTGTGATGCAGGAACTTTAAATATGCCAAAGATTAAAGGGACTCACACTGCAATGAAAAGCGGAATGATCGCTGCAGAAACTATTGTTGAACATATTAAAAGAAAAAGAAAGTTATCTCTATACGAAGAATTATTTAAAAAAAGCTGGGTGTATAAAGAACTTCATTCAGCTCGAAATGTTAAACCAAGTTTTAGTTGGGGATTATTACTTGGAATTATCTTTACAGGAATTGATCAAATTTTATTTAGAGGAAAGTTACCTTTCACTTTAAAGCACAAGCACGCTGACCACGAAGCTTTAAAGCCTGCAAGTAAAATGCCTAAGATTGAATACCCAAAACCTGATGGCAAACTTACTTTTGATAAAACAAGCTCAGTTTATTTAACAGGTACAAATCACACTGAAAACCAACCTGTACATCTTCAATTAAAAAATAAATATTTGCCCATACAATATACTTTAAAAGAATATGATGAACCTGCCCAAAGATACTGTCCCGTTGGTGTTTATGAGATACAAAAAAACGAATTTGTAATTAATTCGCAAAATTGTATCCATTGCAAAACTTGCGATATCAAAGAACCTTCTCAGAATATTAATTGGGTAGCGCCAGAAGGCGGCGGTGGACCTAAATACGGCAATATGTAATGTCAAAAAACAAAACTAGCTCAGCTATGTTTTTTGTTTTGTTAGCTGGGTTGATCTGGTCTTTTGGCCCACTAGTAGTAAGAAATATGGATAATGCCGAACTTGTTCCATGGCAATATTCTTTAATAAGAGGATCAGCAATTTTTATAATCTTAAATCTTTATTTATTTTTAACTGAAGGCAGCAAGTTTACAAATAATTATAATAAAATTGGTCTATCAGGAATAATTGGAGGAATTAGTCTTGGTATTGCTAATTTAACTTTTATTCTCTCATTAACATCAACTTCAGCTGCAGTCACACTTTTAATGTTGGGCGCATTACCTTTTTTTAGCGGCAATTATAGCTTATATTTTTTTAAATGAGAAAATATCCAAAACAACTTTTATAGCCATAATAATTGCTGCTGGTGGAATAATATTTATGTGTTTCGATAGTATACAAACTGGAACACTCTTTGGTCTAGTTAATGGTTTAATATCTTCTTTAGGTTTTGCGGTATTTACAGTTACTTTAAGATGGAAAAAGAATACTCCTAAACTTACGACAGTATCTATAGCAGGAATTTTTGCGGCTGCTATTTCTTTAGTAGTTATATTTTATAATGACAGTAGTGTTTTAATGTCCTTAAAAAATACTTCACTTTCTTCACTACATGGATTTATAGTTTGTTCAGCACTAATTTTATATTCATCAAAATCAAAATATTTACCAGCTGCAGACTTAACTTTATTATCTCTTACAGAAATTTTAGGTGGAATTTTTTGGGTTTGGCTTCCTTTATTTGGAATTAATGAAGTTCCAGGCAACAATACAATTATCGGAGGAGTTATAATTACTTTAGCAATTATATTTTACGGTTTTAACACTAGACGGTATGTTTTTAGATACTAACTTGATTTAGCTATAGTCTCGAGCTCGTTTGACTCATAAACTATTTTATTTGAAGTACTTGTAGATATATACAACATTGCCTTAACAACATTTTCAATTTTTATTGGTTTGTATTTTTTCAATCTCCCAAAAGTAAACAGAGTAAGAGTATTCATTACAGGTGTGAAAATTACCTCCCCCAATCGAAATGATTTTCTATTTCCAATCAACAAAGATGGTCTAATAATAGCAAGCTTATTAAAATTTAGATTTTTTATTTTTTCTTCAACCTGTCCTTTATTTTTTAAATAATTGCTAGATGCCTTTGAGTTTGCACCAATAGAGGAAACGTAGAAAAAAGAATTTACAGAATTTTCTTTTGCTATTGTAGCTACACGCACGGGAATATCATACTCGATTCTTGTATATTCGCTTTTATCGGGTGTATCTTTTTTTGTAGTGCCGATGCAAAAATAACAATCGTCACCACTAATTTTATCTCTGTATTTTTCTAAATTTCTAAAATCGGTTTTAATAATCTCTACTTTAGGATTATTAACTTCGGGTATTGTTCTTACGAAAATTTTTATTTTATCATAGGTATTGCTTAAAAGTATTGTTTTAAATAATTCATTTCCAATCAAACCTGAGGAACCAAATATTATTACAGTTTTCATAAAATAAATCTGGAAAACTTAATTATTTATATTTCCCAATCAAATCTTGGGAATGTATCGAATAGTTTAACAACTTTATCCGACCATTGATTACAGACTTTGAAATAGTCTTCATCAGAAGTATTTAAACATTTTAGAGATGCAATTTTATTTGTATCTTTTTTGTAAATAGCAAAATCAATTGGAGGTCCCACGGTTAAATCACTTTTTAAAGTTGAGTCCATTGAAATTAAAGCACATCTCGCAGCATCGCCAATTTTTACACTTGGCGTAATAACTCTATCCAGAATAGGCTTTCCATACTTGACCTCACCAATTACTAAATAAGGTTTACTATCTGCTGGTCTAATAAAATTTCCTTGCGGATAAACTAAATAAATTTCTTGAGGTTGACCTTTAATTTGCCCTCCCACAATGAATGTTGCTCCAAGAGTAAGAATGTCTGTATTCACTCCATCTGGTGATGAATGTTTTATGTTTAATTTACCTAAATAGTTTGCGATCTGTTCAAAATCTTTACAGGTATTAAGATTCGGTCCTGACTTACCCTTTAAATCTTTCTCTATAGATTTATACACAGCCTGCGATGTACCTAAGTTTCCTGAAGTAACTATAACTATTGTTCTATCACCAACATCGTGTGTAAACATCTTTGAATAGATATTAACGTTATCCATTCCAGCGTTTGTTCTTGAGTCTGATGCAAAAACTAAACCCTCTTTTGTCTTGATTCCGATACAATATGTCATGTACGAATACTTAATTAAAAAATTATAAATATACAAATTAATAATAGCATGTCTGCTATCTAATTAATGCAATTGTTTGTTTTGCATAATTGTTAACAATGAAAGAATGTTTATGGGATCACTTTGGGACAAATACGACTCTGATACCACTTATGATGAATATCTTAGTGAAGACAATAAGCTTAGGAAACAAGCTAAGGTAATTTCTAATATTCTAGAGAAAATAGGCAGCAAAAAACTACAAGAAATTGAGAGAAACTGCGCAAGCACAATAAGTGCAAGGGGAATTAATTTTCGTGTTTATTCTTCTGGAAAAAAAGCTCAAGAAAAAAAGTGGCCATTAGATATAATTCCAAGAATTATTCCAAAAAGAGACTGGTCTAAAGTATCAAAAGGTTTATTGCAAAGGGTAAAAGCTTTAAATCTTTTTATTGACGATGTTTACAACGATAAAAAAATATTTAAAGACAACGTCATACCTAAAGAGTTAGTTTTTAAATCACCTTATTATCTTAAAGAGTGTGATGGTTTTTCTCCAAAACATAAAGCATGGTCAAATATCTCTGGTATTGATTTAATAAGAAACATCAAGGGTGACTTTTTAGTCTTGGAAGATAATTTAAGGGTCCCTTCTGGGATCTCTTACATGTTAGAGAACCGAATGGTTATGCGAGATGTCTTCCCTGAATTATTTACAAGATATAAAGTTTCAGATATTCATCAATATCCAAACAAGCTTTATCACTGCATGCTTGAGTGTATTCCAAAAAAAACTAAAGATCCTCATATGTGCGTTTTAACTCCAGGAAGAGCAAACTCTGCATATTTTGAGCATAGATTTTTGGCTGAGCAAATGGGAATAGCTCTTGTTGAGGGCAAAGACTTATTTGTTGAGAAAGATGTTGTTTACATGAAAACAGTTAGAGGAAAATTAAAAGTTGATTGTATTTATAGAAGACTTGACGACACATTTATGGATCCTAAAGCTTTTTTCAAAGGTTCATTGATAGGAGTTCCAGGTTTATTTAAAGCATGGAGAAAAGGAAACGTTGGAATTTTAAATGCTCCAGGAACAGGTATAGCTGATGACAAAGCTATTTACTCTTACGTCGACAAAATGATTGTTTATTATTTAGGAGAGCAACCAAAAATTCAACAAGTTGAAACTTTACTTTGTAGTGAAAAAGTTCACAGAGAACATGTAATAGAAAATATTTCTAAGTTTGTCGTCAAACCGACAAATGGATCTGGTGGTAATGGTATTTTAATTGGTCCACACGCTTCTAAGAAGAATAGGGAAGAAATGAAAAAAAATATTTTAAAAAATCCAAGAAATTATATTGCTCAACCTTTAGAAATACTTTCTACAACACCAACTATCACAGACAACAGTATAGAACCACGACACTTGGATTTAAGACCATTTGTCTTAAGTGGAAAATCAACTTGGGTTACAACAGGTGGATTAACAAGAGTGGCTTTAAAAAAAGGAAGCACAATTGTAAATAGTTCACAAGGTGGTGGATCTAAAGATACAATGATTATTGATATGTAGATCTAAGAAAGATCTACTGCAAACTCTTTTAATTTTTCTATTTTAACTAATTCTAAAGTTTTTTCGTGAGTTGCTTTTAAATAAATCGGACACCCTTTGCCTGCTTCAAGTGCTCTTGCATACCAACTTGCACAAACACACCACTTGTCACCATCTTTAAGTCCTGGAAAACCAAACTCTGGATGAGGTGTAATTAAGTCGTTACCTGCCTCCTTGCACCATTGTAAAAAATCATCATTTACTTTTACACAAACAGTATGAAGTCCACGATCATTTTCATCTGTATTACAACAACCATCTCTATACCAGCCAGTCATTGGATCAGTTGAGCAGCTTTCTAAAGTTTCCCCTAATACATTTTTTTGGTTTTTCATTATAAATTAACCGAGTCTAACAAGCGGTCTCTTAAATAATCTTCAAAAGATTTACCACACGTTATTAAATATTTATCTTCAAGTTTATATATACAGCAATCAATTCTGGCTACTAAAGTTTGGACCATTGTTGACGCTGGAAACTTTTTGTCTCTAAAATCAAAGTGGGTTAATTTATTTAAATAGTGGTCTTTGTCTTCGCCACTAATTTCAAAATAAGACTGACCTTCTGAGTAGTTAGAGGCTAGAATTGCATCATTTTTATTAATCTCTGAAACCATTCTTAAGATTTCTTGATCTTCCTCTTTATTTTTTGCAATTAATACCCATTGGTCAAAAGATTGTTTAGCAAAAATAAAACGATCATTATCAACCATTCTTAAGTTGTCTGAAGGTGGAAGAAGTGAGACTTCTTTATTAACAGCAAATGCAAACGCACCATCACCTTTACCTCTTAAAGTAATTTGCTGACGTGAAACTTGGTTTATTTCAATACCGTCTTTGTATGTTAATGTTGTCATAACATCATCCTTTCGTTTTTTGGATCAATAAAATTAGGTTCGACTACTTCAACAGCAATGGTATTTAAATTCTCTGTTGA
>CACBKA010000017.1 GCA_902539745.1 uncultured Pelagibacteraceae bacterium
CAATTGCAAATACTGTTACTACTGGAACTTTCACAATTCCAATTATGAAAAAAACTGGTTTCTCCCAGGAAAAAGCAGGAGCTATCGAAGTTTCGTCTTCAGTTAATGGTCAAATAATGCCTCCAGTAATGGGAGCCGCTGCTTTTGTTATGGCTAGTTTTATTGGTGTTACTTATTTCGAAGTTGTGAAACATGCTTTTTTACCAGCCATCATTTCTTATATAGCTTTGTTTTACATATCTCATTTAGAGGCTCTTAAATTAGGTCTTAAAGGTATGGATGACGCTGATGTTCCACATCTTAAGAAAACCTTTTTATCAGGATTACATTTTTTAATACCAATTTTTGTTTTAATTTTTCTGCTTGTTTATATGAGATATACTGCTGGGTTTTCAATTTTTTATGCTACTCTTTCTTTAGTCTTAGTAAATTTAGTAAACCGTATTATTAAAAATCCAGATTTTAAAACTGGTTTGATTGATTGGTATAATCAAACAATTATTGGTCTTCAAAAAGGTGCAATCAACATGGTAGCTGTTGGAATTGCGATTGCTACTGCCGGTATAATAGTAGGAGCAGTTGGCTCAACAGGACTCAGTACTAACTTAATAATAGTTATAGAGACAATTGCTAGAGACAATGTAATAATATTGATACTACTAACCATTATACTATGTTTGCTTTTAGGAATGGGTCTTCCAACGACTGCAAATTATGTTGTCGTAGCATCGCTTATGGCCACAGTTCTCGTTGATGTTGGAAATGCATCAGGCTTTATTTTTCCTCTAATAGCTGTTCATTTATTTGTATTTTATTTCGGTTTGATGGCTGATGTAACGCCACCTGTTGGTTTAGCTTCTTACGCAGCTGCAGCAATTTCAGGCGGTGATCCTTTAAGAACTGGACTTCAAGCAATTTGGTATAGTTTAAGAACAGGAATTTTACCTATCGTATTTTTATTTAATCATGAACTTTTGTTAATAGGCGTAGAGAGTTTTTGGCAAGCTTTAATTGTAATAGTTACTTCTTTAACGGGAATATTAATTTTTACTGCTGCTACTCAACAATGGTTTATAAATAAATTAAAATGGTATGAAACTATCGCATTTTTAATAATTTCTTTATCATTTTTAGCTCCTGATTATGTTTTAAGTAAATTTTATCCAAAATTTAATGAGCAAAAACTTTCAGCAGAAACTATTCAAAATCTCTCTTTTGATCCTACCAAAGAAGTTCACATTAAAGTTACTAGGATTTCCGAGTACGGTGAAAGATATAAGTTATTTGTTATTGATAAAGGAAAATTTGAAAAAGAATATAATTTAGAGGAATACGGTGTAAATTTGATAGACCAAAATGATCAACTTATTGTAGATAAATTAAACTGGAAAGGGGAGGCAAAAAAATCTGGAATGCAGATGGGGGATATAATAAGCAATTTTAAAATTGAAAACCCAGATAGACCCAATAAAGCAATTGTTTACCCTATAGCTCTATTACTTCTTATTATATTTGGTTATTTTAATTATAGAAACAAGCCTTCCACAGCATCATAAAAGCGCAGTGCTTTTATCATAAAATCTAATTAAATATCTAAATGAAAATTATTTTAAAAGCTATAATTTTTAGTTTATTCTTAAATGCCTCAGGTTTTGCTGAAGTTAATTTCCAGCAAAAAAAATTTTATTATGAAAACCTGGTTAAAAACTGGTCTAAAATATTTCCAGATAAAAATAGGAATGCTGCTGGACCAAGATTTTTTAAATATTTAATAGACCAAAACCTAACTTACGAGGAATTTAAAGAATATAATAAATTTTACTGTCCTGTCTCAGGCTCACTAATAAACCCAGGCGAAAAACCTGATTATATTTTTGTTAAAGAATTAAAAACAGAAAAGAATATTTGCGGTAAACTTTATAGATGTTGTTGGCCATGCTCTTGTGATCTCATGAATTATGCAAAAGTTAAAAAAATTAAACACAAATTTAAAGATGGCACAAAGAAAATTGATGTTTTGTTAATTAATAATCCTTGTTCAAAAAAAGATTTTCCTAAAGAAGTAAATAAAAATTATTTTTGCAATCAGCAAAGACTAAATGACGAGGAGGTATTTGTAGTTGACGGTAAACTTGTGATAGGTCTTTTTTACGAAGCCAAAAAATGTTTGAAAACCGATATTAAAAAAGTAGAAGCTAATGAAATTACAGGTACATTCTGTGCTTTAAAAAATGATGTCCCATTAGAGGAAATGAATATTGGTATGGGTGATATTTTTATTAAAATGGCGAGATAGCTATTTAGCTTTGTTTGAAAGTATAAGTTTTTCCCGTTTCTGTTAATTTAAAATTATTGATCTTTCCGTTTGTCCATTTAATTTGTACCTCAAAATCTTTTTCGCCATTTCTAATTCCATAGTGTGCAACAGGTTCCATCTGACATAGGTATCCTGAACCAGAGTCTATTGTTTTAGAATGTTTTCTTAAATTTGATATTAGTGTTATTGTTGCTCCTCTTGCTGGGGCTCCATTTTTATTTAAAGCTTTTATTCTTAAATAATTCTTCCCTTTTTTTATATTTGCCTTGTAAAGTGTAAGTATTTGATTTCCTGTTTCTCCATGTGCAATCAATAACTCCAAGATTCCATCCCTATCAATATCAGCTACTGCAGCACCAGTTCCAAGACCATTTGCTTCAGAGTTAGACGTGATATCAATTTCCTCTAGTTTTCCATTTTCTTTAATTTTAAATAATTTATTTGGTTCACCAATATTATTTAGAAATATTTCGTCATATCCATCATTATCAAAATCTGCGGTAATAACTGTTCGAATTTTAGATGGTTTTTTAAAATTGCTATCGGCAATGTCTTTAAAAGAGTTTTCTTTTTTGATAAAAATACGGTGTTCTCCATCCCAATTTCCACTAATAATATCTAATTGGCCTCTGTATAAAACATCACTTAATGCAGTTCCTCTTCCATTTTCATAAGGATCTAAAATATTGTACTCAGATGCTACATCGTAAAAAGTTCCATTAACATTTTTATACAAGAAATTAACACCTCTCTCGTTAGCTGCAAAGATATCTATATTGTTTGATAAAATATGACCTGCAACGACTGCTCTTCCGCCAGTTGTTTTATCCAAGCCAAATTCTCCTGCTCTGTCTTTAATTATTCCTTTAAACTTTTCATAAAATCTTGTCGGACCGCCATAATTAGCAACATAAATTCCATATTTCCCATTTCCTTTCCTATCTACACAAACAACGGAACGACCTGCGGTGAAGTTTAAATCTATTTGATTTTTCTTTTGTTCGAAAATATCAAAAAATTTATTATTTTTTAGATCTATCAAACGGTCGGAATATTTCTTTTCACCACTGTAAGTATCAGTATTTAAAAAATAAATTTCTTCGTATCCATCAGAGTCTATATCACAAGCAGCAACACCAATGGTAAAACTGTTTTTATCTTTAAATTTTGTGTCACTCACAATATTCGTGAGTTTATTTTCTTTGTAGGTCAAAGCTAAATTTTCGCTACCAAAACCAGCTACAATAAACTCGTATGCACCATCGTTATTAACATCAGCTACCGAAATACCGTATCTAAGACTTTCATAATTTTTATCAATTAAATCAGTAATGTTATTAAAAAAATTTGCTGATGCACTTTTTATAGAAATTAATATTAATAATATTGCAAATAATACAGTTTTTGATCTCATTTATTTAAAAGAAAATCTATTCAGCTCTCCAGATCGAACTGTGAAGCTATTATCATTGAATAATCCTTAACTTTAAATTCATTAATTTTTTTTATATTATGTCTTTTATTAAAATTTCTAATAAAAACTAACTTAAAAATATACATTAGATCTAAAAGGTAACGATACGATTTAGATCGGTACTCTTTTCTTTTTTCAAAATCTGGCTCATAAAAAAAATTGTAATTATTTTTTTTTAAAAAATTTATACTTTCTGTACTTGAGTTTTTAAAATTTTTCGCTAATTGCTCTAATGCAATAATTGGTTTATTTTTTTTAATGAGTATATCCATACCTTTTAAAACTTCATTTTCATATCCTTCTACGTCTATTTTCATTAATTTGTGCGGTTGGATGCTCTTTTCTTTGGGGTACAGCTTTTGTGGCCCAAGATATGGGAATGGATTATATTGGCCCTTGGACATTTTCTGCGGCTCGTTTAATTTTAGGCTTCTTAGCACTACTACCATTTTTTTTTATTTTTGAGTTTAAAAAAATCAAAGAGTCAAAATTAGATTATAAATTTGTTGTAGGTTATATATTTTTTTTAGGTTTTTTATTAGCTGGAGGAAATATTTTACAGCAGATTTCACTAATTTATACCGATGTAGCAAACTCAGCGGTCTTTACAGTTTTGTATGTAGTTATAGTTCCAATAATTGCTTTTTTTCTTTTTTCAAAAAAAATTCATAAATCTGTTTGGCCATCAGTAATGATGTGTTTAATAGGTGGTTTTCTTCTTAGTGAATTAGGTAATCTTAGAGTAAGGTTTGGTGACACTCTTGTAGTAATTGGGGCTTTTTTCTGGGCCTTTCATATTGTTTATATTTCTAAATTTTTAAAAGTTTTCAATTTTCCAATAACTATAGCTTCATTTCAATGTCTTGCTGCTGCAATATTTTCTTCTGTTCCAATGTTTGCTTACGAATATGTTTCATTAAAAGTTTTATCATTAGAAGCAACTGAATTACTTTATGCAGGAGTTTTATCAAGTGGAATTGCCTTTATGCTTCAAATTCTAGCTTTACAAAATATATCTCCTGCCCCTGCAGCAATTATTTTTTCTTTGGAAGGTGTATTTGGATCAATAGCTGCATGGATAATATTAGACCAGTTTCTTAACCAATATAAAATCTTAGGAATTATAATTATCTTATCAGCTGTTATTTTCTCACAACTAGCTCCTTTGTATGATAAAAGAAGATATGGACGAAACTAATTCAGGCTATGCAAAACAAGTAGGTGGACTTAAAGGTAAAAAAATAGATAGCGCTACTTTTGAGTATGAAACTGAGGTTAAAGAGATGCATCTTAACACTGCTGGTATGGCACACGGAGGATTTCTTACTTTTATTGCAGATACTGGAATGGGAAATGCAGCACATCAATCAGCTGATAATAAAAGATGTGTAACAATATCTTTAGAGATGAAGTTTATATCTGCTGCTAAATTAGGTGATAAATTAGTTGCAAAAGTAAAAGTTCAAAAAAAAACTAAAACTCTTGTTTTTCTAACTTGTGAGATAATCAATGCAGAAGGTATTGTTGCTGTTACTTCGGGAGTTTGGAAAATTTTAAAAATTAATAAATAGAAGTGATAAATAAAATAAAGAACCTTTATAATTTATTTCTTGATTATCTTATTTTAAAGAGTTTAAAGAAAAGGTTTAAAAATTACGTAAAAAGCTACCCTATAGTTTCAGGAAGATTGTTTGATGTTCAATCTTTGAATATAATGCTCAAAGGAAGATTTGAAAATAATGAATTAATTACTCTCAAAAAAAATATTTTTAACAAGATAAAGTCTAAACAAAATAATGCCTTGGATATAGGCGCAAATATAGGAAATCATACAAATTTCTTTTCTGAAAACTTTTCTAAAGTTTATGCTTTTGAACCACTTAAAGAAAATTTTGAACTTTTAGAATTGAATACAAAATCAAAAAAAAATGTTGAGATATTTAAATATGGTGCATCAAGTAAAAATCAAAAATCAACTCTCTACACATTATCAAATACAGATACTGGACATAGCTCATTGATGTACTCCGAAAATTCCAATATTACTTTTGATAACAAAGAAACAATCGATCTAGTAAATTTAGATGAATTTTTAA
>CACBKA010000018.1 GCA_902539745.1 uncultured Pelagibacteraceae bacterium
TTGGCTTCTATTCTTTACTTTTTAGTGTAGTAAATACGCATTAAATCAAAATTTCTCTAATTAACTTCAATCATTAGCTTGACATTTATTCTCTAAACCAGTTAAAGGTCCATATCGGTTTTCTTTTTGTAAAGAAAATCAATGTTAAGTTAATAAATAAGGAAGAAAAAAATGAGTCTAAAAGGAAAAGTAAAATGGTTCAATGGAACTAAAGGTTATGGTTTTATTGAAAGAGAAGATAAGGAAAAGGACGTTTTCGTTCATTCTTCAGCAGTAAGAGCAGCTGGTTTAAAACATTTAAACGAAGGTGATGAGCTTACTTTTGATGTAGAGAACGGAGAAAAAGGACCTGCCGCGGTAAATCTACAGAAATCTTAAATCTTAATTACCAGCAAAATAATCAATTGGGACAAAGGCTAAGATTTATGTTTTTGTCCCAATAATCAGGGGTTGAATTTAATTTTTAATTTGTTAAAAACACAAAAGATGAAAAGACAAAAAATCACTATTAAATCACACTCACACTCTCACAGAGTGCACGCTAAGCTATTGCTTAGCTAAATCACTACATATTTAAAATACAAATTTATAAACAATTAATATAAAAAGGAGTTATGCAGCAGTAGCTCAGTTGGTTAGAGCACTAGTTTGTGGAACTAGGGGTCGGTGGTTCGAATCCACCCTGCTGTACCATAAAATGGTAAAAGACAAAAAAACAAAACCTTCAAAGGAATTGCCTTTAGGTTTTGTTGATAGAAAAGAAAAAGAACTATTAATCCGTGATTTTGTAATTTCTAAAATTAAAGAAGTTATGATTAAATATGGATTTCAATATCTCGAAACACCTAGCTTCGAGTATTCGGATAGTATTGGAAAATTTTTACCTGATAAAGATAGACCTGACTCTGGCGTCTTTTCATTTAAAGATGAAAATAAATGGCTATCTCTAAGATATGATCTTACCGCTCCATTAGCGAGATATGTTGCAAAAAATTACCTTGAACTTGCCAAACCATTCAAGCGTTATCAACTAGGCACAGTCTGGAGAAATGAAAAACCTGGACCAGGAAGATTTAGAGAATTTTTACAATTTGATGCTGATTATGTTGGAACAAAAAATTTACAAGCCGACGCTGAACTTTGTGTTTTAATTTCTGAGATATTAGAAAAATGTGGTTTAGATAAAAAAGATTATACTGTCAAAATTTCCTCTAGAAAATTAACGGACAAATTATTCCAAAAGTTAAAAATTACATCCATAGAGAAAATCTCAACTACTTTGAGAGCCTTAGATAAAATCGACAGACTTGGCTGGGACGAGGCAAAAAAACTTCTTGGAGAGGGTCGAAAAGATAAATCAGGAGATTATACAAAGGGAGCAAATCTCAGTAATGACCAAATCAAAACAATCGAATCTACTTTGAAAGGCAAAATCCCTGATAGTGAAGATATATTAGAGATTTTAAAAATATTTGAGTTTTATAATTTTAAGAATTACAAATTTGATCCATCAGTTATAAGGGGACTGGAATATTATACAGGACCCATTTTTGAGGTTAATTTAAATTTTCAAGTAAAAAATTCAAAAGGACAGACTATTCAATTTGGATCAATTGGTGGCGGTGGAAGATATGATAATCTTGTGAATAATTTTGGAAATTTAGATTGTCCCGCAACTGGGATTTCAATTGGTTTAGATAGACTTGTATTTGCTTTGATGCAGAAAAAAGATTTTAAAATAAAGTCTACACGACCTGTCATTATTTGCGTTTTCGATAAAAACAATGTTAAGGAATATGTAGATATATTAAATAAACTAAGAGCCTCGAATATCAGCTCAGAAATTTATCCAGGTGAAGGTAAGTTAAAAAAACAAATGGAATATGCAAACAAGTTAGGATCCCCAGCTGTTATTTTGTATGGTGACAATGAAATAAAATTAGGAAAAGCAACTTTAAAAAACTTAGAAAGTGGAAATGAGAGTTCAGTGAAAATTGAGGAAATAGTAAATGAAATCAAAAAATTACTCTGAAAATATAATAAAAGTATTTAAAAAAAATGGTTTTGTTTTATCAGAGCCAGATGTGCTTTTAGACTCCGATTATATTATCGAAAGATCTGGTGAGAATTTTAGGAAGATAATGCTTACTTTTGAGGATGATACTGGGAAAAGTATGTGTTTAAGACCAGATTTGACAGTTGCATCTTGCATTAAATATTTAAAAGATAACTCAAAAGCAAACTCAAAGATATATTATTCAGGTCAAGCTTATAGAAGGTCGAAAAGTTTAAAAAAAGTTATTAATTATCAATTAGGTTTAGAGATTTTTGGCTCTAAAAATAAATCAACTGATGATTTAAAAGTTTTAAAAACAATAACTAGTTCAATTAATAAAATAAAAATTAAAAATATATCAATCAAAGTTGGCGATGTAAGTTTATTCAAGCAATTAATCGAGTCCTTAAAAATACCCGAAAGATGGAGAATGAGATTAAAAAGACACTTTTGGCGACCAAAATATTTTGAAGATTTACTTAATAGGCTTGAAACAAATTCTGACGTTGATCCTGCTACAGTGGAATTGGACAAGAAAAGGTTTTATGAAATGAGGAATATTGATCAAAACACAGAAGTTGCTAGCCGAAAAGTTTCGGAAATTATACATAGATTTGATAGAAAAATTAAAGACCCACGATTATTTAAAGAAAATAAAAAAATTGTTAGAATTATCAAAGATTTTTTAAAAATTAATTGTTCACTGGATAAACTTGATAAAACATTAAATAATTTTATTGATAAAAATCAATTAAGCAGGAGTGTTTTTAAAGATCTATCAAGTCTGAAAAATTTATCTAGATTGAATTCTAAAATTACTTTTTCTACAAATTTTGGTAGAGATATTGAGTACTATTCTGGAGTAGTATTTGAGATATACAGTTCATCAAACAAAGAAATAGCACGAGGTGGTAGGTACGATGGTTTGTTGAAAAATCTTGGATCTGATAAAAATATTTCAGCGGTAGGTGCTGCAATCAATTTAAATAATTTAAAAATATGAAAAATTTAATAACTATAGGGTTACCAAGCAAAGGTAGATTGAAAGAGAGTTCAATAAGCTTTCTTGATAAAAATAATTTAAAACTTAATACAAATGGTGGAGAAAGAAATTATTTTGCTGAAGTAAAAAATTTTCCCAATATCAAAGTAATTTATTTGCATGCAAAAGAAATCATCCAAAGAATTGGTGATGACACACTTGATATTGGGATTTCAGGTTTAGATCTTTTAAATGAATCAGCCGCAAACCTGAGACAAAAGATTGAAATTAAGAAAAAACTAGACTTTGGTTTAGCAAACGTTGTGATTGCTGTTCCAGATGATTGGATTGATGTACAAACCTTAGCTGATTTAGAGGAGGTTTCATTTGATTTTAGAGATAAAAAAAATACAAGATTACGAGTTGCAACCAAATATCCTAATCTGACAAATACTTTTCTTGTTTCAAAAGGTATTACACAATACAAAATAGTTCCTAGTCTTGGTGCAACAGAGACCTATCCTTTTATTGGGTCTTCAGAAATTATTACAGATATAACTTCTACAGGTAAAACTTTGAAAGATAATAATCTCAGAATTTTAAAAGACGGGTTAATTTTAAAATCTCAGGCTTGTCTATTTTACTCAAAAAAAAAGGCTGCGAAATTGCAGCCTTTTTTAAATTCCTTAAAGTGATAGGGATTACATTCCCATTCCACCCATTCCTCCCATTCCACCCATTCCTCCAGGAGGCATAGCAGGACCAGCATCTTTTTCCTCTGGTTTGTCAGCTATCATCGCTTCTGTTGTGATCAACAGACCAGCAATCGACGATGCATCTTGAAGAGCTGATCTAACAACTTTCATTGGATCAATAATACCTTTAGAGAACATATCGCAATATTGTTCTTCTTGTGCATCAAACCCGTGACTATGTTTTTTTCCATCTAATAGTTTTCCAACCACTACCGATCCATCAACACCAGCGTTTGCTGCAATTTGTCTAATAGGTGCTTGTAAAGCTTTTTTGATTATATCCACACCAGCTTTTTGATCATCACCTTTAACTTTAACTTTATCTAACTCTTGAGAAGCATAAAGTAATGCGCAACCACCACCGACTACAACACCTTCTTCGACAGCTGCTCTAGTTGCGTTTAGTGCGTCTTCAACTCTATCTTTTCTCTCTTTAACTTCAACTTCTGTGGCTCCACCAACTTTGATCACTGCAACACCACCGGCTAGTTTTGCTAATCTTTCTTGAAGTTTTTCTTTATCATAATCGGATGTAGTTTCTTCGATTTGTTTTCTAATTTGATTACATCTTGCTTCAATATCAGCTTTTTTACCTGTACCAGCTACTATTGTGCTATTCTCTTTATCAATCTTAACTTTCTTGCAAGAGCCTAAATTATTAATCTTAACATTCTCTAATTTAGTACCAAGATCTTCAGATATAACCTGCCCACCAGTTAAAATCGCAATATCCTCTAACATTTCTTTTCTTCTATCTCCAAAGCCTGGAGCTTTTACCGCAACGACTTTTAAACCACCTCTAAGTTTATTAACAACAAGTGTGGCTAGCGCCTCTCCTTCAACGTCTTCAGAAATTATCATTAATGGTCTGTTAGCTTGTACTACAGATTCAAGAAGCGGCACCATTGGTTGTAAGTTTGTTAATTTTTTTTCATGTAGTAAAACTAAAGGATTATCTAATTCAGTTGTCATTTTATCTGCATTAGTTACAAAATAAGGAGATAAATATCCACGATCAAATTGCATTCCTTCAACCACATCTAATTCTGTTTGTATCCCTTTTGCTTCCTCAACGGTAATAACACCCTCATTACCAACTTTTTGCATTGCTTTTGAAATCATATCTCCAATTTCCTTTTCACCATTTGCAGATATAGTACCAACTTGAGCAACTTCTTCGTTTGCTTTTACTTTTTTTGAAGTTTTTTTAAGACTTTCGATTACACTTTCAACAGCTTTATCAATACCTCTTTTTATGTCCATAGGATTCATTCCTGCTGTCACATATTTAATACCTTCACCAACTATTGCTTGAGCTAAAATACTTGCAGTTGTAGTTCCATCGCCAGCATTATCGTTTGTTTTACTGGCAACTTCCTTAACCATTTGTG
>CACBKA010000019.1 GCA_902539745.1 uncultured Pelagibacteraceae bacterium
AATTTCTGGAGATAGGTAGTTTGATCCTTTTTTTATTTTTGCTATAGGATTGTTTTTCCAATAGATTTTAAAGTCATCCCTAAACTCAAGTTCTTTTTTTTCAATAATTTCTTTTGCTCTGTTTATAAGCTCGTTCGCAATTCCTTGCCTAGCGGCTTTCTTTAAAGATTTTATATCTGTATCAAGCGTACCTTTTGTAAACTCCAAATTTAGCTTTAGCCCTTTTAGGTTTCCTATCATCTGTTTGTTAATTATCACATCGTCATTTTCTTTTATTGTTGTGTCTAATTTAAGATCTTGCTTTAGATCTCTTGACAAAGCACTTATCCTTTTATCTATAAAACTTTTAGTAAGTTCTTGGTGAAGTCTTTCAGATAAAAAATCCTCAATATTTTTACTTGCTTCAATCCAGTAATCTGAGTTTTCAACCCAATTTTTTTTATTTGCCACATACGACCACGTCCGTACATTTGAAATTTTATTTGAGATTACATCTATATTTCCATGATATTTGTCTAAACCTTTAAGTTGATTTTTCATGTAATCGTTAGGTATGCGATTTTTATTAGAAGTCAAAAAGTCAAAAACTTTTGTAACAACTTCAATATGATTAAAAGCCTTTTTTTGAAAATCAGGTATTTGACAACACTCCCAAAGTAGCTCTAGATTATTTGGCGAAACTTTAATTTTTTTGTCTTTGATTAAGTATTTTAATATATTTTCATCTATCGACTCAGAGATTTTATGAAGATTTTTGTCCCCAGATTTTTTTTCAAGAGAATTAATCAATCTTTCAGAGTCAGAAAAATCTAATTTTGAATTTCTCCAGTACAAAAATCTCATATCATCTAAATTATGTTTTTCTATTCTTTCGATTTCGTCAGCTTCAAGATTTTCACAATCTCCAGTTATTCCAAAATATCCATCATTTTTAAATCTACCTGCTCTACCTGCAATTTGAGAAATCTCAGTCATTCTTAGTCTTCGTCTTTTTTTTCCATCAAATTTTCTAAGACTTGAGAAGTTAATTTGTTCAATGTCCATATTAATACCCATTCCAATTGCATCTGTTGCAACTAGGTAGTCCACATCTCCTGACTGGTAAAGCTCTACTTGTGAATTTCTTGTTTTGGGACTTAAAGATCCCATTATTACGGCGGAACCTCCTTTTTGGCGCCTTACTAATTCTGCTAAAGCATAAACTTCCTCAATTGAGAAAGCAATAATTGCACTTTTTCTATTTAATCGTGAAATTTTTTTAGACCCATTATAGGATAGTTTTGAAAATCTCTCTTGATTAATAAATTCTACATTTTTTAAAAGTTGTGAAATGATATTTTTCATAATCTGGGATCCTAAAAACATAGTAAGGGCTTCACCTCTAAAATTTAGCAACCTGTCTGTAAATATGTGCCCTCTTTCGGTATCACCACACATTTGAATTTCATCAACAGCAACAAAATCTACTATTTTGTCCTTAGGCATAGACTCGACAGTACAAATATAATATTTGGCATCAGAAGGTATAATTTTTTCTTCACCGGTTATTAAAGCAACTTTTTCTGTTCCCAGTTTCAGAACACACTTATCATAAACTTCTCTTGCTAGAAGTCTTAAGGGTAAACCAAAAATACCTGAATTAAATTCTAACATTTTTTCAATAGCCATGTATGTTTTGCCAGTGTTTGTTGGACCCAAAATAGCTACAATTTTATTTTTGCTGTCATTCATCAATTTGTGCTGTAATTTTTTTTAAACACTACATATAGACTAGGTTAGAGAACAAAAGATGATTAAATCATGACCGAATCACTTTGTCAAACGTTCTATTTTAATAAATAATATCTGTAGTACTATTTAAAGACAGTGGACGATGATATAAAAAAAAATATCGCTAATTTAAAACCTTCAGCTACTTTAGCAATAAATGAAAAAATAAAACAATTGTTAAAAGATGGAAAGAAAGTATTTAACTTTGGTTTTGGCCAATCTCCCTTTCCAATCCCAGAAAAAATAGTTTCAGTTTTAAGAGATAATGCTCATAAAAAAGATTATTTACCTATGCAGGGACTTCCTGAATTAAGGGAAGCAATTTCAAAATATTTATTAAGAAGAACAGGTGTTGATTATAATAAAGAAAATATAATTATAACTCCTGGTTCAAAAGAAGCAATGTTGTTAATGCATGTAGTATTTAATGGAGAAATAATTTTACCTGCCCCAAGTTGGGTTTCGTATGAACCTCAAGCAGAAATAGCTAAAAATAAAGTTCATTGGATTGAAACAACATTAGATAATAATTGGTTTCCAACAGCAAAACAACTTGAGGATAAAATAAAATCTATTGGAAAAAAAAATATTATACTAATACTTAACTCTCCAAATAATCCATCTGGTTCAGTTTGTAATAATTTAAATCAAATCGCTAATGTCGTAAAACAGTATAATATTAAAATTCTATCTGATGAAATATATACAGACTTAACTTTTGATAAAAGTTATGAATCTATTTCAAAATTTTGTTCTGAAAACACTTTCATAAGTGGTGGTTTAAGCAAATGGTGTGGTGCAGGGGGTTGGCGATTAGGTTTTTTTGCAGTACCTAATGGTCAAAAAGATTTTTTAAATGCATTAAAAACTTTAGCCAGTGAGTCATACTCAACGGTAAATAGCCCTTTACAATTTGCAGCTGTGGAAGCTTATAAAGGTGATTATAGTGATTATTTAAATAAAACTAGATCTATTTTAAAACTTGTAGGAAATTATGTTTTTAATCATTTAAAATCTAATAAAGTTTTAATTAATCCACCTAAGGGGGCATTTTATCTAATGCCTGAGTTTTTAAATTCTAAATTTTCGAGCTCCACAGAAATGTGTGACGATATAATCAACAAAACTGGTGTAGCACTTTTGCCTGGTTCGGACTTTGGTTTTAAATCAAAAAAAATGTTAGCAAGGCTCAGTTACACTGATTTTGATGGGGATATTTTTCTAAAAAATATTAATAGTAGTAAAAAACTAGATGATGATCTTGTTAAAAAATATGCTCCAAATGTTGTTGAAGGAACCAATAAATTAGTAGAGTGGTCTAAAACACTCTAGTTTCAATATAAAATTGACGTCCAAATTAAGTTATTTAGTTTTACAATGCCCTTTACGTATTGATACGATTTACTTAATTGTACAATTAAGACAAGGGGGAAAAATGAAGAGAATAATCTCTACTATCTCAGCTATAGCAATGTTGTTTGCATTATCTTTACCGATGATGTCAGTAGCAAAAGCTGCTGAGTTTTTTACAATTGGAACAGGTGGACCAACTGGAGTTTATTTCCAAACTGGTAACGCCATTTGTAAAATGTTACACAAACAAGCGATAAGTGCTGAGCACGGAAGAAAAAAAGGTACAGCTAAAGCTTACAGATGTACTGCACCTTCAACAGGTGGTTCTAACTATAATATTGGACAAATCAAAGATGGAGAGTTTCAATTTGGTGTTGCTCAGTCTGACTGGCAGTTTCATGCATATAACGGTTCAAGCAAATGGGAAGGAAAGCAGTTCAGCGACTTAAGAGCTGTATTTTCTGTTCACAATGAACCTTTCCAAATTTGGGCTAGTAAAAAATCTAAAATTAAAGATTTTAAAGGCTTAAAAGGAAAAACAGTTAATATTGGAAACCCAGGTTCTGGTCAAAGAGGAACAATGGAAGAATTAATGAAAGCTATGGGTGCAGACATGAGTATGTTCAAAGCAACAACAGAACTTACTTCATCTGAACAAGTAAAAGCTCTTTGCGACGGAAAAATAGATGCATTCGGATATTCAGTAGGATTTCCTAATGGTGCTATGGAGCAAGCAGCAACTTGTAAAGCAAAAGCAAGCCCGATTAATTTGACTGGAGCACCAGTTCAAGGCTTAATTGACGGAGCTGACTATTATGCTAAAGCTGTAATCCCAGCAGGTACTTACTCAAATCAGAAAAAAGACGCTACAACATTCGGTGTAAAAGCTACTGTTGTAACAAGTGCAAATGTTTCTGAAGAGCTTGTATACTTAGTAACAAAAGCGGTTATGGAAAACTTTGATGATTTCAGAGCTCAACATCCAGCTTTTGGACCACTGGAAAAGAAAAATATGATAGCTGATGGTTTATCGGCTCCATTACATCCTGGTGCTATTAAGTATTATAAAGAAGCTGGATTAATGTAATCTTAATAAATAATTAAATTAAAAAGGCCCAATATTTTTTGGGCCTTTTTTTTTATAATAATGTATCTTAACTAAAATGAATCAAAACGTTCAGAATAAGATTAAAGACAAAATTCAAGAAGATATTTCTCCAACTCGTAATTTAACAGGAATTCATTTAAAAATAGTTTTTAGTATCGCCATTCTCTGGACATTCTTCCAGCTTTGGTATGCTTCTCCTTTCCCTTTTTGGTTTAATTTTGGAATGTTCAAAGGTTTACCAGCCAGAGCTATTCACTTGGGCTTTGCTTTGACACTAGCTTTTTTGATTTTTCCAGCAGTAAGAGGAAAAAAAATTTCAGTAATCGACATCCTGATAAGTATAGTTGCTGCGTTTTGTTGTTTATACATTTATTTTTTTTATGACGATTTAGTAAATAGAGGAGGAATACTTTTAGTTAAAGAAATGTTCGGTTTTAAAGTTCCAGTAGAACTTATTATAGGGGCTATTGGTATTGTAATTCTTTTAGAAGCCACAAGACGGGCAATTGGTTTACCTTTAGTTATTATAGCAGTTTGTTTTCTACTATTCTCTTATTTTGGCAAATATGCTCCAGATATAATCTCTCATGGTGGTCTTTCTGTAAAAAGATTGGTTGGTTTTCAGTGGTTTGATCAAGAAGCAATTTTCGGAATACCAATAGGAGTATCGGTTGATTTCATATTTTTATTC
>CACBKA010000020.1 GCA_902539745.1 uncultured Pelagibacteraceae bacterium
ATTTTTTCTAAACTAATATATTTTTTAACAAATTTAGGATAAAAACCACTTAAACCAATTAAATCATCTAATACTAAAATTTGTCCATTACAATACTTGGATGATCCAATACCAATGGTTGGTATTTGCAAATTTTTAGTAATTTTTTTTGCTAAGTCCGCATTCACACATTCAAGAACAATTGCAAAGGCACCAGCATCTTCAATATTTTTTGCCTCATTCATTAATTTTATTTCTTCCCTATGTAGAAGACCTTGCGGAGAAAATTTTTTTTTATATTGTGGTGTATATCCTATATGACCCATCACTTTTATACCAGAGTTAGTCAAAGTTTTTAAAATTTTAAAATTTTTTCCATTACTTTCTAATTTAACGGCATCACAATTTGTTTTGAGTAAAACTTTTTTAATATTTCTTTTAGCTTCCTTAATATTTCTGTAAGTATTGAAAGGCATGTCAAATACTAATAGACTTTTTTTAATTGACTTCCTAACGCTTATTGCATGGTTGATCATAGTGTCTAACTTAATTTCTCTAGTATTTTTCATTCCATAAAAAGCTGTCGCTACTGAGTCACCCATTAATATAATATCACAATATTTATCCAAAATTTTAGCCAATGGTTTTGAATATGCAGTAAGGCAAACGATTTTTCTTTTTAAATTTTTAATATTATTTATTTTTTTTATAGGGCTCATATAAAAACTTTTAATTTGTCTCTAAAGTTTTTAATTTCAAAATCAGTTCAGATTTTTTCTCACAAATTTTTTTACAAACTTTATTAAATTTTTTAATTAATTTGTCAGATTCTTCATAATCTGATTTTTTTATATTTAGAAGTGTCAATAGATATAAAGCCTCCTCATTCTTTGGATTTATTAATATAACAGTATTTAAATTTTGCTCCTGAAGTTCATCGTTCTCTCTTTCTTTAAATATTTTGGCTAAATAAAGATAAGAATTCTCACTTTTTGGATTAAAAACAATATCCTGTTCAAATTTAAATTTAGATTCGTTAAATTTTTTTTCATTAAAAAGTTTAACCCCTTCTGAAAAGAAATTTTCTTTTGTTATTCCATTCATATTTAAAATACTTATTAGTATGATAAAAAATAAATATTTTTTTGTTTTTGTCATAAATATTTAATCATTATGTACTTAATCCACAACAATGTATATAGCTTTCTCTTGACTCACCTCTGCTTGACTGTGGTTTAAAAAAATCAATTTTTTTAAAGTTTTTTTTTGCTTTAGTTTTTATTTCATTAAATTCTTCACCCATAAAAAACTTCGAAATAACAACACCATTTTTACTTAGTTTATTTTTAGAAAAGTCTAATACATCAAGGCACAATTGATTGGTCCTCATACAATCTAAACCCTTGTTACCAGTGGTATTTGAAGCCATATCAGATAAAATTAGATCAATGCTTGAAGCAAAATATTCATTTATTTTTTTTTTGGAATTTGTATCAAGAAAATCCCCTTCAATTAATTTAATACCTTTTATTTGCTCTATTTTTTTTAAATCTATTCCTAAAGTTTTTCCTTTATTATTTTTTTTCTGAATAACCTGGCACCAACCTCCTGGATATGATCCAACATCTAAAATATTTAAACCATTTTTGAGAAATTTAAACTTTTTGTTTAATTCAATTAATTTAAGAGCTGATCTTGAACGGTAACCTAATGTTTTTGCTCTAAAAAAAAAGTGATCCTGATAGTTTGTTTTATCCATTTAAAATTACAAAATATCTTGGTGGTCTTCCTCTATTAAGTCATTTTCAATTGATTTGGATTTTTTATTATAATTTAAAATACCTAAAGGTATGAGTAATAAATAAATAAATAGTACCAATGATAAAGTTTCAAAAGTGAATTGTATAATAGAGACAAAAAATAGCCCAACTCCCAGTAAAAGAAATATTGTCATATTTCTTTTGATTGAAATTTTTTTAAAAGAGTATGTGGGTAATTTTGAAATTAAAAGTAATGATACTATTATAGTTAGATATGGCGTAATAACTTTTAAACTAATCAAATCTGAAAAGTTGGATAAATCAAAGATTAAAGGTAATAATATTAAACATCCGCCAGCAGGTGATGGAATACCTTGAAAAAAATTATTTTTCCATTCCTCTTTATCTTCAAACTTAGTTAAATTAAATCTTGCTAATCTTAATACACAACATACTGCATAAAACAAAACTAATAGCCATCCAATTTTACCTAATTTATTTAACTCCCAAAAATAAATTATAAATGCAGGTGCAATACCAAAGCTAACAAAATCTGTTAATGAGTCTAGTTCTTTTCCAAAATTTGATGTTCCCTTTATTAATCTTGCAACTCTTCCATCTAGTCCGTCTAAAATTGCAGCAACAATTAAAAATAGTACTGCAAATGTATAATTTCCGTCCATTGCAAATTTAATTGAACTTATTCCTAGACAAACACCAACAAGGGTGAGAACACTTGGTAGAATATACCTTGTCTTATTTACCGAAACTATTTTGAATTTTTTTTTATTCATTTACTTTCTTGCTATTAAACTTTCCCCTGCAATAACATTTTGGCCAACTTTAACCATTGTATTTCTTTGACTAAAATATATGTCAACTCGACTACCAAATCTAATCATTCCAAGTCTTTCACCTTGTTTGACTTTTTGAGATTTATGTACTTGAGTAACTATCCTTCTAGCAATTAAACCTGCAATTTGAACAACAACTATATTTTCATTAGTTTCCTCACTCTTAATTTTGAAATAATTTCTCTCATTTTCCTCGCTAGCTTTATCTAGAGATGCGTTTACAAATTTACCCGGTTTATAAAATATCTCTTCTATTTCCCCATTTGAAGGCGATCTGTTAACATGGCAATCAAAGACATTCATAAAAATACTTACTTTAGTAAATTGCTTATTATCTAAACCTAATTCTATTGGTCCTTTTACTTCGCTAATGGATGAAATTCTCCCGTCAGCAGGACTCACCAAATAATTTGAATCCTCTATAACAATTCTTTCTGGATCTCTAAAAAAATAATAGACCCAAATTGTAACAAAAATAAAAATGAAGCCAAAAAAGCTGGATATTGACAATAAAACGAGTGTTATTATTAAGGAAATAATTAAAAATTTATATCCTTCTGGGTGAACTTTGGGAAATATTTTTTCAAACATCATAACTTATAATTTGCTAATAATGAGTTAATATGTATAAAAATCTTAAATTATCAATTTAAATTTTTATTATGGCTAAAATTAAAGTAAAAAATCCAGTAGTAGAGCTTGATGGTGATGAAATGACCCGTATTATTTGGTCATTTATTAAAAAAAAATTAATCGAACCATACTTAGATATAGATCTTAAATACTATGATCTTGGAATGGAAAATAGAGATAAAACAAATGATCAGGTGACAATTGAGTGCGCTAAAGCGATTCAAAAATTTGGTGCTGGGGTGAAGTGTGCAACAATTACTCCAGACGAAGCGAGAGTAAAGGAGTTTAATTTAAAGAAAATGTGGAGATCACCAAATGGGACAATAAGAAATATTGTTGGAGGAACTATTTTTCGTGAACCAATAATATGTAAAAATGTACCTAGACTTGTTCCGCATTGGACCGAAAGTGTAATAGTAGGGAGACATGCATTTGGGGATCAATATAGAGCTACAGATTTTAAAGTTCCTGGAAAAGGTAAAATGACAATTAAATGGGAGTCTGAGGATGGAAAAAAGAAAATTGAACATGAAGTTTTTGAGTTTAATGACTCGGGTATAGCTCTATCAATGTACAATTTGGATAGTTCAATAAAAGATTTTGCTAGAGCATGTTTAAATTATGGTTTAATAAGAAAATGGCCAGTTTATTTTTCATCTAAAAATACCATTTTGAAAGTTTACGATGGAAGATTCAAAGATATTTTTGAGGAGATTTATCTGAAAGAATTTAAGAAAAAGTTTGAAGAGGTCGGAATTACTTATGAACATAGATTAATTGATGACATGGTTGCGTGTGCAATGAAGTGGAGTGGTAAATATATTTGGGCATGTAAGAATTATGATGGTGATGTCCAATCTGATACAGTGGCTCAGGGTTACGGTTCATTAGGTTTAATGACTAGTGTGCTTAGAACACCAGATGGTAAAATAGCAGAAGCCGAGGCGGCTCACGGCACAGTGACAAGGCATTATAGGCAACATCAGCAAGGCAAGGAAACTTCAACAAATCCGATTGCATCTATTTTTGCATGGACTAGAGGCTTGACTCATAGAGGCCAATTGGATGGTAATGATGAATTAATTAAGTTTTCAGATAATCTAGAAAAAGTTTGTATTGAAACTGTTGAAAGTGGGTCAATGACTAAAGATTTGGCAATCCTAATAGATAAAAACCAAAAATTTCTAACAACAA
>CACBKA010000021.1 GCA_902539745.1 uncultured Pelagibacteraceae bacterium
CAAATCTTTTTTTCCACTAAAAGAAAAATGATAAATAAACCCTTTTCAAAAATTTTTAAGAATTATAAGGATATTGCTAAATTATTAAAAATTGATTTAAATAAAAGGCCAGCAGATTTATCAAGTAATGATTTTTTTAGAATAACTGAAAAATATGAAAAAAAAATTAATTAATTTATTCAATTTAGATGTTTTGAAACAATTTTTTTAAGTTCATTAAAACAATTTTCAACATTGTCATTAATGAGAACATAATCATAATCTTTTTTATGAGAGATATCTTTAGAGTATGCAAGCATTCTTCTTTTGATTGCCTCTTTATCATCCTGATTTCGTGCAATTAGCCTTTTTTCTAATTCCTCCTTGCTGGGTGGAAGAATAAATACTTTAACCAAGTTTAATTCTTTAAACTTGCTCAGTTGCTCGCTTCCTTGCCAGTCAATATCAAATAAAACGTTATGATTATTGTTTGTTATTTTTTTTATCGAAGTTTTAGATGTCCCGTAAAAATTTCCAAATATTTGTGCATGCTCATAAAAAGCTTTCTCTTTCAAAAGTAAACTAAATTTTTCTTTGCTTACGAAATGATAGTCTACGCCGTCAACTTCATTTGGTCGTGGTTTTCTTGTTGTGTGAGATACTGAAATTTCAAAAGAACTGTTAGATTGTTGAATTTTTTTTGAAAGAGTTGTCTTTCCAGCCCCAGAAGGTGATGATAGCACAAGCATCAAAGGCTTTTTAGATTTATTCATTTAGTGAAAAAAATTACTTTAATTAATTAGAGTGACTCTCAATAAATTTTATTGCATCTCCAACTGTTAAAATTTTTTCAGCTTCACTATCAGAAATTTCTGATCCAAACTCTTCCTCAAAAGCCATGACTAATTCAACTGTGTCTAAACTGTCCGCACCGAGATCATCAATAAAACTTGCTTCTTCAGTTACCTTTTGTTCGTCTACACCTAGGTGATCTGCTACTATCTTCTTAACTGTTGCTCCTACATCTTTTGTCATTTTTAAATTCCTTTTTGAATATTTATTAACCGTATTAAATTTTTTCTGTTTTTTTGTCAAGACATATACATTCCGCCATTAACATGTATTGTTTCACCTGTAACATATGAGGCCAAATCAGAAGATAAAAAGGCAACGCAATTCGATACATCTTCTGCCGTTCCTAATTTAGCCATGGGTATTCTTGAGATCAAATTAAGTTTAACCTTTTCGTTAATTGCATCAGTCATGTCTGAAACTATAAATCCAGGTGATACACAATTAATTGTAATATTTTTTTTTGCATACTCTATCGCTAAACTTTTGGACATTCCGATTATACCTGATTTCGATGCAGAGTAGTTAGATTGACCAAGATTTCCTGTATGGCCCACGATAGAGGTAATATTTACAATTCTTCCAAATTTATTTTTAAGCATATTTTTAATCGCATATTTTGATAATAAAAAAGTAGAAGTTAGATTAACATCAATTACTTTTTTCCAGTCTTCATCTTTCATTCTTAATGATAAATTATCAATATTCATTCCCGCATTATTTATTAAAATATCTAATCCACCTAATTCGGATGTTGTAGAATTTATAAAATTTTCAATTTCATTATGGTCTGAAAGATTAAACTTTTTGGTTTTTACTTCAGGGTTTTCTTTTTTTATAATATCTAGTTTTTCTGGTTTTGTACCAGTACCTAAAATAGTTCCTCCAAGGGAGCTAAACTTTTTAACTAATGCACCACCAATTCCACCAGTGGCACCTGTAATCAAGATTTTTTTATTTTTAAAATTTATCATTTAAGACTTTTGATATCTTCAATTGTATTTATACTTTTGACATTGATATTTCCACCAATTCTTTTAGCTAAACCTGATAAAACTTTACCAGGACCAATTTCAATAAATTCATTAACACCATTTTCTACCATATATAGAAGGCTTTCTCTCCATCTTACTTTAGAACTAATCTGGTCGATTAATAATTTTTTAATAATCTCGGTATCCACTACTGGTCTTGCAGTAACGTTGCTGATTATTTCCTTATTTGGTTTTTTAAAATTTGTTTTAAGAATTTTATCTTTCATTTTTTCAGCTGCACTTTTCATTAAAGAACAATGGAAAGGAGCGCTGACAGGTAAAAAAATTGATTTTTTTTTATTTTTTTTTAAAATGTCACTAATTTCATCTATTGCTTTTTTTTCGCCACTTAAAATTACTTGACTATCTGAATTGTCATTTGCAATTTCGCATATCCCCTTAACTTTTATTTCATTAATCAATTTCTCTATATCTTCTAATTTAATTCCTAAAACAGCTAACATTGCACCGCGACCTTCGGGAACGGCCTCCTGCATTGATTTACCTCTCTCATGCAAAAGATATAAAGCATCTTCAAATGTGAGTGATCCAATTGAAACTAGAGCGCTATATTCACCTAATGAATGTCCACAAAAATATTTTATATTTTTAATATCAATACCAAATTCTTCGACAATAAGTTTATAAATTGAGTAACTTAATGTCATTATTGCTGGCTGAGTATTTTTGGTAAGTTTAAGCTCATTTTCAGGGCCATCCAATATTATTTTTGATAAATGAAAATTTAATTTTTCATCTGCTTGATTAAAAATCTTTTTTACTAATTCAAAATTTTTATATAAATCGACACCCATTCCGACTGATTGTGAACCTTGACCTGGAAACATTAGAGTTTTCATTTTAATAAAATATAAATTTCATTATTATTACTATTGTACAAACAAAATTTAAATAGTATAAGTCTCGACTTAAAAAGTATTATTTTATTACAAAAATGGCGTTTTACGAGCACACAATTGTTGGAAAACAAGATCTTTCAGAAAAAGAGGTTGAAAGCCTTATATCCAAATATTCTAAAATAATTGATAAATCAGGAAAAATATTAAAAACTGAAAAATGGGGTTTGTTAAATTTAGCTAACAAGATTAAAAAAAATAAGAAAGGTATTTTTGTCCATTTTAAAATGGAAAGTGAGGGGAAGGTTATCAA
>CACBKA010000022.1 GCA_902539745.1 uncultured Pelagibacteraceae bacterium
ATTTGTTTAGTCGAAGAATAAATTTAGGCTCAATTGAAAAAGATCTTTTTATTTCTGAAAGCGAGATAGATTTAATAGAGTCGAGCACTAAAGGTTTAAATAATGAGGACCTTGCTTTATTTTGGCAAATTACAATAAAGACCATTGAAGATTTAAAAACAGTTTCAAATGAGCAGTTGACTTTAGAAATGTATTTACTTCAGTTAATACATGTGAAAAGTATTGAAGAATTCGACAAACCTGAAAGTCACTCTTCACAGGTAACGAGTGATCCAATTGGTCAAAAAAAAATTATTGAGGAAAAACAACTAGAGCAAAATCTTACAAATCCAGTAAAACAACAACTAAAAAGTATTGATCAAATAAAAGTTTTAAAAGAAAAAAATATTGATAAAAAAAATGATGCGCAACCTAAATTTGACATCAATTCTTTTGAAGATTTAATTACTATTTCTGGAGAGGAAAAAGACGCTGAACTAAAATATGATCTCGAGAGAAATGTAAAATTAATAAGATTTGAAAATGGAAAAATAGATATAAATTTTAATGAAAAATTAAATAGAAATTTTATAAAAAAATTATCTCAAAGTTTGCTTAAATGGACAGGGAAAAGATGGATTATAACTTTAAGCAAAGAAGATGGTGGAAAAACATTTTTTGAAGAAAAATTAAACGCAAATAAAAAGATATTAGACGAGGAGAAACAAAGTGGTCTTTATAAGGAAATTTCAAGTATATTTCCGGATATCGATTTAATTAAAGTAGAGGAAGAAAATGAATAATTTTTCGGACATGCTTTCAAAAGCAAAAAAAATGCAAGACCAAATGAAAGAGGTCCAGGAAAATATAAAAAAAATTGAAGTCGAAGGTTTCGCTGGAGGAAATTTGGTTAAAGTTATTTTAAAAGGGGATTATGAAATGAAATCTATAACTATTTCTTCAGATGCAAAAAATGAAAAAAGTGAAATAATTAACGATCTTATTATAGCTGCTCACAATGATGCTAAAGAAAAGCTTAAAAAAAAAACATCTGAAGAATTATTAAAAGCAACAGGTGTCGCAAATTTTCCAATTGATTTTAAATTACCGTTTTAAATGAATAATAATATTCCAGAAATAGAAGAACTTATTAAAAATTTTTCTAAGCTACCAGGACTTGGGCCTAAGTCTGCAAAAAGAATAATATTAAAATTAATAAATAATAAAGAGAATATGATTAAACCTTTGGCTAAACTTTTAGCGAATGTTTATAAAAATGTTACCCGTTGTAATGATTGCGGTAATCTTAAAATTACTACACAAAAATGTATCTGCGAAACTGAAACTAATAATTATGACAAAATCTGTGTTGTAGAAAATTTATCCGATATGTGGGTAATTGAGTCAGCAAATATATATAAAGGACACTTTCATATTTTAGGAGGTACATTGAATTCTGATGAAAAATATGAAAAAAAAAATTTGCTAATAGACTCCTTGGTTAAAAGAGTAAAAAAAAATAATTTGAAAGAAGTTATTATTGCTACAAGTGCAACTGTAGAAGGTCAAACTACAGCTCATTACATAGAAGACGTAATTAAGAATGATAAGATTAAAATTTCTAAGCTTGGTCAAGGATTACCAGTAGGTGGAGAAATCGAACAATTAGATGATGGCACTTTAGTTTCAGCTTTTAAAAATAGAGTTCCAGTTTCTAGTGACTAGCTTTTTTTTCAAGTCTTTTTTTGTGAAGTAAAGGTTCAGTATATCCAGACGGTTGATCTTTTCCTTTAAAAACTAAATCACAAGCCGCCGTGAATGCAAACGACTTCTCAAAATTTTGTGACATTGGAATATAGTTTTTATCATTGGCATTTTGCTTATCTACAATTGCTGCCATTTTTTTTAAAACCTTCATTACTTGATCTTTTGTACAAATATTATGGTGTAGCCAATTAGCCATATGTTGAGAAGATATTCTTAATGTAGCTCTATCTTCCATCAAACCTATGTTGTTAATATCTGGTACCTTTGAACAACCAACACCCTGATCAATCCATCTAACAACATAACCTAAAATACCCTGAGCATTATTTTCTAATTCTTTATTAATATCCTCCACTGACCAATTTGGTCTATCTGCTTTTGGTATTTCAAGAATATTTTTAATATCAGCTTTTTTTCTTTTACTAATTTCTGATTGTTTTTCAAAAACATTAATTTTGTGATAGTGAATCGAATGAAGCGTTGCAGCTGTTGGCGATGGTACCCATGCACAGTTTGCACCAGATTTTGGATGACCTATTTTTTGATCCATCATATCCGACATCCTGTCTGGCATTGCCCACATCCCTTTACCTATTTGTGCTTTACCAGAGAAGCCACAAGATAAACCTACATCGACATTCCAATTCTCGTAAGTATTTAACCATACAGATTTTTTCATATCAGCTTTAAAAATCATTGGACCAGACTCAAAAGAGGTATGCATCTCGTCTCCGGTTCTATCCAGGAAACCAGTATTAATAAAAACCACTCTTTCTTTTACTCTGCGAATACATTCTTTCAAATTTACAGTAGTTCTTCTTTCCTCATCCATAATCCCTACTTTTATAGTAAATTTATTTAGCCCAAGGCATTTCTCAACATTCTCAAAAATTTCATTTGTGAAACTTACTTCATCAGGTCCATGCATTTTAGGTTTGACGATGTAAACAGACCCAGTTCTCGAATTCTTTTTATTTTTAAAATCATGTAAAGCACAAAGTGTTGAAATAAATGCATCCATTATACCCTCTGGAATTTCAGATCCATCCTTCAACAAAATTGAGGGATTAGTCATAAGATGACCCACGTTTCTATTTA
>CACBKA010000023.1 GCA_902539745.1 uncultured Pelagibacteraceae bacterium
TTTTTAACCAAACTGGCTTCAGAATATCTTGGAGGAGGATCTGTAAAATGCTGATCATCAATTAGCTCCTTTATATCAATTTGATCTCCAATCTTTACATCAGGTAAAATATTTCTAAGATCTTCATCCTTTTCTTCAAATTTATAAACTTTTAAAAACCCTTCAAATTTAATGGTTGATCCATTAGCTTTAAATCCAATTTTCTTATCAGGAGACTCTATTTGGATACTTTTTCTATCGAATTCTGCTGGTGTCATTTGAGACGAAAGAGCTCTATTCCAAATTAATTCATATAGTTTTGACTGGTCAGTGCTTAAATACTTTTTCATATCACTTGGCTTTTTAGTAATATCGGTTGGTCTTATAGCCTCGTGCGCCTCTTGAGCATTTTTAGCTTTTTTTCCAATGTAACTATTAGGATTTTCCGGAAGATATTCTTTCCCATGAATTTTGTTAATAAAGTTTCTAAAATCTTCAATAGCATCTTTAGAAATCTGAGTTCCGTCTGTTCTCATATATGTTATAAGTCCAATAGCATCCCCCTCAATATCAATTCCTTGGTAAAGCCTTTGAGCGATTTGCATAGTTCTTGACGCACCAAATCCAAATTTACCCGACGCAGTTTGTTGTAAAGTTGATGTTGTGAAAGGTGCCAATGGGTTTCTTTTATAAACTTTAGATGAAACATCTGTTATTTTATAAGATTTAGATCTTATCTCTTTCAATGCATTTTCTGACTCAGCTTTTTTCTTAAAAGAAAACTTTTCAATCTTTTCGTTATTAAAAATTGAAAGTTTAGACTTTATAATTTTGTCGTGGTTTTTAAAGTCACACGAAATTGTCCAAAATTCTTGCGGTTTAAAAAGTTCAATCTCGTGTTCGCGCTCAGTCACCAGTCTAAGAGCCACTGATTGAACTCGGCCTGCTGATTTCGAACCTGGAAGTTTTGTCCATAAAATTGGGGATATATTGAATCCAACAAGGTAGTCCAAAGCTCTTCTTGCCATATATGCATTCACAAGAAGAGATTCTATTTCTCTAGGATTATTAATTCCGTTAGTAACTGCTTTTTTTGTAATTTCATTAAATACAACTCTTTCAACTTTTTTTCCTTTTAAAAGCTTTCGACTCTCTAAAATTTCTCTTACGTGCCAAGCAATAGCCTCTCCCTCTCTATCAGGGTCAGTTGCTAGTATAATTTTTTCTGAATTAGCAGCTGCATCTGCAATCTCTTTTACATATTTTTTTGAAAATGTATCTAGTTCCCATTCCATTTTAAAATTATTAGAGGGATCTACAGAGCCGTTTTTAGAAGGCAGATCTCTTACATGACCATAACTTGCTAATACTTTATAATTTTTACCTAAGTATTTGTTTATGGTTTTTGCTTTTGCGGGACTTTCTACAATAACTAGATTCATTATTATTGATCTTACTGTCAAAAATAAAGCTGTTTGTCAAATCAATGTGCAATAAGTGTTGATTTTAAAGTTTAATTTTATCCTCAGATTTATTTTTTATTCTGACAATGTTCTGTCTATGAGTATACAAAATAATAATAAAAGTAATAAATAAATAGCTAGTTAATTCAAAATTACTATTAAAAAAAGAAACTATAAATACAATCATTGTTGATAGAATTGAAGCTAAAGAGGAATATTTTGAAGCTATTGATATTAAAATCCATGACACACAAAAAATTACACCTAAATTAAAGGATAAAATAAAAATTATACCAAGATAAGTTGCTACTCCTTTTCCACCTTTAAATCTAAGCCAAACAGGAAATATATGACCTAATAATGCAGCAAGGGATGATAGATAGACTAAATCTGTAAAATATTCTTTCGTAATAAGAATTGGTATAATACCTTTTGATATATCTAAAAATAAAGTAAGACCGGCAACTATTTTATTTCCTGTTCTTAAAACATTCGTTGCTCCAATATTTTTTGAACCTATTTTTCTTAAATCTTTATTTAAAAAAATCTTTGTAAGTATTAAACCGAATGGTATGGAACCAGATAAATAAGATGCAATAAATACTGTGATTATTTCAGTTGTCACTGTAAACTAAAAACGCTTTCTCCCTTAAGATAAGTCATTGAAACTTTTCCTTGAAGTTTTCTATTTTCTATAGCGGCATTTTTAGATTTTGATTTCAATTTTGACACATCGACCTTCCAAGGCTCATTTAGGTCAAAAATACATAAATCAGCGTCTGATCCTTTTTTTAAATTACCTTTATTAATCTTTAATATTCTAGCTGGGTTACAAGTTATGGTTTCTATAACTTTTTTTAGTGATAGTGACTGATTGTGGTAAAGCTCAAGTGCTAATGAAAGAAGGGTTTCAATACCAATAGAGCCTTCTGCAGCTTGTGCAAAAGGAAGTCTTTTACTTTCCT
>CACBKA010000024.1 GCA_902539745.1 uncultured Pelagibacteraceae bacterium
AGTATTTTGTTTTCTACAGTAGATTTTTTAAGAAGTTTTATTCTTGGTGGTTTTCCATGGAACATTTGGGCTTATAGTTTCTCTTGGTCACAGGAAAGTTTACAAATACTATCTCATATTGGATTTTTTTCCTTTAACTTAATTTTAATTACTTTATTTTTTTTACCAGCTACTATTTTTTTAAGAGACAAATTAAAATATTTTTTCATTAGTTTCTTTATAATTTTATTTTTTTCCAATTATTTTTATGGCTCATACAAAATAAATAGTAAAATTCCCTATAAAGGACAAAATAAAATTAATTTTAAAATTGTAACTGCTGGGATGAATTTAAATGAGTTTAAGGATCAGAATTTAGTAGTATCAAAATTAATTAAAATAAGTGAGCCGAAAGAGAAACAAAAAACAATTTTCGTTTGGCCGGAAGGTGTAATATTAGAAGAAAGCTTCATTAAAAAAAATAAATTCAAAGAATTAATCAAAAGTAATTTTTCAAAAAATCATCTCATTATCATTGGCGCAAATACTAAGGAAAATAGTGACAATAATACAAAATACTTCAATAGTTTGATCATTATAGATAATGACGTCAATGTCATAGGTAAATACAATAAACAGAAGTTAGTTCCATTTGGTGAATTTCTTCCATTTGAAAAAGTTTTAAAAAAAGTTGGATTAAAAAAAGTGACTGCTGGTTACAACTCTTTTTCAAAAGGAAATAATAAATCGATCATTCCAATAAGTTTTGATAAAAATGAAATAAATTTAATCCCCCTTATTTGTTATGAAATTATTTTTCCAAGTCTAATCATAAAAAAAAATAACCATTTCAATTTTATAATAAATATTTCGGAGGATGCATGGTTCGGAGAAAGTATAGGACCACATCAGCATTTCGCAAAAGCAATTTTCAGATCTATTGAAAGTAGAAGTTTCACAATTAGATCTGCAAATAAAGGTATAAGTGCATTTATAAGTCCTGAAGGTAAAATTTTAAAAACATTAAAATCTACTGAGTCTGGAAATATTGAGATAGATTTACCTATTTTAAAATCAAAAAATATCAATATGAATAGGGATTTAATATTTGCTTTACTTTTAATAGTATATGCTATTACTTTCTTTATATTAAAAAAATTTAAACTTTAATGAATTCAAAAAATTATTTGTTTACAAGCGAGTCAGTTTCAGAAGGTCATCCAGACAAAGTTTGCGATCGTATTTCTGATATGGTTGTGGACACATATATTTCCAAAGATCCATTTGCTCGTGTAGCATGTGAAACATTAACTACGACTAACAAAGTAATTCTTGCAGGTGAGGTAAGAGGGCCAGAAACTTCAAAAGAGGATTTGATAAGTAAAGTAAGAGAATGCATCAAAGATATTGGATATGAACAGAAAGGTTTTCACTGGAAGAATTGTGATATAAATGTTCATCTTCATTCACAATCATCAGATATAGCTATGGGAGTTGACTCAAAAGGAAATAAGGACGAAGGAGCTGGTGACCAGGGAATAATGTTTGGATATGCATGTAACGAAACCGACGTACTTATGCCTGCACCAATATATTACTCACATAAAATTTTAGAATTAATGGCTTTAGACAGAAAAAAAGGTATTGCTAGGGATTTAGAACCTGATTCAAAAAGTCAAGTTACAATGCTCTATGAAAATGGAAAACCAATTAAAGTAAAGTCTATAGTGATTTCAACACAACACTCATCAAATGTAGATCAAAAAAAAGTAAAAGAAATAGTTAGACCATACTTAGAAAAATCAATACCAAAAAAATTACTATCTGAATTAAAAGAAGAAGAATTCTATGTAAATCCAACTGGTCAATTTATAATCGGAGGACCTGACGGAGATAGTGGTCTTACTGGTAGAAAAATTATAGTTGATACCTACGGTGGAGCTGCACCTCATGGGGGTGGAGCATTCTCAGGCAAAGACCCTAGTAAAGTTGACAGATCAGCAGCTTATGCTGCAAGATATGTTGCGAAAAATGTGGTAGCATCAAAAATTGCTGACAAGTGTTTAATTCAATTAGCTTATGCAATAGGAGTTTCAAAACCACTATCAATTTACGTAAATCTTTTTGATGGAGATGAAGAAAAATCGAAAAGAGTTGAAAAACTTATAAAAAATAATTTTGATTTAAGTCCACGTGGAATAAGAGAAATGCTATCTTTAAACAAACCTATTTATGAGCGCACTTCT
>CACBKA010000025.1 GCA_902539745.1 uncultured Pelagibacteraceae bacterium
AAAACAACGTTAGCTTTACAAGTTGTTGCTGAAGCCCAAAAAGCCGGTGGAATTTGTGGTTTTGTTGATGCAGAACACGCTTTAGACCCTGTATATGCAAAGAAATTAGGCGTTAAAACTGATGACTTATTGATTTCACAACCAGATACCGGAGAACAAGCATTGGAAATCGCAGATACGTTGATAAAATCTGGATCATTATCAGTTTTAGTAGTTGATTCGGTTGCAGCTTTAACTCCAAAAGCTGAATTAGAGGGCGAAATGGGTGATCATCATGTTGGTCTACAGTCAAGATTAATGAGTCAGGCGTTAAGAAAATTAACCGGCTCAATTTCTAAATCGAACACAATGGTCATTTTTATTAACCAAATAAGAATGAAGATCGGAGTGATGTTTGGGAACCCAGAAACTACGTCAGGAGGAAATGCTCTTAAATTTTATTCGTCAGTGCGTATGGATATAAGAAGAATAGGCGCTATCAAAGAAAAAGATCAAATTATTGGAAACAGCACAAGAGTTAAAGTTGTTAAAAACAAAGTTGCACCACCATTTAAAATGGTTGAATTTGATCTTATGTACGGAAAAGGTATTAGCAAATCTGGTGAATTAATTGATCTAGGTGCAAAAGCAGATGTAGTAGAAAAATCTGGTGCATGGTACGCATATAAAGGTGAAAAAATAGGCCAAGGTCGAGAAAACGCTAAACTCCATTTAGAAAACAATCCAAAAGTTGCTGCAGAGATTGAAGCCGCAATTAGAACTAAAGCTGGATTAGTGTCAAAAAAAATTGAAGGAAATCCAACTGCTAAAGAAAAAGAAACGGAAAAATAAGGACATTTTCATTATACTCTCCACACGAAAGGTGCCCCTCGCACCTTTCGTGTGATTTCTTGTTATAGACATCAAATAAAATATCTGTATTTAATAGATATATGAGCAAAATTCTAATGAGCGATATTAGAAATAAGTTTCTTGATTATTATTCAAGAAAAAATCATGAGGTGGTAGAATCAAGCAATATCGTTCCTAATAATGATCCAACATTAATGTTTACAAATTCAGGAATGGTACAATTTAAGAATGTATTTACAGGAGTTGAAAACAAACCATATAAAACAGCGGTCACTTCACAAAAATGCATAAGAGCAGGCGGAAAACACAATGATCTAGAGAATGTTGGTTACACTCCAAGACACCACACATTTTTTGAAATGCTTGGAAACTTTTCCTTTGGAGATTATTTTAAGGAAAAAGCTATTTATTACGCGTGGGAATTACTCACCAGGGATTTTGGAATTCCTAAAGAGAGACTATCAGCTACTGTCTTCTCTGAGGATGAAGAAGCTTTTAAATTATGGAAAAAGGTAGCTGGATTATCGGATAGTAAAATAGTGAAAATTTCAACATCAGATAATTTTTGGTCAATGGGTGAAACTGGACCTTGCGGACCTTGTTCTGAAATATTCTTTGATCATGGAGAAAAACTAAAAGGGGGCCCTCCTGGAAGTTCTGATCAGGATGGAGACAGGTTTATTGAAATTTGGAATCTTGTTTTTATGCAATTTGAACAGATTTCTAAAGATAAAAGAATTAATTTACCAAAGCCTTCAGTTGATACAGGAATGGGTTTAGAGAGAATTACAGCCGTTCTACAAGGTACCCATGATAATTATGAAATAGATCACTTTAAAAAACTTATAACAGCATCATCAGAAATTACAAAAACCAAAATCAATAATGACACAATCGCAAGTCATAGAGTTATCGCTGATCATCTTAGAGCAAGTAGTTTTCTTATAGCAGAAGGAGTTTTACCTTCCAACGAAGGGAGAGGTTACGTTCTTAGAAGGATTATGAGAAGAGGTATGAGACACGCTCATACACTTGGAAGTAAAGAGACGATCTTTTTTAAATTATTTGATGTTCTATTAAACGAAATGTCAAAAAGTTTTCCAGAACTAAATACTGGAAAAGATTTAATTATAGAAACATTAAAAAATGAGGAAGAAAAATTTTCGTCCCTTTTAGAAAGAGGTATGAAAATTTTAGACCAGAATTTAGAAAAAGTTAAAAATAATGTTCTGCCTGGAGAAATAGCTTTTAAATTATATGATACATATGGATTTCCATTAGATCTTACCGCCGATATTTTGAAAAGTAAAAATATCAGAGTTGACTCTTCAGCATTTGATAAAGCTATG